>QMIW01000170.1 GCA_024434165.1 Chloroflexota bacterium | reverse complement strand
CGACACCTGCCTCGCCAGCGGGCAACATGCAATGGGTATAGATCATCGTCGTTTTCACGTCCTCATGCCCCAGCAACTCCTGCACCACGCGGATGCTATACCCATCCTGCAAAAGGTGGGTCGCGAACGAATGGCGGAACGTATGCGGGGTGACATGAGCATAAATACCAGCCTCCTTCCGGGCGCGCGCAACCGCCCGTTGAATTCCTGTCTCATAGATATGATGCCTGCGATAAATTTTCGATACAGGGTCTGTCGAATAGTTTTCCGCAGGAAAGACCCAAAACCAGCCGAATTGATTCCCTTCATTCGGATATTTCCGATCGAGCGCATTCGGCATTGCCACGCCCGGCATCCCCCGCTGGGTATCGATCTCCCATAACCGCCGCGCGATTCCCATTTGGTCGCGCATCGGCTTCTCCAAAATTTGCGGCAACGGCACAGTCCGGTCTTTGTCGCCTTTCGCGCCGCGGATGAACAATAAATAGCGGTCGAAATTCAAGTCCTTGATCCGCAGTTTCTGAGCCTCGCTCAACCGCAGCCCCGCGCCATACAACAACTCCACGATCAGATGATACGGATCGCCCTGGACGCAATTCAACACCCGGCGCACCTCATCCTTCGTCAACACAACCGGCAGACGCTTTCCCTCCTTTGCCCGCAAAGCATGGACGTTTTCAACCTCTATTTTCAAGATCTCGCAGTAAAGATACAGAACCGCATAGAATGCCTGGTTCTGCGTCACTGCGCCCACCCGCCGATTTACAGCCAGATGCGTCAGATACTTCTCGACCAGGCTCGGGTCGTGCAAATCCTCCCGCTTTTTCGCGCCTGTCCAATGCACAAAATCGCGGATTTTCGCCGAATACGCCTTGACTGTTTTCGGCGACTTGTGATCCAAAGCCATCCGGTCCATAACCTCGCTCATCAACTGGCTCATCCAAGCACCTCGTCAACGATCACAACCTCAGGATGCGCCCCCAGCAGACCTTCTCCCAAAACCTCTAGGCTGAGATAAGCCTTCAACTCCTTCGGGTCCCAATAAATGATCTCGAAATCGTCCAGGCACTCGCGCTTATACCGCTTGAAAAAATCAAAGAAAGCGCCCACATCCTCGAACCCGTCTGCCCGCGCCAGCGCGCCCAAATCTTCGACCGGACACAGAACATCATGCTCCGGGTGGACCATCCATAACTCACCCTTCCACGGATGGATCACCACCGGCTGGATGGACGTGCATCGCGCCTTTGCGAACAATTTACACGCCTTCGTCCGCATCCCAATATACAACTTCAACTCATCCCCGACCTTCGTCGGATGCTTGCGCCTTCGCCGGATCGTATGCGGCTTATTGCCTTTCAAAATCGGCTTCACGAATTGCCGCTGAAAGTTATACGCTGGCATTATTCACCTCTGCTGCTCTCCCCTCTCCATCGGCGCTCTCCCGATGGGGAGGGGTTGGGGGAGGGGTCAAACCAGGCATCTTCGCCCGCTCCAACAACCGCCGCCAAAACTCGAACAAAAGATGCGTCGGCATTGCCTCCACCAGGTACAGCAACGAAGCCACCGAGATCTGCCACACCCGCACATCTCCGCACAGATCGCATTGCACCAGCATCATCCCCGTCACCGGACCAATCATAACATCCACCTCAGCCGGATGCTCCGCCCCCGCATCGATCGCATGACGGTAGATCATCAACTGCGGAGCGTCCGCCCCGTTCGCCATCACCAACCCGAGCGTGTGCCCGTTCCTGCAT
>QMIW01000106.1 GCA_024434165.1 Chloroflexota bacterium | reverse complement strand
AGCGCGGTCACTTTCTTGGGTTCGCCCACACCGATCACCTCAGCCACACCCACGCCGTATTCGCCCAGGAACTCGCCCGCCTGCGTATCAATGCTGAACGATTCATCGTACAGGTCGTCGCCCAACACATAAGTGGTCATCGTTTGCGTGATCGGCGGCGCAAGCCCGAGTTCCTCGAAGTTCGTACGGGCGGCGCTGCGGTTGATCTCAGCCGCCTGCATCACCGCGGTCACTTCGCCGGAGCCGCGCCTGCCCAACAGGCGGAAGAGATACATACCCCCGGCGGCAACCACGCCCAGCACAAGGATCAACCCAAGCCCGATCAGCGCCGTGCGTCCGATTCCCGACGCTCCGCCGGAGGTATCCGGCGCGGGCTGTCCACCCTCCGCGGCAAGCACATTCGTCACCAGGTCTCCATACAATTTGATGACCTCCTGGTTGGTCGTGCCCGGATTGTTCTGCACGCTAAGATAGGCTTGCTGCGCGCCGGTACCGAGGTTCTTCCAGCGCTGCACCGCCAGGTTCGGGTCCTGGTTCACCAGGAAGGAGTCAATCGCCATGCGCAGATAATCCTCCTGCAAATCGGCGCGGAGGTGAGACGGCATGGCATCTTTAAATTCAACCGGGTCAATCCAATATCCCCACACCAGCCCCAACAGCAGTCCCGCAACAAAAAGGGCAATGGGCAGGATGGGAATCTTTTTCAGCAGGGCAACAATGAATTGCATATTCGACTCCTTCGCATGTACACTTTGGATTGATTATACAACGTAATTATCCCTATCCGCATGGCAGAATAGTTGCTTTGAAGGACGAACCGCCTCAGACTCCGCCCAAGCCTGCTTCAACACCCCGAACATGGTCGTCCCCGATCACACGCTCTCAGGGACGACCTCCTCCAATTGGAAGGTTTCGGAGCAATTCGTGCATTGCGCTTCGCGCTTGTTCGCCGCCACGAGCAGGCCGCCGCACTTCGGGCATGGCTTGGCGAGCGGCTTCTTCCAGGACGTGAAATCGCAGGTTGGGTAATTGGCGCAGCCGTAAAAAGTGCGTCCCTTGCGGGTTTTGCGCTCCACGAGATCGCCGCCATCCTTGGGGCAGGCGACCCCGATCTTCTCCAGCCAGGGCTCGGTGTACCGGCAGGTCGGGAAATTGGAGCAGGAGATGAACTTGCCAAACCGCCCATAACGGATGACCAGTTCGCCGCCGTCTTCGGGACAGGTGCGCCCAATCGGCTCCGGCTCGGTCTTGTGGACGGGCATCTCCGCCTGCGCCTTCTTCACATCCGCCGAGAATGGTTCGTAGAATTCGCGGATGGCGTCCGTCCATGCCATTTCGCCTTCGGCGATCTTGTCAAGGTCTTCCTCCATGTGGGCGGTGAAATTCAAATCCACCACTTCAGGGAAGTACTGCATCATCAGGTTATTGACCTGAATGCCCGTGTCGGTCGGAACGAGGCGTTTCTCTTCGCGCACCACATAGCCGCGCTGCTGAATCGTCGAAATCGTCGGCGCATATGTGGACGGGCGCCCGATGCCGTTCTCTTCCAGCGCCTGCACCAGCGAGGCTTCGGTATAGCGCGGAGGCGGCTGGGTAAAGTGCTGTTCGGGAATCAAGCGCACCAGTTCCTGCTTTTGTCCCTCCGCCACCCCCGCTGGAATCTTGACATCCTCTTCTTCGTCTTCCGCTTTCACGTCTTCGCTTTTGGCTTCTTCATAGACGACCAAAAAGCCGGGGAACTTGACCGAGGAACCGGAAGCCCGCAGGAGGTATTCATGCCCGGCGGTTTTGCCGGTCACTTCCACCTGGAGCGTGTCGTACACAGCCGCTTCCATTTGTGAGGCGATGAAACGCTGCCAGATGAGGCGGTACAGTTTGAACATGGCTGGCTCAAGGAATTCCTTCACCTTCTCCGGGTCGCGCATTACAGAGGTGGGACGAATCGCCTCATGCGCTTCCTGCGCGTTGGCGGATTTCGTCCGGTATACCGGCGGCTCGGAGGGCAGGAAATCGCCGCCGTATCTGCCGGTGATGTACTCGCGCGCTTCGTTCTGGGCAATGGCAGAGACATTGGTCGAGTCGGTGCGCATGTAGGTGATGAGACCGGTCGTGCCGCCTTCGCCCACATCCTGACCTTCGTACAATCCCTGCGCCAATGCCATGGTGCGCCTGGCGGTGAAACCGAGTTTGCGTGAAGCCTCCTGCTGGAGCGTGGACGTGGTGAAGGGCGCGGAGGGTTTCCGCCGCCGCTCTCCGCGTTTGACCTTTGTAATGGAAAACGAAGCAGTCTCGAGGTCAATCAGAAGCGGCTTGACCGACTCCTCGTTCGGCAGTTCCGGCTCCTTGTCATCCACCCGGACGAGTTTGGCGACAAAGGTGGATTTCAACTTTTCCGGCTTGAACTCGGCGTGAATGGTCCAAAACTCCACAGGCTTGAATTCTTCGATCTCGCGTTCGCGGTCCACGATGAGGCGCAGCGCCACCGACTGCACGCGCCCCGCCGAAAGCCGCCCGCGGACCTTTTCCCACAGAATCGGGCTGATGCTGTAACCGACAAGCCGGTCCAGCACGCGGCGCGCCTGTTGGGCATCCACCAGGTTCATGTCAATACTGCGCGGATGCGAAAACGCCTCGGCAACGGCGGGAGCGGTGATTTCATGGAAGACGACTCGTTTGGTGCGTTCGGGGTCAATCTCCGCCGCCTGCATCAAATGCCACGAGATGGATTCGCCTTCGCGGTCGGGATCGGTGGCGAGATAGATTTCCTCCGCTTTTCTTGCGAGTTGTTTGAGTTCCTTTACGACTTCCTTCTTTTCGTTCGGCACGCGGTATTTCGGCTCGAAGTTGTTTTCCACATCCACCGAAAGCTGGGATTTCAATAAATCGCGCACGTGTCCCACCGAAGCGCGGACGGTATAGCCTTTGCCGAGAAAACGCCCAACGGTCTTCGCCTTCGCCGGCGACTCGACGATGACCAGTTTGCCCGCGCGCGTTTCCACCTTTTCGGGTTTGGGCGGCGGGGTCAGTCCTTCATGGGCTTCGGTTTTTCCCATGCGAAAAATTTTCGTGCCGCAAACGGGACACACCCCGGTCGTGATCGCAGAGCCCCTGGCATTAAACCCTGCCACCGGCTCCTTGATCTCCCGTTTTGCCTTGCACTTCATACAATATGCTTCCATCGAACCTCCAGCGTGAAACACGCTCCTGTTTGAGAGTTACAGGTTCTACCGTTTTTAACGGGAAAACCATTAAACACGACGTACTCAAAGATCACGAAGGGAAAACACGTGTAAAGACCATCCCATCCCCCTTTGTGGACCTGGCGCCCTTCGTGTGTAGACTCTTTCCCGTTGATTACGGGAGAGCCAAGTTACACAAATCCACCCCGTACGGGTACGGGATGGCACATTCTAAAGCAGTTCTTCGTTTTTTGGCAAATGGCAATTTTGCAGGCGCTTACAAATATGTTTCCTGCCGGTGTTTTTTCAAATGCTCCACCACTTCCTTGACCTTCTGTGATTGGTCCGTCTTACATACCAGGAGCACGTCGCCAGTATCCACGATAACCATGTCATCCACGCCGATGGTGACGACGAGGCGGTCGCTTCCGCCGCCGTACACCAGCGTATTGTGCGTCTCGTGTGCAAGGTGCAGCCCCGCATTGGTGGCGATGTTCCCGTTCATATCGGGCAGCAGGACCTCGAACAGCGACGACCATGAACCGACATCGCTCCAGCCCAGTCCGCCTGCAGGAAGCACGGCAACGCGCTCGGCTTTTTCCATGATGCCGTAATCCACGGTCTCGGTTTTCAGGTTGACCCAGTTCTTTTCGACGACTTCATGTTGACGGGAGGTCTCCCACGCCGCGCCGATCACATCCAGCGCCGAGGCAAGGTCGGGCATTTGTTTTGCGATCTCCTTCAAAATCAAATCAGCGCGCCAGATGAACATGCCGCTGTTCCAGGAATGGTCGCCCATGCGGAGCAGCTGCTGGGCGGTCTGTTCGTCCGGTTTTTCCTTGAAACTCTTGACCATGTAAACGGGATATTTGTATTCGCCGTCCAGCGGTCTGCCCTGCTGGATGTAGCCATACGCAGTGGAGGGCATGGTCGGCGTGATACCCAGCGTGACGAGAAAATCCCGTTCCGCCACTTCGAACGCCGCCTTGAGCAGGTAATGGAACAAATCCACGTTGCGGATGAAATGGTCGGAGGGCAAGATCGCCATCGAAGCATTCGGGTCGCGTTTTTGGAGCACCTTTGCCGCCAACCCGACCACCGAAGCCGTGCCGCGCGGTGCGGGTTCGATCAGGTAATTTTCCTCCGGGATTTCAGGCGCCTGCTGTTTCATCTCGCGCGCCTGCTCTTCCACGGTCACAACCAGGATGCGCTCCGGCGGAAACATATTCGCCAGACGCCTCACGGTACTTTGGAACAGCGTTTCCTGACCCAGAAGCGGGAGCAATTGCTTTGGGCTTTCCTTTCTCGAAACGGGCCACAGGCGGGTCCCGCCGCCCCCAGCCATAATGACCGCATAATGATGTTCGGACATGTCACTCACTCACCTTATATTGAGTTTGGTCTTCGCGCACGGCAACGTAATTCATGCCGCCGACCTGACGCACCATACCTTTCAATTCCATGAGGGCAAGGGTAGCAGAAACCCTTTCGATTGGCAAGTTGGCTAAATTACGGATTTCATCCACATGCACCGGCTCGCCGCCCAACACGCCCAAAACGCGCGCCTCGGTTTCATCGGACGGCAAAATTTTTCTCGCAGTTTTCTTCTCGCCCACGCGGGTCAAATCCAGCGCCTGCATGAGGTCGCCGGGATTCAACAGCGGCAATGCGCCGTTCTGAATCAGCCTGTTCGTGCCCCTGCTTTGCGGCGCAAGGATACTGCCCGGCACGGCGAAGACCTCACGTCCCTGCTCCGCCGCAAACCCGGCGGTGATCAACGCGCCGCTGGTCTCCGCCGCTTCGATCACCACCACCGCCAGCGACAACCCGGAAATAATGCGGTTGCGCGGCGGAAAGTTGGACGCATCCGGCGGCGTGCCAACCGCATAATCGCTGACAAGCGCGCCGCGCGTCATCATCTGTTCGGCGAGGGCGCGGTGTTCGGGCGGGTAGATTTTGTCCACGCCGCAGCCGAGAACCGCTATCGTCCGCCCGCCCGCTTTCAGCGCGGTCTGATGCGCAATGGCATCCACTCCACGGGCGAGTCCGCTGATGATGGTGATTCCGTTCGCGGCGAGGAAGGAAGCGACCTCCTCCGTCACCTGCCTGCCATACGGCGTGACTTTGCGCGTCCCAACGATGGCAACGGCAAAGACATCGTCGGGCAGGTAATCGCCGCGCATATAAAGGACGGGCGGTGGTTGATCAATTTCCCTTAACCGCGCCGGATAGGATTCATCGCCCCAGGTGAGGATGCGGATTCCCTGCGCTTCGATCTTCGCCCAGACCTGATCCAGGTCCACCTGCCTTCTCGCCCCGATAACTTTTTCCACCAATTTTGCGCCCAAGCCGGCCTGCGCAAGTTCGGCGGGATCGGCATTCCACGCAGATTCCAAATCGCCAAAATAAGCGACCAGTCCCTGCATGCGGACCGCGCCTATGCCTTTGATGAGATTGAACCCGACCCAGTATTTTTTATCGTCCATAGATGAGTTGAGATTTTATCACTCCCCGATTCGATTTACGATTTCAGATTCGCGGTTGGCGATTTATGAATCGCGTTCCTCGATGAGTCCATCCAACAGGTGAACTTTCATCACGCGGGCCTGCATATCCGTTTCCAGCACCACCGAAGGGATGGCGGGCAGGAGAATTTCCTTCCCGGCGGCGTTCACCACAACATAGACATCGTTCGCGCCGGTTTCGAGGATTTCGCGGAGAATTCCCAGGTTGCCGCCGTCCTCATCCACTACTTGCATGTCCAGCAATTCATATTTGTAATGCCGGCCTTCGGGCAGCTGCGGCACTTCTGTTGACTTAACGTACACCCACTGGTTGCGGAAACGTCCGGCGGTCTCCGGGGTTTCATAGCCGCGAATCCGCACCAGCATCCCGCCGCCGTGCGGGCGGGCGCTGCCCAGCGTGGCAGCTTCATGCCGCTCGCCGATGTAAACCTTGCGTCCCGCCTTGATGCGTTCGGGGAAGTCGGTGTGCAAATCCATGATGACCTCGCCCGTCACCCCATGCGGGCGGCGGATAAACCCGATCGCCAAATAAACAGACTCGCCTTTGGGCGAGCCTGGGGATTTCGAATCTGCCATCAGGGTTCCGTCACATCCAGCGTGGCTTGCTTGCCTTCGCGCTCCGCCGCCACCCGCAAGAGGACGCGGATGGAGTTTGCCACCTTGCCGCCCTTGCCGATGACTCGTCCCATGTCTTCCTTGGCGACGCTCAACCCAAGGCGCGGACGGTTGCCGCTGGTCTGCGTGACAACCACTTCCTCCGGGTGATCCACGAGGGATTTGGCGATGTATTCGATCAGTTCTTTCATAATCCACCTTGCAACAGCCCCTAAAGGTCGCCAGGACCTTCAGGGGCTGTATGCGGCTAGTCCTTGCGGGTTTTTACCGGCGCGGCGCGTTTGGCTTCGGCTTCCTGCGCTTCCTTGACGAGGGTTTCAACCGCCTCGCCCTTCTTGAAGCGTTCGAAGCGTTCCAGCGTACCGGCGGTCTTGAAAATCTTCTCCACCGACTCGGAAGGCTGGGCGCCGTTCTTCATCCAGTGATAGATGCGGTCTTCCTGCAGCTTGATCGTGGCGGGATGGGTGCGCGGGTTGTACACGCCCAGAATTTCCAAAAAGCGGCCGTCGCGCGGGGCTTCCTTTTCAGCCGCCACAATGCGGTACGTGGGTTGGCCCTTGAGACCAATACGACGTAAACGAATACGAACCATCTTGCTTGTTTCTCCTTGAAATTTATTACGTTCCAGACAGGCACTGAAGATGCGGGCGTCCAGGGGCTGGACACAAGAGAGGGTGTGCGGGCTGGAATCGCGGGCTGTATTTTACCAGAGAAAACCGGAATTGCCATTTCCATTTTCGAGAGGGGTATAGCGCAAAAGTATCGGTAATTTTCTTAGCGCTCCCTGCGCCGGGGACGGCGTCTTCGCGCGGCGAACGGCGGCGGCTTTGAGCAAAGGTCACCGACAGTTTTGCGCTACACTCTTTCAAGCGCGTATAATCGAAGGCGCCCATGAACGAATTACGAAAGAAACTCACGCCGCTCCATGCCCTGGCTTTGTTGATCGCAGTCAACCTCATCCTTGCCTTTTTCGTCGGAGATGAGTTCGGCGAAGCCTGGGACGAGCCTTCGTTTTACCTCTACGGAGAACGCTCCTACGACGCTTACATACGCGGGTTGAACGGAAAGCCGCTGATTCCCGAAAAACACATCTTCTTCATTGACCTGCGCTACTACGGTCCTGTTTATACTGCGTTCGGCTGGAAGATCGTTGACACACTCACGCCCATATTCGAAACCTGGAAGTATGCCGACCTCTGGCATCTGGCGAACTTCACATTCTTCCAACTCTCGCTTGCTGCGCTGTACGTACTTGCAAAACGCTACACACCCCCCTGGACGGCGTTCGGGGTCACTGCGCTTTTCGCCGCCCAGCCGCTGCTGTTCGGTCATGCCTTCATCAACCCCAAGGACATCCCCTTTCTCACATTTTTTCTGGTCAGTGTCGTCTCCGGGCTTGCGATGGCAGACGCCATCAAGAATAAATCCGAAAACGCAGGCTCCGATTCCCTTCCCTGGTTCCGCCTGATCCTCGCCATAATATTCGGCTTGTATATTTTCACATACGTTGGCAAAGACCTGATCTCCTCACTCATCGCCTGGGCGATCTCGGCTCTTTACAATGCCCCAGCCGAATCCTTTTTGGGCGCACTCTTCTCCGCACTAACGGGCAATGCGAACCGGCTGCCCGTCGAAAACTACATCCACAAAGCCGTGTCTGCACACCTGGAACGGCTGATCCTTGGATTCATTTTCCTCATCCTGCTTGGAAGACGACTTTATCTGGACGTCATCCAAAGCAGGCAGTTCCGCCTCACCCCGGACCTCCGACTCTGGTTCCTGACCATTGCAGCCGGGATTACCCTTGGGCTGGCCACTTCCATACGCATCCTCGCCCCATTCGCCGGACTGTTGGTCGCCGGCTATGCAGTGGCTGCGGCAGGGAAAAGAACCCTGCCCATTCTCATCTGTTACTTTTCCATCGCCGCCGTCACCTCCTGCCTGACCTGGCCCTTCCTCTGGGATTCCCCTGCTTTCCATTTTTTGGAAACGCTTCAAGTGATGCGCGATTTTCCGTTTGTCGCCGAAATCCGCTTTCTGGGCGGTAATATCTCCTCCGCCGACCTGCCATGGATATACATCCCTCTTCTGATAACCATCCAAATCACGATTCCCGCCGTGATTCTCGCATGGATTGGGTTCATCGTCACCGCAGCCAGGTTCCGCACAGACCGGCTTGAAACCGTCAGGCGCATTGTCTTGCTTGTTTGGTTTATCCTGCCGGTGGCGCTGCAAATCCTCTTGAAATCGAACGTTTACGATAACTTTCGGCAATTCCTTTTCATCCTGCCGCCCATGTTCGTTTTGGCTGGCATCGGCTTCGAAGCGCTGACGGCAAAATGGACAAATTCACTTGCAAAGGTTTTCCTGGCTGCCATTTGCATCCTCCCCGGCGTCATCGGCAGCGCAGCCCTTCACCCGTATCAATACATTTACTACAACGGCTTCGCCGGCGGGACGGCCAACGCGGCAGGGAAATTTGAAACCGACTACTGGCTCACATCCTATCGGGAGGCGGCGGCGTACATCAACGAGAACGCGCCGCCGAATGCGAATATCCTGGCATGGGGAGCGGGGTACAATGTTAGAGCCAATGCGAGAGCGGATTTGACGGTTTTCGATTTCGACACCGACGACCTCCCGAATTCATACGAGTACGCCGTCATCACCACCCGCTTCGATAATCACATTCACCTTTACAGAAATGCCAAGGTCGTATTTGAGGTCAAAAAAAATGGGGCGCTGCTGGCTGTGGTAAAGAAACTAAAGTAACCCAAGTTCGAAAAATTTTATCGGCAATTTCTCTACCATACAAATAGGAGCCAAATCCTAAATTGCTCCTTGCGCCGTCCCCGGCGCAAGACTCCCTCGGAAATCGCCGCCGAGGGTTTATGCCCGGAATGGGTACTGCGCCTCACCTGCACCCATCGGCGAACGGCGGCGGTTTTGAACATAGGTCAACGACAGTTTTGCGCTGCACTCATGAGGCTGTCTAAAACTTTGGCGACGCGGCAGCGGGAGTATAATTCGGATAAATTTTCTCCCGGTTATATAGATTTATTGTTATAAGTTGAAAGGAGTCCACAATGTCGAAAACCTCTTCCCCCGAAACGCTTTCCAATCTTTCGAGAACCCTCACATGGGTCACAGCCGGGGCATATCTTTTGCTTGCCCTGCCTCTTTACCTGGCGCCCAACTGGGCGGCGGGAAAGTTTCTTTGGAACGTCTCGCCCTTTCTGGCGATGACCATTGGCGCATGGTATTTGGGGGCTGGATTCGCCGCATGGCGGACAGCCGTGCTTTGGCGGTGGAGTCTTGTCCGTCCTGCATTCATCTTCCTCTGGGGCTTCGGACTGATGGAAGCATTTTTGTTGACCGCTTTCCGAAACACATTGCGGCTTGACTCATCGCTCGCCGCGCTTTACATCGCCGCCCTCGTGATCGGCAGCATCAGCGCAGTCATTGGCATCGTGGATTGGCTGCGCACTCGTCCGGTCAGCGACCAGGCGGGCTCGCCCGTGCCGGCGTGGGAGCGGTTTGTTGTCCTGGCTTTCCTTTTGTTTGCAGGGTATATCTCCATCCCGCTCCTGACCGGAGCCGCGAGAGGCGGCAGCATTTGGCCCGGCGAACTTTCAGAGTTGAGCTCGCGCGGGTTTGGCGCGTTCTTTTTTGCGATCACTTTGAGTGGAATTCCGGGACTCTTTACGCGCAGCATTCAGGGCGTTCAATCCATCATCCCCTTTTCGATTGCCGGAGCCGCCTTCCTGCTTATTCCCGCCTTCGTCTATATTGATAGTTTCGACTTTCAGGCGCAGCCCGGCGGTCTGGTTTATATCGGAACGTATCTGGCTGTCATTGTGGGCGCGACCATCATTTATTTCCTCTTCCGCGCGAGTCAGAACAAAACAGCCGTGAGCGCCTGACATTACAACGCAAAATCACCCCCGGCGGCGGGAGCCGCCTTGCGTTGTAATATTAACCCGAGTTGCTGCCCTGGTTTCAAGAGGCTTCCCTCACCCCAAACAAGGTTATATATTCTGGGATGACTTCCCCCTCTCCCGATGGGAGAGGGCAGGGTGAGGGCTTTGGGCGG
>QMIW01000008.1 GCA_024434165.1 Chloroflexota bacterium | reverse complement strand
TCACCCCAAACAAGGTTATATATTCTGGGATGACTTCCCCCTCTCCCGATGGGAGAGGGCAGGGTGAGGGCTTTGGGCGGGGAACCTAGAAAATCTATTAAGGTGGCAACTTGAGTTACGGTACTATAAACTCCGTAACGTCAGTGAAATAACACAAATCCCCGCCCGGCAAATGTGCAGACGGGGATTTTTCATCAGGTAGTATTTTCCGTTTGCGCGCCTTCCGCAGCGCGGATCACCGAAAAATAGACCACGCTGCGCGTCTCGTCTTTGAGGCGGTGGCGGTGCGCGGGACGATAGCCAGGTATCCAGACAATCTCATCCCCGGCGCACAGCAGGGGCCAGCGGTCACGCGCACGCTGCGGGACCTTTTCATTGACGAAGAAATCGGAAACCTTTTGGGAATGACCGTCCATCCCGAACGGTTCAAAACAATCGCCCGGACGCCGCGCCCGCAGTTCGAACGACCTCGGCAGTTTCTCCGCATCCAACCAGACCTGGAACGGGTCCTCGTTCCTTTCAGCCTGTTCCACCGCCAGAGCGGGGAGGCGCCACTGCTCGCAGACGACCTTCCACCCGCCTGCCAGAGAGACCTGCCCCGGCGTCGGGAGGGCAAGCGTCTCATTCCCCGGCATTTGGGGCCACAGGTCAAAGGGCAGTTCCGCATCCGCTGTGCAGACATAGACAAACCTTTCCTCACGGAAGATCTGCAGCCCGGCTTTGAGGTCCACACGGAATGGGTGTGCTGCAGATGTCAGCACATGCCGGGCGCGCTCCAGGGTGTTGAACGTGACTTCCACATTGGGGCGCAGGGTCTGCATGGCGTGACGAATCAGGTTTCGCTGGAATCCCGGCGAACAGGCGGAGAGCCGTTCAAGGTCGAAGGTGACGATGTTCTCCTCCACCGCGAAGACGGTTTCCTTCCAAACCCGCTCCAGCGACTCCATCACGAAGGCGTAATCGCTCTTAAGGGACTGCGACATGCGCAGGAGCGCCTCGCGAAATTTCGGGTTGTAGGTCTCCAGGGTTGGAATCAGAAGATGCCGGATGCGGTTGCGCTGGAAATTGAGCGAGTCGTTGGTGGCATCGTAAAGCGGGCGAAGCCCATGCACGGCGCAGTACACGACCGTTTCCTCCCGCCAAAGGTTCAGCAGCGGGCGCACAATCGGGATTTCGGGGTCGAACGTCTTGATGATCGAGCGGTAGGACATGCCCTTCAAGCCGGCAATGCCGCTGCCGCGAATGAAGTGCATCAGCACCGTCTCCACCTGGTCGTCGGCGGTGTGACCGACAGCCACCGCCTGGGCTTTATGACGGCGGGCGAGGTCGAACATGAAGTGGTAGCGCAGGTTGCGCGCCGCCTCCTCCACGGAAAGTTTGTTTTTCTCGGCGTGGTCGCGCACGTCGGCGCCCCCGATGACGCAGGCAAGCATCAGCCGTATGGCGGTCTTTTCCACCGTGCGCGCATCGGCGCCCGAATCGGGGCGCAGCTGGTGGTCGAAATACGCGACGATGATCGGATATCCCGCCTGTCTCAGGACGTCCATCAGGCACAGGCTGTCCGGTCCTCCCGAAACCCCGACGATGATATACCGGTCTTTTACAAGACCGCATTCTCCGGTCAGGATCGCTTCGAAATTCTCTTCCATCAGACCTGATAGAGTTCCACCAGCACTCCGCCCGTGGATTCAGGGTGAATGAAGGCGTATTTCTTTCCATCCGAAGTTGCGCGCGGCTCTTCATTGATGAGGCGGATGTTCTTCGCGCGCAGCCGTCCCAGCATGGTTTCGATGTCGTCCACCTCGAGACAAAGGTGGTGCATTCCGGGCCCGCGCTTGGCGAGGTATTTGGCGATGCCGGAGTCATCGGTGGTCGGCATGACCAGTTCCACTTCGGCTCCGGCGAGCGGCAGAAACGCCACCTGCGATTTTTCGGCAGGGACGTCGCGCAGTTCGTGCAGTTCGATTCCGAGCGCATCGCGCCAGAACGCAAGGGATTTCTCCATATCGTCAACGACGACGGCAACGTGATTGATAGCTTTGATCTGTGGCATTGATTCTCCAATTTTGATCTGAGCAAGGATTCTACTTCAAGATGCTTAATGCAATCGGCAAGGCGGATTTTGCCCACTCGGCATACATTTTGCCGGAGGGATGCAATCCATCTCCAGCGACCAGGGTCGGGTCTTCCTTTGCCTTGCGCGAAACAGGCGTCACATCGACATAATGCGCGCCTGCTTTTTGAGTTTCTTCCAAATTGACTTGATTGAAGGCGTCGATCTCAGCCGCGATCTGTGCCGCGTCCCTGCCAGCCGCAAAGGGGGTCACGCCCCAATCCGGGATGGAAAAGACGATCACGCGCTTGACATCCCCGCCCGCATATTCAACGGCTTTATCGAGCAGGAAAACGAAGCCTTCGCGATATTCTTCAATGCCCCTGCCGCGATATTGGTTGTTGACGCCGATCAGCAGAGAGACCATGTCGTACGGCGGCGCGAGCGTTTCCTTCTGGATGCCATCCCATAATTCATCCGTCGTCCAGCCGGTGCGGGCGATGATTTTTACGTCCACGGTCACGCCTTCGTCGGCAAGCAATGCCGCAAGCTGATTTGGGAAACGCTCCGCTTCTTCCACGCTTTCGCCGATGGTATAGGAATCGCCCAACGCCAAATATCGAAAGTTCATTGAATTCTCCGTTGCAGGGTTTGGTTTGCTCACACAACTGATAAGAAAAAGACAAAACAAGATTGCGAACTTCTTCACGAGGGCAAGTATATCAAAAGACGATGAACCGCAGACCGTGGACGATGGAAAGTCATCCATGGTCAATGATCCATCGTCCATGGTTTAAAAACAGACAAGGGCATGACTATTCACGTCACGCCTCTGCTTTAAAAAAGAGGAGGAGAAATCAACCGATATATGGGTTTATATCACCCCAAGCGGGCGCGGTGAGAGAGACTATAGACGATCAATCCTGCCATGAGCGCGGCGGCTATCCATGCAGCGGTCACGACCATCGGAGCGGGAGTTTGCTTTGCCGCAATCCCAATGAACGCCCAGACCAGTACGGAGAGGTACGCCGCATCCCTGCGGGTGATTGCCATCCCCGCGCCAAGCAGGGAGGCAGCCGCGAGCATGATGACCGCCCAGGTTTGGGGAGCGATTCCAAACCCATTCCACTCGATGAGATACAGCCAATCTGTGATGTTTGCGACGGTTGCAACCGTGATCCAGCCGAGATAAACGCTGAACGGAATATCCACAGACCAGCGCTCCGCCGCGGAAACCGGGCGCCGGTTCACATCGAGCCGCAGGTAACTGGCAATGAGCAGCCCCAAAAGCGAAAGCATGACGAGCACGCTCAAACCGAACTGGTTGTAGTGCCAGCAAAACAACCATGCGGCATTGGCAATGCTGCTCAGCGCGAACAGGTATCCCAGCCGCTGCATTCTCGGACTTTCCTTCTGGGAAGGGAGGAATTGATAGATCGTGAACGCGATCCATCCGATGTAGATCACGCCCCAAATGGCAAAGACGTACCCGGCAGGCACAAAATACACCTGAAAGCGGTCTGAAATCTCGCCGGTGTTCTGCCCATTGAGCGGCAGCGTGGAGGCGAGGATATTGACGGCAAGCGCAAGCGCGGCGCCGGCAGGTTGGCGAACTGACGTAACGAATCTTTCGACATGGATGTTCCTTTTTATCTGAGGGATTTCAATTTCCACCACAATGATGGAAGACGGGCAATTTTCTCGAGGGCGCTCAAAGAAGCGCGGCGGGTGAAGACGTTGTAATCGTGCTTCTCGATGTCATCCAAAATGCCGCTGTAAAAAACGGATGCCGCGCCGATGGCGAGACGCCCTTCCGGCTCGAGCCATTTTACGCCCGCCCAGGATTCCTCGTACAACCGGCGGGTGCGCTCGATCTGGAATTTCATGAACTGCCGCCAGCCTTCGGTCACACGCCCGGCGGCAATGTCCTCTTCGCGGATGCCGTAGGTGATGAGTTCCTCGCGCGGCAGGTAGAGACGCCCGTTTAGGTAATCCTCGCCCACATCGCGCAGGATGTTAGTCATTTGCAGGGCGACGCCGAGCTTGATGGCGTATGGCACGGCGTCGTTGCTTTCGAAGCCGATGATGTACATGCTCATCAACCCAACCGTGGAGGCGACGCCGTAGCA
The DNA here is from genome assembly GCA_024434165.1 of Chloroflexota bacterium. Taxonomy (GTDB): domain Bacteria; phylum Chloroflexota; class Anaerolineae; order Anaerolineales; family Villigracilaceae; genus Villigracilis. The sequence continues at coordinate 66,150 of QMIW01000008.1, read as the reverse complement.
GTATGTGGCAAGGTCGTCGAAGGTCTGGTAGCGGGACTGGGATAGATCGCGGGCAACGCCATCAATCAATTGCAGGGCGTAATGGCGGGGAATGTGATACCGGACGAGCGCATCCACCCAGGCAGCGGCAACCAGGTCGCCGCCGAAATCCTCAGCCGGACGCAGGTTCGAGGCGGAGGCGCTTTGGATCACGCTGCGCCAGTAATCCAATTCGAAATCCCGATCCTTCTTCGATTCGATTTCATCCACAATATCATCCACCGTGCGGCAGAAGGCGTAGAGCGCGCGGACGGCGGAGCGTTTCTCCTCGGGAAGCAGCGCCGAAGCGAAGTAAAAGGATTTGCTGTGGGCGGCTGTGATGACCTCCGCCTGTCTGTATGCCTTGCGAAGCGCGGCATCTCCCGCCCAATAGGAGAAAAACGGGCGCGTGGAAGGATGCGGGATATGCCCCGCGAGGGCGAGCAGTTGGTTTTCCCAGTTGGCATGTGCTTGCATGAGTCTCTCCTGACGCCCAAACAACCTTGGTGGAGGGGCTTGCCCTGCATCTCCATACTGCTTGGGCGCTCGTCAAATGATTTGGCGGCGCGGTTTTGTCTTGGTGGGTGTATTTTATGGGTATTGGAAAATTTGTCAAGGTTTTGCAAAGTATGATTTTAATACTTGACAAATACTAGACAAGAGGTACAATACCCCTGCCCTTCACTCAGGAAGGCAGATAAGGAGAACCATGAAACCCACTGCACTTGTAATTGGCGCGGGAATCGGCGGGATTGCCACCGCCGCCCGTCTCGCAAAAAACGGATATGACGTGACCGTGCTGGAGAAGGAATCCACCCCCGGCGGGCGCTGCAACCAGATCGTCCGCGACGGTCACCGCTTCGATATCGGACCGACGCTGTTTCTCATGCCCGAAGTTTGGGAGGAAGCCTTTGCCGCTCTCGGCGAAAGGATGAGCGACCACCTCGACCTGCGCCGTATTGACCCGACCTACAAAGTCCATTTCGATGACGGGCTGCGGCTCGAACTGACCTCAGATATTGGCAAAATGCAAACCCAGCTCGAAGCCGTGGATAAGACCGCCTTTACGGGTTTCCTCGGCTACATCGCAGAAGGCGCGAAACACTACAAAATTTCGGTTGAAAAATTCGTCGGGCGCAATTTCTACAACATCTTCGAATATTTCAGCCCCAAGAACCTGCCGTTGATCTTCAACCTCAAAGCCTTGCAGAAGCACTACGCCAACACCAGCCGCTTCTTCAAGGACGAACGCCTGAAAGCCGCCTTCACTTTCCAGAACATGTATCTCGGTCTTAGCCCCTACGACGCGCCTGCCACCTACTCCCTCCTTCAATATACCGAATTGGCGGAAGGCGTTTGGTACCCGATGGGCGGCATGTATGCAGGGATTCAAGCCTTGGTGAAAATCGCCGAAAGACTTGGCGTGAAGTTTGTGTATAACGCGCCTGTGAAAAGGATCAATGTCGGAAAGTCGAAAGTGGAAAGTGTTGAGACGGTGGACGGTAGACAGTGGACAGCGGATGTTGTAATCGGCAACGCAGACCTGCCTTACATTTACAAAGAACTTTTGCCCGATGCCGCCGAAGCCAGAAAACTCGACGACAAACTCTACACCTGCTCCACCATCATGTTCTATTGGGGCGTGGACAAGCAATACAAGCAAATCGCGCACCACAACGTTTTCCTCGGCGGCGATTACAAAGCCTCGTTCGACCAAATCTTCGAAGACCACACCCTGCCCGAAGTGCCGTCGTTCTACGTCCACGCGCCAGCCCGCACTGATCCCGCCGCCGCGCCGGACGGACAGGAAACGCTGTACGTTCTTGTTCCCGTCGGTCATCTTGACGCCCGCAGCGAGCAGGATTGGGACGCCCTGGTCAACCGCGCGCGTGAAACCGTCTTGACACGCCTCGCCAAAGAGATGGGCGTGACCGATCTCAAAGGGCATATCAAGTTCGAGATCGTGTACCAGCCCAAAGTCTGGAAGAGCCGTTTCAACCTCGAAAAGGGAGCCGCGTTTGGGCTGAGTCACAACTTCTGGCAGGTCGGCTATCTTCGCCCGCAGAACCGTCATAAAAAATACAAAAACCTGTACTTCGCCGGAGCCTCCACCCATCCCGGCACGGGGCTGCCCATTGTCCTGCTTTCTGCACGCCTGACAACCGAGCGCATCCTGAAGGAAAAAGGTACAATTGCTGTGCAAAAAGTGTCCAAACCAACTCTAAATCCCGCCTAAAGAGGAACCAACATGCTCAGCAAATCCCCTGCCTATAACTTGAAAGCGGTGCTCCGCGAAACGGGGCTGGCCGCCGATACACTGCGCGCCTGGGAACGCCGCTATGGTTTGCCCGTACCGCAGCGCAGCGCGGGCGGTCATCGCTTGTATTCGCAATACGATATCGAGACGATTAAATGGCTGATCGCCCGCCAGGCAGAGGGGCTTTCCATTTCGCGCGCGGTGGATTTGTGGAACGAAATCACCGCCTCCGGCTCGGACCCGCTGGCTGGTCTGGCTCCATCGAGCCTCGCCACGCTGACGGGTTCCGCGCCCATCCTCCCCGCCGATACGACCCTCGATGCCATCCGCTTGGAGTGGGTTACGGCTTGCCTGAACTTCAGCGAGACACAGGCAGAACAGGCGTTGAACAAAGCCTTCTCCATGTTCCCGGTCGAATCGGTTTGCATGGATGTGCTGCAAAAGGGCATGTCGGAGATCGGCAATTTGTGGTTCGAAAACCGCGCCAGCGTCCAGCAGGAACATTTTGCCTCGGGCCTTGCCATGCGCCGGCTGGACGCGCTGCTCAGCGCTTCACCTGCCCCCACCCGCCCGCAAACCATCCTGGTGGGATGCCCCCCCACTGAATGGCACGCCTTCACGCCGCTGCAGATCGCATTGTTCCTGCGCCGCCGTGGATTGAACGTCATCTACCTCGGCGCAAACATCCCCGCCGAGCGGTTCGCCGAAACCGCGCTCAACGTTAGAGCAAACCTGGTCATCCTCGCCTCGCAAACGTTGAGCAGCGCGGCGCACCTCCAGCATGCCGCGCTGGCGCTCGCCGGTCAGGGTGTATTCGTCGGCTTCGGCGGGCGCATCTTCAACCTGCGCCCGGCAATCGCGGAGTACATTCCCGGTCAATTCCTCGGCGTTTCGCTGGAGGATGCGGTCAAGGAAGTCGAATCTCTTTTGAGAACCAAACCCAAAGAGAAGACGCCCAAAGCTGCCCCGCAGGAATATCTCTCTGCCATGCACGGCTTCAGCGCCAGGCGCGCGCAAATCGAAGGCACGGTCAAAGCAAAACTCCCGCCGCTTTCCATCGGTCCCGAAGAACTCAACGCGAGCATCCAATACCTCGGCGACAACATCGCTGCCGCCCTGCAGTTCGGGGACATGGAACATCTCGCCGGGGAAATGGATTGGCTGAAAATGCTCCTGCAAGCCTACCAGCGCCCCCGGCAGGAGTTGGCGGCGTTCATGGACATTTATTCGCAAGCCGTGGATGCCCACATCAACGGGCAGGGCGAGCCGATCAAGCGCTGGCTGGCAGGTGAAGTTGCCAGGTTGGGCGCGTAGAACACGTTCGCTTGCGTGTCCCTCTAGCGTTCCGCCGACACAAACAAGGAAAACATGAAATCAACAGACCGTACTTCGTTCGTCATATTCCCAATATTGATCCTGATCGGCTGGCTCGTGGCGTTAGCAGGGAGTCAGGGAAGCGTCACTTTCGGCGGCGTCCCCGTCTTCGCCATCGCCGTCGCGCTGGCATTCCTGATTCAGTGGCTGGTCTTCATCCCCGCCTATATCTTCCAGACCGAAAAATTCTTCGACCTGACGGGAAGCATCACCTACATCAGCGTCATCGGCGTCTCGCTTTGTTACAGCCGCTACAGCGTCGCTCCCGATGCGCGTTCGATTCTGCTCACAGTATTGGTCGTCGTTTGGGCGATCCGGCTTGGGACGTTCCTGTTCAGCCGCATTCAAAAAGCAGGCAGGGACGACCGCTTCGACGAGATCAAACCATCCTTTATCCGCTTCCTCAACACATGGACGATCCAGGGCTTATGGGTCACATTCACGCTTGCCGCCGCGCTGGTCGCCATCACCGCCACAACGCGCAAAGAGCTGGACGCCTTCGCCATCGTCGGTTTTCTGGTCTGGCTCTCCGGCTTCATTATCGAAGTCGTCGCCGACTCGCAGAAAAGCCGTTTCAACGCCGATCCCGCCAACAAAGGTAAATTCATCCAAACCGGGTTATGGTCGCGCTCGCGTCATCCCAACTACTTCGGCGAAATCGTTTTGTGGATCGGTATCGCCCTCATCGCCATGCCTGTCCTGCAAGGCTGGGCATGGGTCGCGTTGATTTCGCCGCTCTTCGTCGCAATCCTGCTCACCCGCATCAGCGGCATTCCCCTGCTCCAAAAGAAAGCCGAACAAAAATGGGGCGGGCAGGCGGATTATGAAGCGTATAAGAAATCTACGCCCGTATTGATTCCCAAATTGTGGAAGTTAGGAAAATCATGAACATCCTCAAAGCCCTTCAATTTGTTGCCGTCGTCCTCACCATCGGGACGGGGTTACTCTCCCTTTTTGCTCCACGCAATGTGCAAGGTTTTACGGGGTTGACCGCTCCCGATGGGCGCGGCATCACCGAGATCCGCTCCATTCTCGGTGGGCTGTTCATCGGACTCGGCATTGCCGTATTCGTCCTCGCAACACGCGAGACCTACCAAATGCTCGGCATCATGTACCTCGCCATCGCCGCCGTGCGTCTCATCTCGATCTTTGTGGATAAGTCTTCCGTCCAATCCAACTGGATCAGCCTCGCAGTAGAAATCGTCTTCGGAATCATTCTGGTGCTGTAATGAAAATCGCAAAGATCGTTTCTCTTTTCGGCGTGCTCGCCATGACCGTCGTTCTCATCTACGGCTTCACCATCGGTGACTTTTCTGGCGAAGGCAGTCAACTCACATCCATGCCGTGGGGTATCGTCTCGCTCGTGGACTTGTACGTGGGCTTTACGCTTTTCTCAATGTGGATCATCTACCGTGAGAAGTCCCTGCCTGTTGCCATCCTGTGGACGATTGCCATGATGGTGCTGGGATTCTTCACCGGCGCGCTCTACGCCTTCCTCGCCCTGCAATCCAGCAACGGCGACTGGCGAAAATTCTGGATGGGCAAACATGCCTGACAAGGCGCGCGAACTGCTGGAGGAATTCCGCGCCGTGACAGGTAGGGTCGGCTTGCTCGACACGATTCTGCCGCCGATATTTTTCCTCCTGCTGAACGGGCTGGCTGGCTTTACCGCCGCGATGATCAGCGCACTCGGACTCTCGTTCGTGATCGCGATCCTGCGCCTCCGTCGCGGAGAGTCCATAGTCTATGCGCTCGCAGGACTGGGAAGCGTTGCTCTCGCCATTGCGCTTGCGTTTCTGCTCGGACGTTCGGAGGGCTTTTTCCTCCCAAGTATCGTCAACGGCGGGCTGACCGTCGCCCTCGCTCTTGTAAGCCTGATTATCCGCAAGCCAATCGTGGCTTGGACTAGTTATCTAGCCCGCCGCTGGCCGCTCGACTGGTACTGGCACGACCGCGTCCGCCCCGCTTATACCGAAGTGACAACAGCCTGGCTCATCTATTTTGCAGCGAAATTATTCTGGCAAGTATCGCTCTTTCAAGGCAACGCTGTGAATGAACTCGCCCTGGTCAACACACTGACGGGCTGGCCTGCAACCATCGCCCTGCTCATCCTCAGTTACCTTTACGGCACGTGGCGACTCGCGCAGCTGCGAGGTCCCAGCGTGGAAGAATTTCAGAACGATGCGCCCGCTCCCTGGTCCGGCCAGAGGCGGGGGTTTTGAATCAAACCAATAATAGTAGACCCAAGTTAATCGAACAAGGAATCGTTATGTTAATAGACACACTGCGCTACGAACTGCCACCTGAGGGCATCACGCTTTTGGGGTACATCGTTCGGCGAATGCACAAAACCGAGTGGCTGGTCCAAGCCGCGAATATGCTCGAAGCGCACGAGACCGTCAACGCGCTCGAAGCGGTTGCGATGTATGCCGTCGCTTCTGCCACTTCGTTCGGACGCGCCTATTATCAGCCGAACTTCAACAACCTCGGCGAAGCCGTCAGCGAGCGTGACCCGGTCACAGGTGCAAACGTCACGGCAAAATTGATCAGCCGTTCGCCCGCCTACCGTATCGCCTATTCCGCCGAAATGAACAACGGCGATATCTTCGAAGGCGCCGAAACCATCCTCGGAACTACCATCGGCTTGCGCGGTTTGGGCATGCCCGCCCCCTCCACCTTCACCTTCCGATCCAAAGCCTATGCAGCCGAACTAAAAGGCACTCTCACCAGCGAACTGGCGCTCTCGCTTTTCGGAAACACCAAAATTCGCGGCTATGGCTCGCTTGATTTCAGCGACTCGGCAAGCAACAAAGGTCATCTCGACCTGAACCGCCAGGGGTATGTCACGCTGCGCATCAACGACAAACCCGCCGTCACCCACGCTCTCGTCCGCGTGATGTGGCTGGATGATTCGAAACTCGCCCCGCAAACTGCATGACTTCGATCTGGTGGATTCGGCGCGACCTGCGGCTCGCGGATAACCCTGCGCTTCAAGCGGCGCTCTCGGCTGGTTCAGCGCTTCCAGTCTTTATCCTCGACCCAGCATTCGATGTCTCATCCCCGTGCCGAAAGAGTTTTCTGTACGAAGGCTTATCCGCATTAGATAACGATTTACGCAAACGAAATTCGTATCTCGTCGTTCGCAAGGGAAAGCCCATTGATGCGCTGCGTCAACTTTTGGATGAAGTCAAAGCCGAAGCCATTTACGCCGAGGAGGATTTCACGCCCTACGCCCGCAATCGCGACGCGCTCATTCAAAAACTCCTGCCGCTGAAACTGGTTCAAGGTCAGACCGTCCACCATCCCCACGCTATTCTCAAACAGGATGGCAGACCGTACACGGTGTACACGCCGTATTCCAGAGTGTGGAAAGCGAAGTTGCCAAATCTCAATATTCGCCCTGCTCCAGAAACTCTGAACACCCCGACGGGAATTTGCACCGAACCCCTGCCCGAATTCACATCCAACCCCATCTTCCCAGCCGGTGAAGCGGAAGCCCTGCGCCGCCTCGACCAATTTGCCAATTTACCAATTACCAATTACCACAACCACCGCAACCGCCTCGACCTGGACGGCACCTCCTCCCTCTCACCCTACATCCGCTTTGGGATGCTGGGGCTGCGTCAAGCCGTTCGCCTTGCAACCTTCAACCTGCAACCTTCCAACCCAAAAGGCGCAGAAACCTGGCTCAACGAACTGATCTGGCGCGAATTCTACATTCAAATTCTGTATCACTTCCCGCAGGTTGCCAAAACATCTTTCAACCCGGCGCTGGCGCGCATCCCATGGCGGAACAACCTGTCAGAGTTCGAAGCGTGGAAGAGGGGCGAAACAGGCATCCCGGTGGTGGATGCGGCGATGCGGCAACTCCAAGAAACCGGCTGGATGCACAACCGCGCGCGCATGATCGCCGCATCGTTTTTAGTCAAGGATTTGCTGGTTGATTGGCGCTGGGGCGAAAAATGGTTCATGCAGAATTTACTCGACGGCGACATCGCCCCCAACAACGGCGGCTGGCAATGGACGGCGGGAACAGGCACCGATGCCGCGCCATATTTTCGCATTTTCAACCCCGTTTTGCAGTCCCAGAAGTTTGACCCGAACGGAGATTACATCCGAAAATGGATTCCCGAACTGCGCAGAGTAAATGCGAAGCAAATCCACGCGCCGTGGAAATTTGGTTTGAAAATCGCCGGTTACCCGGCGGAGCCGATCGTAAACCGCGACATTGTAAAAGAACGGACATTGACGGCATACAGCATTTCAAAAGGCAAGGCATGAAGCAAATTATTTCCCCCGAGCTCGGTCGCGCCGCATTGCGCTCGTTGATACAGGAAGGCTCTCCGTTGGGTCCGCTAAAGGTGATGGCGGAATATGTTGGGCGTTTCTTTCAAATTCCGATTCCCGGCTTTCGTCCGTATGTGGTCTTCGGTCCCGAAGCGGCGCGGAAAGTTCTGGTCACAGATCGAGATAAATTATTGTGGCGCAACACCGACCCCGTCACTGACCTGCTTCAACGCGGGATATTGGTAACTGACGGCGACGAACACGATCACTATCGCAGTTTGATGGAAACGCCTTTTCATCCGTCGCAGTTAGCGAAATACACCGAGATGATGATTGGGCAGACCGAACGAGTCATGTCCACATGGCAGGATGGTCAGACTGTGGATATGCTGGTCGAAGGGCGTAAGATCGCCCTGCTCATTATCATGCAGACCCTGTTCAACAAAGACGCATGGAACGACATTCCAAAGATATGGAATCCGATTCTGAAGACCATCCAATATATTTCGCCCGGCGCATGGATCCTTTGGCGAAAGATGCCGCGCTTTGGGTATGGAAAGTCGTTGAAGGTGATTGATGATTATTTGTTTGGGATTATCGAAGAAAGAAGGAAAGAGGAAAGAAGGGTTGAGGATTTCCTGCAACACCTGATTGATGCCAGACTCAGCGACGCGGTCATCCGCGACCAGATGTTGACCATGCTCATCGCCGGGCACGATACATCCACCGCTTTGTTCGCCTGGACATTTGCCCTGCTGGGACAGCATCCTGAAATCCATGAAAAAGTGTTGCTGGAAATTGACCGCGCGGAAGGCAAATATCAATTGCTGGAAAACGTCATCAAGGAATCGCTGCGATTGTATCCGCCCATTCACATCGGCAATCGGCGTGTGGCTCAAGAAATCGAATTTGCGGAGGGCAACATTCCTGCCGGTGAGCGGATGTTCTACTCCATCTACCTCACCCACCGCGACCCGGATATCTGGGAAAATGCCGAGCAATTCTGCCCCGATCGTTTCGCTCACGGACGGAAAACTCCGCCTATGAGTTACATCCCCTTCGGCGGCGGACCCCGTTCTTGTATCGGTGCGGCGTTTGGTCAGGCTGAGGCGCGGATCGTCATCGCGCATTTGCTCAAGAACTTTCGTTTTGAATTTACCGGTCATCCCATCCGCGCACACATGGGCGCAACATTGGAACCCAGACCGGGTGTGAGGATGAAGGTGAAGCGAAGGAAGTAACAGTGTGCAATGACCAGCAGCCAGTGATCAGTAAAAAGTGAAACGTGAATTTATCCAAGCGACCATCGGACTATCCGACTACCCAACTACCCGACCATCAAACCAAGCGACTAACAGACTACTATGACTTACTTCGGCTTTCTTCTACGCTTTCTCGTAATTCCCATCCTTGTCTTTCTCATCATCGCATGGTGGGACAATAAAAACAACCGCCCGACCCCCGGCTTTAAGAACGGCAAAGTAGTATGGACGGCGATCCTCGTCCATGTGATCCTCGCCGTCGTTTACACCACGCCCTGGGATAACTACCTCGTAGCCACAGGCGTCTGGTATTACAACCCAAATCTCGTGACCGGCATCGTAATCGGCTACGTGCCCATCGAAGAATATACCTTCTTTGTGCTGGAAACAGTCCTTGCCGGGTTGTGGTGGTGGTTCCTTGCAAGGCGCATCCCCGAACCGAAACAGGAATTCAAACGCAACCGCTTACTTGTGTACCTGTCTACTTGTGTACTTGTCATTCTTTGGCTGTTCTTCACCTGGCAATTCTTCCTCGGTCCCGTCGAGTGGACCTACCTCTCCATCATCCTTTTCTGGGCGCTGCCCGCCATCTTCCCGCAAATGCTATACGGCGCGGATATCCTCTGGCATCACCGCAAACTGGTTTTCGCCGCTGTCTTCGTCCCCGGCTTGTATCTCTCGTTGATGGATATTGTCGCCCTGACAGACACCACCTGGTCTATTTCGAAAGAACAAACGACCGGCGTTCTCTTCTTTGGCATCCTGCCGCTGGAGGAAGTCCTTTTCTTTTTCATCACCAACCTCCTCATCGGCTTTGGCATGACGCTCCTGCTCTCCAACATTGGCGGGCAGCGGCTCTCAGACTGGAAGGCGAGCAAATTCAGGGGATTGCCTTGACGAATATCGGGACACAGGAACGTGTCCCGATATTTTATACATTCACAAGATCATGAATCCATTTTCTGGAATAGACCCGCCAGCCGCTGACAAAGGCTTTGGCGATTTCCTCCAACGCAACCATCAGGTAGACGTAATAAACCGGCAGGTTCAGGACAAACGCGCCAATGTAGGCGGCAGGTACGCCGATCAGCCAGATGGAGCAGATTTCCATGATGAGGGCAAAGCGGGTGTCGCCGCCTGCGCGCATCGCGCCGATGAAGGTCGAGAAATTGAACATGCGAATCCACAAAACGGACGCCATCATCAGCATCAACATGCGCACGTTGTATTCGCCGCTTGGAGAGAGATCGTACAACCCTACAACGACATCGCGCAGAAGGATGACGACGATGCCGACGGTCCACGCTAAAAGCAGGCAGAGAATGATCACGCGGCGCACGGTTTCAAAGGCTTCGTCTTTTTTACCGGCGCCGATGCGGTTGCCCACCATCACGGCGCAGGCGTTGCCCAGCCCCATGAAGACGACGAATCCAAGCCCTTCGATGGTCGCATTGACGTTGATGGCGGCAATCGAATCCGTGCCGATGCGAGCATAGATGGCGTTGTATGTGGTGATGCCCAGGGACCAGAACATCTCATTGGCAAGGGCGGGCAGGGTGGTCTTGAGCACGCGCCAGAGAAACGGGAAGTCGAAGGTGAAAAAGGTCAGCGGGTTGGCGGCGAGCGGAGTCTTCCCGGCGTAGACAAAGATGAGGATGAGGACCAGTTCCAAAGTCCAGCCGGAGGCGGTGGCGATGGCTGCGCCTGTAACTCCCATTTCAGGCAGTCCGCCGATTCCAAAAATCAGCATATAGCCGAGAATCGTCTTGAAGATCAAAGCAGAGACAGTCGCAAGCACCGTCAGTTTGACGAGGTGAATGCTGCGCAGGGTCGCAATGTACGAGGTGGCAATGGCGACGGGAATGTAGGAGAGCCCGACGATGCCCAGGTAACTCGCACCAATTTCGATGACTTCGATATCCTCGGTGTAAAAGCCGAGGATGGTGCGCGGCATAAGCGTTGCGGCAAGCGTAAAGACCAGGGCGATGACGGATGTGAAAAGGATGCTCATGCCCAGCACTTTGCGGATCGGGTCTACTTCCTGCTTGCCCCAGAATTGAGCGGTGAAGATCGCCATGCCGCTGGTAAGTCCGAAGAGCAATAGAATGAAAACGAAGAAAACCTGATTCGATAACCCGAGCGCCGCAATGGAGGTTTCACCCAACTGCCCAACCATGATGACGTCAATCATGTTGAGCGAGGCATTGATGAGCTGTTGAAACGAGATCGGCAGCGCGATGGTGAGCATTTCGCGCAGGAAGGCGCGGTCTTTGAGGAAGGTGAGGGATCTAAACATGGAAGTATGGGATCAAATGTTACAGGTTCTTCATATAGGACAGGAACAAAACGGCGCATCGTAAACCGCGCAGGAGCGTATCCACATGAATGTATTCGTTTGGCGAATGTGCGCTCCCGCCTGTGACATATGCCATCGAAAGAATCGGCATTTTGAAATCGCGGTCGAAAATTCCAAGCAAAGGCACAGAGCCGCCTTCGGGGTAGATCAACGGTTCCCTGCCCCAGGATTCTGTAAAGGCGCGATTGATGGCATCTGCGGCCCTGCCCTTCGGGATACTTTTAACTCCACGAGCATTGGTTTCAAACGAGATGGAAATCTTGATGTAAGCGCTTTCGAATCGCAGGACATGATCGGCAAAAACCCGCTCAATATGATCGGGGTCCTGCCCCGGCGCCAGGCGCGCAGAAAACTTAAAACTCGCCTCGGCAGGGATAATGGTCTTGGTTCCGATTCCCTGATACCCGGCGGTAATACCGTTGATATCCAAACACGGTAATGCCCACATCCGTTCGCCGAGCGGGGCGACTTCCCCTGCCCAAGGGGTGGTTACGCCGCTTTCTTCCATTAGTTCGCCGATGAAGGCTTGATTCTCCACGGCAATACGGAGAAGTTCCTGTTCGTCGGGCGTGAGCGGTTCCACCCCATCGTAAAAACCTGAGATGGCAACCCGGCCGGAGGCTTCATGGAACGAAGCGATGATCTGCCCAAGGACGTGCGCGGGGTTCTGCACCCATCCGCCATATGAGCCGGAATGCAGGTCTCGCAATGGACCGCGAATCTTCACTTCGCCGCTGATAATCCCTCGCACGCCCGCCGGGACGATAGGCTGACCGGGGGCATTGGTGCCGTCGTTGACCACCATGTAATCCGCTTTCAATAGTTCTTTATTTTCGAGGAGGAATCTCTCCATGCTGGGCGAGCCGGATTCCTCTTCGCCCTCAAAAAGGACTTTTACATTAATTGGCAATTTACCTTCGACGGAAAGATACGCCTCAAAAGCCTTGAGCGTGACATAGACTCCCGATTTATTATCGGCGACGCCGCGAGCGTAGAGTTTGTCATCGCGCAGGATGGGATCAAAAGGATCATGCTCCCATAGTTCAAGCGGGTCAGGCGGTTGGACGTCATAATGCGCGTAAAACAGAACCGTGGGCTGGTTTGTTCCAGCCTCAAGCCACTCGGCGTAAACGACCGGCTGCCCGCCTGTGGGAATCAATCTGGCATTTTTCAAACCGATGCGGCTGGCTGCATCCGCGATCCACTGAGCGCATTGGTTCAATTCGAGCCGGCAGGCTGGGTCTGTGCTTATGGAACGAAATCGCAACAATTCATAAAAGCCCGCCAGGTATTCATCGCGGCGGCTATGGATGTGGTCAAGGATGGCAGACACGGTGGCTTGCATATAATTCTCCGGTTTTGGTTTGAATTGGATTGTCAGCAGATCATGAAAGCGTACTTCAACCATTCAAGCAAATTCGGTCAGCACGCGCTGGTACAGGCAGAACGAGCCGCAGATGGGCGATTCGCCAAAAAAACAGACATGCCAGCATCGCCCGTTGGACGGCAATGGCATTCGAATAAATTGAATCACAAAAACAGATGGATTGGAAGGCGAAAACTACTCGTTTTGTTCCGGCGCTTCGCGGACGATGTACAGCGGTCTGCCTTTGGCTTCGTCGTAGAGACGTCCGATGTATTCGCCGAGGATGCCGAGCGAGATCAACTGCACGCCGCCAAGAAAGAGGACTGCGATGAGGGTCGTGGCTTGACCGAAGAACGCCTGCGAACCAGCCATGCGCATGTAAATGACCACGGGAATGGCGAGAATGGCGATGCCTGCCGAAACGAACCCGAAGAAGGTCGCCACTTGCAGGGGGAAATAGGAGAACCCCGTAATGGCATTCAGCGCGAGTTTGAGCATCTTGCGGAAGGGGTACTTCGTCACACCGGCGAGACGCGCCGCCCGCTTGTACGTCACGCCGACCTGCTTGAATCCGACCCATGCCGACATGCCGCGCGGGAAACGGTGACGTTCCTTCATCTGCTTCAGCACATTTACCACTTTACGGTCCATCAGGCGGAAGTCGCCCGTATCCATGGGGATTTTCACGTCGGTGATGCGGTAGATCAGCCGGTAGAATACGGATGCCGTCCATAACTTGAACCAGGATTCGCCCTCACGCTCGGCGCGCACGGCATAGACAACCTCGTACCCTTCCTTCCATTTCTTCGCCAGTTCGAGGATGACTTCGGGCGGGTCCTGTAAATCCGCGTCAATGATGACGATCGCGTCGCCGCGCGCGTAATCCCAGCCGGCGGTGATGGCAACCTGGTGCCCGAAATTGCGCGCAAAGATCACCGGGCGCACGGCGGGGTCCGCTTTTGCCAGTTCGCGGATCTTGTCGGTCGAGCCGTCGGTCGAGCCGTCGTCAACGAGAATGAGTTCCCACGGCGCCCCGGTCGTATCCATGACTTCCTTCACGCGGCGGTGGAGTTCGGGCAGGTTGTCAATTTCGTTGTAGATGGGGGCAACGATCGAATAGGTGATTTTCATGAAGTCGGATTCCGTTCCTTTTTTGAGGCGAGCCGAAGCGTCCTTCCCGGCTTGAGTTTTTCTTCCGGCACTTTGAACTGCGTTTCGCCGTCGTCGGCAAAGGGAGGCATGCCCAGCACCCGGCGGCGCAAATATTCCATGACGACCGCTGCCGAAGCCATCAGAGGCACCACCAGCAGGGCGCCCATGATGCCCTCCAGAATGGTGGCGATCATGATGGCGATGAAGATCAACGCCTCGTTCATGTGCAGGCTGCGTCCCATGATGATCGGACGCACGAAGAAATTCTTCAGGTTAATTAGAATCAAATACACGACCGCCGTGATGCCCGCCACCCAGAAATTGGAGAGCGGAATCCAGCTCGAACCTTCGAGCAGGGCAACGCCCACCGCCAGCGCCGCCGCGAGGAAGGGTCCCACATCGGGGACAAGCGTGAACAGACCGGCAATCACCCCAAGCACCAGCGCGCCGGGAATGCCCATGATCGCCCAGGCAACGGTAAACGCCACGCCCACCACGACCATCAGCACGATCTGCCCGCGCAGGTACGCCATCCACACATCGCGCAGGCGTTTGTAGAGTTCCCGCATGTCGCTGCCATATTCCTCCGGCGCAAGCCCGATCATCCAGTCGCGCATACGGGGCCACTCGGTCATGAACAGGTGGATGCTGACGAGAATCACCAGGAACCACAACACGTTCACGGAAGTCGTTTCGAGCAGCGCCAGCGCCTCCTCGGGCAGGGGCGTCAGGACGTCATCCTGTATGTGAGAAAGGCTCTCGCCAAGCTGTTCAAAGTGGAACACCATCCCGCCGAAGTACACGGGGCGGGAAAGCATTCTGCTGAATTCCCTGGAAAGGTCGAGCAGGTCGCGCGCAACGATTTGAATCTCGTCGAAGAAGATCGGCGTCAACACGGCGGGCAGTCCCACCATCACGACCAGCGCCGAGAAATACACAACGTTCACGGCGGCGGCGCGTGAAAGTTTCGTCCTCTCCATCAGGAACAGCACAGCCGGACTGATGAGATACGCCGTGAACGCCGCGATGATCAACATCTTCACCGCCTCGCGCGCATAGATCAACAGCGCAACGAAGGCGGCAAATATAATAATCCCCATCGTGTACCGAAAGGGAAGACTCCATTGGCTTGTCTTCTTTTTCATAGAATCTTTTTCACTGCCTCTAAGGTGGGTTCGATAATGGGAGCGGATGGGACCGCCTGCATCGCCGCGCGGACGTCCTTGAGACCGCTGCCCGTGTTCATCACCAGGATGGGGCTGTCGCTTCCGACCACCCCAAGGCTGGCTGCTTTTACCAAACCGGCATAGGCGGTC
This sequence comes from Chloroflexota bacterium, assembly GCA_024434165.1. Classification (GTDB taxonomy): domain Bacteria; phylum Chloroflexota; class Anaerolineae; order Anaerolineales; family Villigracilaceae; genus Villigracilis. The sequence continues at coordinate 50,762 of QMIW01000008.1, read as the reverse complement.
GCCCCGGCTGGTTCGGCAAAGACCCCCACCCCGCCGAGTTCCGCAATCGCCCGGATGATTTCATCGTCCGATACGGTGACATACGTCCCGTCGGTGTGCATTGCCGCCCGCACCGCACGGACGCCGTCGCGCGGCAGATCCACCGAAATGCTGTCGGCAATCGTTTTTGCCGAAACAGGCTGGACGGTCTCGGTATTGGCGTGAAAGGCATTCGCAATCGCCGCCGAGCCTTCCGCCTGCACGCCGACGATGCGCGGCAGGTTGGGAATCCAACCCAGCGCCATCAAATCCTTGAATCCCTTGTGAATGCCGGAAATGATGTTGCCGTCGCCCACGGAGACGAAAATCGTAAGCGGCGGGTGGTTATCGAGCGGGCTGTCCTTCTTGTGCCAGTCGCGGTGGGCTTCGATCCACCATTCCCAAATTTCGAAAGCGGCGGTCTTCTTGCCTTCCAGCGTAAACGGATTGTAGCCCGTATTGCGGCAGTACCAGCCGAATTCGTTCGCGGCTTTGACCGTCAAATCGAAGGCGTCGTCATAGGTGCCGTCCACCAGGATGACCTTTGCGCCGAAGATGAGCAGCTGCGCCACCTTCGCCTGCGGGGCGGTCTTGGGCGCAAAGATGACGGCTTTTTGTCCGACCGCCGCCGCCATGCCTGCCAGCGCCGCGCCCGCGTTGCCGGTCGAAGCGGTAACGACCACTTCGGACTTCAACTCGCGCGCGCGGGTCACGACCACTGCGCTTGCCCTGTCCTTGAAGGATGCCGTGGGGTTGCGCGATTCGTCCTTGAGCCAGAGATGCTTCAGGCGTAGTTTCGCTGCCAGCTGCGGCAGGGCAAAGACCGGGGTCCAGCCTGAGGCGTGCAGGGGGGTCGAATCCCCTTCGGGTTCGCCGACCGGCAAAAGGGGCAGGTATCTCCACAGCGAGGCTTCCGTCCGCGAGGTGATATCTTCGGGCTGGAATTTTTTTCGGATGGAATCGTAATCGAGGATAACGTCCAGGTTCCCGCCGTCCTTCGGGCAGATGTAGGTGACCTGACCGGGCAGGTACTCCGTACCGCACAACGAACATTTATAGCCGTTGAAATTTTTCATAGCCCCGTAATTTTATCAGACCTCAGGTATCGCAGCCGGAATGTCGTGATGCCTGAGGTCTGAGGTCAATCCCTTTCGAACGGCACGCCCAATGCGGCAGGCGGAGAGGCGCGCATGGCGCGCAGCAGCCCGGCAAAGAACTTGCGCGTGGATTCAGGCATGGCGGCAAGCGTGCGTTCGACCCATTCCGCATTGCCGATGTTGACGAGCAGGAGCGTGAGAATCATCAATGGGAACGGCGCAACCTGCAAGACCTGCGAAGGGACCTGGGTCAGCACGGGTTGAAGCACCAGTCCCAGCCATTGCAGGAGGGCAAAAAGATACGCGCCGAATGCCGCGCGGGCGGGATTCCAGCCGCCGAAGATGGTGATGGAGAGGGCGATCCAGCCGATGCCGTCCAGACCGGAGATGGTTCCCATCCAACCGGCGCGCACGCCGAGGGAATAAGCGGGACCTGCCAGACCGATCAACGCGCCGCCGATGACGGTGTAGATATAGCGCATCAAATTGACGTTTGCGCCGCGGATGTATGCCGCCGCCGGTTTCTCGCCGATGCCTTGCAGCATCAAGCCGGGACGGGTGCGGTAAATCCACAGCCACGCCAAAAAGATGGCAAGGTAACTGACGTAGGTGATCACTTCCTGCCGGAAGAACACGGGACCCAAAATCGGAATGTCGCTCAAAACCGGAATCGGCGCTGCCTGCAAGCGCGGACCGGAGACGCCCATGAACGGGTTGCCCAGAAAGTAGGCAAGGTCGCGGCAGGTGAGCGCAAGGACGAAGCCGACCGCCACCTGCGACTGTTTCAAGGTAATGCTGGCAAACGCCACGATCAACGCCACGACTGCGCCGATCAACATGCCCGCGAGAAAGCCAAGCAAAAGGCTGTCTGTGGAATAGGCGACGGCAAAACCGCTCATCGCCGTCAGCAGGATGGTGCCGTTCATCGAAAGGTTGATCACGCCCGCGCGTTCGGAGAGCGTCTCTCCCATCACCGCAAAGAGGATGGGCGCCGCGGCGGCAAGCACGCCAGCCAGACCAACGAGAAGAGTTTCCTGGTTCATGTCGTTATACCTTCTTCACGAATTTCTGACGCGCGCCTTCCACCAGCAGGACGAACAACACCAGCGCTCCCTGCAGCACGCCGGAAAGGGACGAATCGAGTTTCATCACGATCGGCAGTTGAATACTGCCGATATTCAACGCCGCAAAGAACAGCGCGATCGGGATCGCCCAGACCGCCTGGTAATTGATGAGCATGGCGACCATCAAACCGAGGTAGCCGTACCCGCTCGAAATGGACGGGATGAGGCGGTGATAGACCGCCGTCACCTGCATCGCACCCGCCAAGCCAGCCAGCGCGCCGCAGATGAGGAACGAATACAACGAATACTGCCAGGTGGGAATGCCGAGCAGGTATGCCGCGCGGATGTTCCTTCCCACCGCCTTCAAGCGCAGACCGAAATACGTCCCCTGCAAAATGAAGTACACGACCACGACCGCGGCGAGGGCAATGCCCAGCGCCCAGGGGCTGATGCGCAGGTCCGGCAGCTGCGGCAGGGAAAACGCATCCGGGAACGGTTCGGTCCCGCTCATGGAGGCGACGCCCTCCCGCTTCCACGGACCGAAGATGAGATACAGCGTCAGCGCGGTGGAGACGAAGTTCAAGCCCAAGCCGCCGAAGATTTCGTTCACGCCGCCGAAGGTTTTCAGCATCCCGGCAAAGGATGCCCAAACCGCGCCGCCAGCCATCCCCGCCAGGATGGAGAGAAAGATGGCGAGCGCGGGCGGCATGGCGCTGTCCACGAACTGGCGCAGCGCCCAGGTGGTGGCAATCGCGCCCAGCACGATCTGCCCCTCCACGCCGATGTTCCACAAGCCCGCCGAGAAGGTAATGAGCAACCCTGCCGTGACGAGCAGGAGCGGCACGAACGAGACCAGCACTTCGGCGAATTTGCGCGTCGAGCCGACCGAACCGGTCAGGATGTTCTTATACGCCTCCAGCGGGGACGCGCCAACCGCCAGCAAAACCAGCGAAACGAAGCCAAGCGCCAGCACGAACGCGATGAACTGGAAAAGAAAGCCGCCCAAACGTCCCTTAAGCATGGCTGCCTCTCTTCCCGCTCCAGCCCTTGCCGCCGATCAACTGACCCAGCTGCTCCACGCTGGTTGCCGCGGCGTCAATTGGCTCGGATACGTTTCCGCTGAAGAAGACCAGCACGCGGTCGCTGTATTGCAGGATTTCCTCCAAATCCGAGGAAATGAAGATGATGGCGGCGTGATCCTGACGGCAGCGGTCCTTCAGTTTGCTCCAGATGTAGATGACGGATTCGATATCCAGGCCGCGCGTGGGATGTTCGAGCAAAATCAACGAAAGCGGGGATTGAAGCAATGCGAGTTCGGCGCGCTGCTGGTTTCCGCCCGAAAGCGATTCCACCGTGCTGAGCGGCGTACCGCGGATGTTGAAGGCTTTGATGCGTTCCTCCGCCAGCCTCTGCCCGGCGGCGCGGTCAATGAAGATGCCCTTCGGTTCTTCCGCCAAAACAAAATGGTCGGTGAGGCTCAAGCCGGGGACCAACCCCTCTTCCAGGCGCGAAGCGGGCAGGAAGTTGACCCCCTCCCGTTTGAAGGTGTGGTACGACCTGCCGGTCAAATCCTTTCCTTTGAGCAGAATCCGCCCGCCCACCGGACGCACCAGCCCGGCGCAGGCGCGGATGAACATGCCCTGACCGGAACCCTCCAACCCCGCCAGCCCGATGACTTCGCCGGCGCGCACATCAAGGTTGACGCCTTTGATCTTCAGGCGCGCATCCTCCAGCGAAATATCTCTGAGCGAAAGAACAACCTCCCCCGATTTGGCAGGCTGCCGTTCACCCAGCGTCACCACCTTGCCGAACATCATCTCGACGAGATTGGAGGTATTGTACGGAGGCTTTGCCGCGCCCACCAGTTCGCCCGCGCGCAGTACAACAATCTGATGACAGAGGTTTTCCACATCCTCCAGTTTGTGCGAAACGAAGATGATGGTCATGCCCTGTTCGGCAAGTTTCTTGAGCGTGGCAAACAGTTTCGTCTTTTGCGAGGCGCTGATGCCGGTGGTCGGCTCGTCGAGGATGAGGACGCGCGCGCCAAGCCATAACAGGCGGATGATCTCCAACTGCTGGCGTTCGCCCACCGTCAGCGAATCCACGTAGTTATCCGGGTCGAGGGAGAAATCGAACTGCCCGGCGAGTTGTCGAAAGTCCTGCGCGACCGCGGCGCGGTTCGGGAATAAGCCGCCCGAACGACCGAGCAAAAAATTATCCAGCACGCGCATCGGCGGAAAGTCCAGCGGGTCCTGGTGCAGCATGCCCACACCCACGTGAATGGCATCAGCAGGCGAATGAATGACGACGGGTTTGCCGTCCAGAATGATTTCGCCGCCGGGGTCGGCTTGAATAAAACCGGAAAGAATTTTCATCAGGGTGCTTTTGCCCGCCCCGTTCTCCCCCAAAATCCCCTGGATGGTTCCCGATGGAATGCTCAGGTTGATGCCCTTGTTGGCGTAGGTCTTGCCGAAGTGCTTGTGGATGTTTTTGAGTTCGACGTTCATGGGCGATGCGTGCCCTCCACGGCAAATTAGAAAAGCAGGGGCGCATGATTGCGCCCCTGCAAACAGGGAATAACGTTATTCGGCGGCGCTCAAGCCTTCCATACCTTCGAGCAATTGCGGCAGGTACCAGACCTGCTGGTCGGTGGCAACTTCGCCGTCGGCGAGATACGCGGTGCCGTCCTGCAGATTGATGGGACCCGTCCACAGGTTCAGCCCGCCGGCGAGTTCGGCAATGAACTCATCCACCATGGCGGAGGCTTCCTCGCTCAGCGCGGGACCCTTCACGAAACCGACAGACGAGGTATCGAGGTTGTTGATGTCGGTCCAGTCGGGCCCAGCCCAGATGAACTGCGACTCCCATGAACCGTCAATGGCGGAGGAGATCGCCTTGAGATATTCGGGACCCCAGTTGAAGTACGGGACGCCCAGGCAGACATCCGGCGCGGCTTCGCAGGCGGCGACGTAGTCATAGGCGACGCCGGAAACTTCCTTGCCTTCCGCCTTGAGTTTGGCGGCTTCACCGAGGTTGACCGGGTTGTCAATGCCGGAGATCACAACATCGTAACCGGTGGTGTAGAAGTCGTTGGAGACCTGAACCGGGTCGAGCGTGACGCCGGGGATGTTGAACCAGAAGCCGATCCACGTAACCTTGAACTCCAGCGCTGCGGGGTCGTTGCCAGCCTTCTCATAGCAGTACTTCGCGCCGAGGTAGGCGGAGGCGGCGAGGCGGCGGGTTTCATCGTTGATCAAGGGTCCAAGGTAGCCGATCTTGCCGGTCTTGGTGGAGAGCGCGGCGGCGCAGCCTGCCATCATCTTGCCGTATTCCATGCGCCCCATGATGTTGATCAGGTTGGGGATTTCTTCGTAGGCTTTGCCGTCGGGCCACACCTGATCGCCAGACGCCATGATGACGTAAATATCGGGATTGTTCTTGGCGAAGGTGGTCGAAGCATCCTTCATGTCATCCGAGTTGAAGATGACAAGCTTGGCGCCCTGCGCAACCAGTTCTTCAGCCAGCTGGTCGGGGGTGGTGCCGGGGCGGTCGGCGGGGTTGACCTTGTCGAGATAGATCATCTTCGCGCCGAGCTGCTCTTCGAGATACAAACCAGCCTCGTAATGAGCCTGGCTCCAGCCGTTGTCGTTATACGGACCGACAAGCAGCATACCGAACACGAACTGTTCGTCCCCGGCGGGGGCTTCTTCGGTGGGGGGCGCCGCTTCTTCCGTGACGGCGGGCACTTCTTCGGTAGGCTCAGGCTGTGAAGGCTGTTCTACGGGGGCGGGTCCGCCACAGGCAACCAGCACCAGTAAGAGCGCCAGCCCAAGCATGGCAGTGAGGCGTGCTATATTCTTTTGCATACTTCTTCTCCTTTTTGAATAAATTGTTATTCGGACAAAACTGACGGGGTCAACGGGTCTTGAGCCTCCTTTCAGTCGTCTACACAACTATACCAAATGGTTGGTATTGTGAGGAAAGAACGATGCACTTCTAAGGGGCACAGCCAAATTCGCTTCGAACTTCAACCAGCGCAGCGGTTTGCTCTGGCGTGTTCTCTGTTTCACGTTCAATTCGGTCCCACAACCTGCACAACAGGGGACCCACGAAATTTCTGGATACCTTATAAGACGCCTGCGACAATTCTACCGCTTTTTTCCACTCGCCAAGATGAGCATACCCTTCGATGTAAACGAACCGCTCCAAGGGGTCGTTGGGATGATCTCCCAGGGCAAACGCCGCATCGCCCAATCGAACGACGGACTCCCAATCCTTTTTTTGACGCGCCAGATCTGCCTGCTCGAAATAATAGCACCAGTCCTTTTCGGGCCCGCTTCCATAAAACGGACCGGGGAGCTGGTTCTGTTTCTCGAAGAGAATCACACCCGGATTGGAATACCGCGCCGCGTCCCGCACCGCCGGCGGCAGGAGACGGTTTTCCGCCTCCACCTCCGGGTCAATCACCCGGAAACAACCGGGCGGCTCGTAATTGACAACCAGAATGTTGGATGTATTCCCGTAAAACATCGGACCGATGTAATACAGCTCATGCGGCTGACCGGGCTCCACACTCGGCAGGGTCTTCCCCACGCGAATGGACGCAAAGTACAGCATTACGTTCATCTCGCCGGGCGGGCTGTAAATCCAATTGAATGGTCCGGTGAGCGAGTTATCCGAAAAATACGTCACCGGGAGGTCGTTGGCGAGGACGATGGTGCCTTTCGTCAAGCCAGGGATGCGTTCGGTCATCTGCCAGAAAAATTCCTTCTGGGTGATCCAATCGCTGCGGTAGGCTTCCTCCAGCCGAAAGTGACGGCTCCCCGCAAAGCCGATGAGCAAAGCAACCACGATCATCTGCACGCGCGGGTTTTTGATGAGCGCCGCCAGGCATGCCAGCAGCACGCTCGAACCCAGCATGAACGGCAGCATGAAACGGTCCATCGAAAAATTGAACTGCGGCACGATGCCGATCAACCAGACCGAACCGCCGGAGAGAACCCAAAAGACCAGCCCGATCCAACCGGCTTGTTTCGTAAAGTCAACGCCGTCCGCATCCTCGGCTTTGAATGCGAAGAGATAGAACCCGGTGAGGAAAATGGTGGAGAATAACAGGAACAGCATCAACGTCAGCGTGAGCGGACCGAAGCCCGTCATCCCAATGGTGAGGAAAGGCAAAATCCAGGCCTCGAAAACCGTCCGCCAGAAACTCAACAGGATTTGATTCAGGAAGTACAAAATCCCATCGAAGAGATTCGCCTTCAATTTATCGAGCAGAACGTAAGGATAACTGGCATTCTGGTAGGCGAAGAAGAACATGCGCCAGAACGTGACGGCGGCAAAGATGCCGAGATAGGGCAGGGAATACAGCAGGGCTTTTTTCGCGCGTTCCTTGAAACCGCCGGGCAGGATTTGCAGGAAGATGAACAGGCGCGCGAATTCGAGGAAGTAAAAATACTCCATCGTCAACAGGTTGACCGCCGCGAGCGCGTACGAAACCGAAAAGTACAGCCAGCGTTGTTTTTCTTCCTTCAATGCGAGGATGGAAAGATAAACGGACAGCAGGTACGCCGCCAGCACAATATAGAAATGGCTGTACATCATGGCAATGAAATGCTGTCCCATGCCGGGGTAAACGAGGAAAAACAGGCTTGCCCAAAGGGCGGGTTTGGGGTGCGCGGGGTAAAGCACGCGCAGAATCTTCCACAACAAAACCGCTGTCAGCCAGCGCAGGAGGATGGCAAGCAGCTGCCATACCCAGGGGTTGGGACCGATGACCGGCAGGGTCAATTGGTAGATCATCCCCCAGAATGGTCGGCTGGTGGTAAAGGTCTTGGTCAGCATGGCGGGACCGAGACGGTAGTAAATCCACGCCCAGGGGAATTCATCCCAGTAGAAGCCGCGCTGCCAGAAGAACAGCCCGTAGGTCAGCGCGGCAATGATCAACAGGAACCAGACCGTACTGCGCGGCGTGAAGGTGATGGTGTTCAGGCGGTCGAGGAATTTTTTCATCGGCATTTTGTAGGTCACGTTTTCAACGTGACAGTCACGCTAAAAGCGTGACCTACAATTACGGAACAATCCAGGTTCCCGTCTCGCCTTTCAGGGCGCGCCCAATGTTTTCGGGATTCGTGATCAACGCCTGCTTGCCGCCGTTCTCCAGGAACCAGATGATGGCTTGAATCTTCGGCGCCATCGAGCCTTTAGCAAAGTGTGTGCCCTCGGCAAGATACTGTTTGGCTTCGGCGAGCGTCATTTTGTCGAGCCATTTTTGGTCGGGCTTGCCGAAGTTGATGGCAACCTTTTCCACGGCGGTGGCGATCAGGAACAATTCCGCGCCGAGCTCCTGCGCCAGCAGGGATGAGGCAAAGTCCTTGTCAATGACGGCGGCGGTGCCTTGCAGCGTGCCGTCGCCCTTGTCAATGACCGGGATGCCGCCCCCGCCCACCGTGATCACGGTCATGCCCGCGTTGAGCAGCAACTTGACCGACTCCAGTTCGATGATTCGTTTCGGCAGCGGGGATGCCACAACTCTTCTCCACCCCCTGCCTGCATCCTCGACCACCGACCAGCCCATCTCCGATTCCCTTTTCTTCGCTTCGGCTTCGTCCATGAACGAGCCGATGGGCTTGGACGGTTTCTGGAAGGCGGGGTCGTTCTTATCCACCAGCATCTGCGTGATGACGGTCGCCGCGCCTTTTTGGATGCCGCGCTTGCGATATTCGTTCTGCAATGCCTGCTGAAACTCATAGCCGATGGCGCCCTGTGAATCCGCGCCGCACACATCCAGCGGGACTTCGTGCATCCCTTCCACTTTGGCGGCGATCTCCGAGCGCCTCAAAATGAACCCGACCTGCGGTCCATTGCCGTGACCGATGGCGAGGTCCCAGCCCGCTTCGATCATGTCCGCGATGTGATGGGCGGTTTCGCGCAGGGCTTCCATCTGGTCTTCCACGCTGACGTGTTTGTCATCCTTGATGAGCGAGTTGCCGCCGACGGCGATTACAGCGAGTTTGGTCATTGATAAATCTCCTTATTTTCATGTCATTGCGAGTGGCGCTTTCAGCGCCACTCGCAATGACATACTACGACATGGCAAGCGCCATCACCGCCTTCTGAGCGTGCAGGCGGTTTTCGGCTTCGTCGAAGACGACCGAGTTCGGACCGTCCAGCACGGCGCTGGTGACTTCGATGTCGCGGTCGGCGGGAAGCGGGTGCATGTAGATGCAGTCCTTCTTCGCCACCTTGAGTTTGGCATCGTCCATGATCCAATTCTTGAACGAATCCTGGAGTTTCTTGCCTTCGGTCTTATCGTTGGTGGTCAACAGCGGACCCCAGGATTTGGCGTAGATCACGTCGGCATCCTTGCAGGCTTCGGTCATGCCGTCTTTGTCTTCGATAATTTCAAAGGCTGTGCCGGCGATCTTCGCCTGTTCCTTCGCCTGCTCCACAATATCGGGCATCAACTGGAAGCCCGGCGGATATGCCAGCGTCACATCCATGCCAAAGCGCGGCATTTGCAGAATCAGCGACTGCGGCACGGAAATCGGCTTGAGGTACGAGGCGGCGTACGCCCATGAAACGACGATCTTCTTCCTGCGCAGGTCGCGTCCCTTCTTTTCCATGATGGTCATTAAATCCGCGAGGCACTGGAAGGGATGGTAAATGTCGCATTGCATGTTCAGCACCGGCGCGCGGCTGGATTTGGCGACATCGTTCAGGTATTTGTTGCCGTCGCCGAAATCGCAGTGACGGATGGCGATGCCGTCGAAATAGCGCCCGAAGATTTCGCCGATCTCCACCGGCGTATCGCCGTGCGCGATCTGGGTGGTGTTGCTGTCAATGAAAGCGGCATGCCCGCCGAGTTGTGCCATTCCCGCTTCGAACGATCCGCGCGTGCGGGTGGACGAAAAGAAGAACAGCATCGCCAGGACCTTATCGCGCAGATAGGCGTGCGGTTCGCCCAGCGCGCGCTTGCGTTTCAGATCCCAGGCTACGTCCAGGACGGTTTCGACTTCCTCTTTGGTGAAGTCGAGATCGCCGATGAAATCACGACCGCGAAAATTTGTTTGCATACTTTAATCTCCTTTTGTCTTTTTATCGTCATTGATGATTGCAATGCACGAATTTGATTTTTCATTTGGCAACGCGCAGCACTTCGCCGCTCACGAACCGGCCGTCTTCCCAGAACAGGCGTGCCCCTTCGCAATAGTCCGCGGGGTCGCCCCAGGGCAGGAAGTCTGTTTGAGGCAGGCAGGCGACCACGCCCAGTTCCACCACGCCGCCATGATTGACGACCAGCGCCGAGCCGCCTTCGGGGATCCTGCCGAGGATGTCCATGTAGTAATCCATCAAGCGATAGGCGTATTGTGCGGCGGCGCCTTCCTGCCTGACGATCTCGGAATAGTGATAGAACGGCAGGGGCCAGGGCGCTTCACGTTCGACCGCGCCGCCGTAGGTATTCATCAATTCGTTCTGTTCATGGACGGCAAATCCCATGGCGATGGCGGTCTCGTACGCGCGCGGGAGCATGGAGGTCGCCACGAAGTCGAACGGACCCAAGCCCTGCCCGACGCTGCGAGCCAGCGCAACCCCTTTTTGATTGAGATGGTCCTCCCCCAGCGAGCGGATGGAATGTCGGCGGATTTCAATGATTTTCATGGTTTCTAAAATTCGACAATACAAACTCTGTGTTCACCGGCGTTTCCGTGAACCTGTTTGGCGGATGCACGCGCTTTCGGGTTGCGCGCGCTCGATGGATGGAACCAGCCCGGGGCGGGGAAAGATGCGGTCCGCCAGGCGGGACTGCTATGCGTCTTCGGTCAGCGCATCCAGAATCTGATGGAGGTCGCGCGCCGCTTCAGACAGCCATTTGACGGTGTTCCTGAATTCGTCCGCGCTGACTTCTTCGGGCAGGCAGCCGCAAATGCTGTCGCTGGCGGTTTGCAGGAGGTGCGCCGAGGATTCGACGGTGATGATGGGCCGCAACAGTTCGCGCCGCAGGACGAGCAGTTTTTGTTCCGCGCTTGCCGCGCCGTATTTCTTGCGGAGGTCTTCTGAAATGCCTGTCATTGCTTCTCCTATTCCATCGCGCCGAGGACAAGCGCCAGCAGCGTCATGCGCATGACCACGCCGTTGAAGGCTTCCTGCCAGTAGCGCGACCAGCGGGTGATATCCACATCGGTGGGAATTTCATCCATGCGCGGCAGGGAATGAAGCAGGATGGCGTCCGGCTTGGCTTTCGAGGTCAGCAGTTCGCGCGTGATCTTGTAGTTCGCCGGGGTCAGGTCAACCTGCGCGCCGCGTTCATCGCGCGATTTTGTGTAATCGGGCTGGACGACCGGCTCCACCAGAATCACGTCGGCGTCTTGAATCGCTTTTTCGACGTGGTCTGCTTCGGTGAAGTTCACGCTGTACTGGCGGAGTTCGGCTTTGAATTCCCCGGTGAGCGACATATCCGGCGGGGATACGAACGTGATGGGACAGTCGAACTGGCTCAGGGCGTAGCCGAGGGAGTGCATCGTCCGCATCCGCATATCGCCGACGGCAAGCCACTTCAACCCGTCAATGCGTCCTTTTTCCCGCAGGACGGTGTACAAGTCGGTGAGGATTTGGGTTGGGTGCTCGCCCCAGCCATCGCCGCCGTTGATGATGGGTATGCTTGCCCAGCGGGCGGCTTCATGCGGAGCGCCCTGCTGGAAGTGACGCATCACAATGACGTCGCCGTAGAACTCCAGCATCTTGACCGTGTCCTTGATGGACTCCTGATAGAAGTCCCCGGCGCGGGTCATCTTTGCATCGGAAAACCCGGTGACGTGTCCGCCCAGCCGGTGCATGGCGGCTTCGTGAGCCAGGCGCGTGCGGGTGGAGGGCTGGTAGAAAGCCGTCACCAGCGTTTTTTCCTTGAGCAAGTCCGTGTTCCTGCGCGCGCGTGCGATGGGTTCCATTTTCTGAGCCACATCGAACACGTGGAAGAACTCGTTCCTTTCGAATTCCTTGAGCGAAAGGATGTCACGACCAGCAAAACTACGCATTTGAGCCTCCTTATTCAATTGTCAACGATTCGACGATGAGACGGACCTCCTTGACATTAATGTATCCTTCTTTGGCGGTTTGGAAGGGGTGGGATAAACAGGTAAACAAGTAAACAGGTAAAGTAGAGAGGTGTATAGGACAAGTATATGGGTGCGCTATTTTTGCGCGTGCCTGCTCAAAATATCCGGGAACAGCGCATAGAACTCCGTGGCGGCGACCAAGTCCTTCAACGGGACCTGGTCCATGGTGGTATGGGCATAGATTTCATCGCCGGGACCGAAACCGATGGAGGGGATGCCCGCCTTCCCCGCCCAATAGGTCCCGTTCGTGGAGAAGCTCCACTTGCCGGTCGGGCGGGTCTCGTTCCACAACTGGCGGATCGTTTCCTGCCCGGCTTGCACGATGGGATGCGATTCCTCCAGCGCCCAGGCGGGGTAGTATTTATCTACGGGGAATACGAAGCCGGTATAACTCGGCGTATCGTAGAACAGTTCCTCCACGGTGATCTGGTCGCGCAGGTAGCCGGGGATCAGGTCGCGCACCTGCTGGGCGGCTTCCTCTTTCGTTTCGCCGAATGTCAGGCGGCGGTCAATGAAGATGGTGAACCCGTCCGGCACGGCGTTGATGGATGCAGTGCTGATGCGCGTGTCGGTCACCATGATGGTGCCTTTGCCGAGGAACTCATGCGTCTTCAGGTGGGCGTCCAGGTCGCGGATGCCGGAGATGACGTTGAGCATTTTGTAGAGGGCGCTGTCGCCCAGGTGGTGAGAGGCGGCGTGCGCCGACTTGCCGATGGACGTGACCTTTAACTCGACGCGCCCCTTGTGCCCGCGATAGACCTGCATCCGCGTCGGCTCGCCGATGACGACGAAATCCGGCTTGACCTTCGGGTCCACTTCCACAAAGGTGTTGGGGGCGATGCCGTCGCATTCCTCTTCCATATTGCCGAAGTAATAGACCGTATAATCCTTGAGCAAGCCGAGGTCGCGCGCAATCGCAAGCCCGTACACCATGCCGGGGGTGCTGTTCTTTTCGTCGCATGCGCCGCGCGCGTATAAAATGCCGTCTTCCACTTTCCCGATGAACGGGTCCCACTGCCAGGAGTCGGGGTTGCCAATGCCGACGGTGTCAATGTGCGAGTCATATACCAGCACGCGTTTGCCGCTGCCGATGCGCCCGATGGTGTTCCCCATCCTGTCAAAGCGGACTTCCTCGAAGCCGAGTTTGGTCATCTCAGCCTGAATGCGTTTTCCCACTTCCCCGATCTGCGATTCCATCGAAGGGATGGCGACGATATCGCGCATGAACTGGATAATATCTTCGCGGTATCCCGCCACTTTCTTTTGAATCTCTTTTACAACTTCCGACATTTTTTCTCCTTGATGCTTCGTAAGGGCGGGTTTCCAACCCGCCGAATGTTCCAGAACCCTGTGCGGCTTTTAACCGCCGCCCACCCGCCTCACGATATGAAAATGGAAATACCCCGGTATGAAATAACTCAGCGAGGCATCCACCAGGCGGCTGTTGGCATCGAACAGCAGCGCATTGAAGTGCAGCAGCACATCGCCGCGCTGAATCTCCAGGGGCTTCGCCACATCCGCCGAGGCGCCGATGGCGCTGACATTGGCGCGGGAGGAGGTCAACGCATCGCCGCGGTTCAGCAAAAAGTCCAGCACCGAGCCGTTGAAATCGGAAGGCAGGTCCTTCGATTGAAGCACATCCTCCGGCAGGACATCCACCAGATAGGCGACCGGGCGGCTCTCGGCGCGGATGACGCGGCGTACGCGCGTCAGTTTCGAACCGGCTGAAATCCCGAACGACGCGGCGAGTTCCTCATCGGCGGTGACGGTTTCGACATTCAAATCGCTGACCGACACCTCCAGCCCCATGCGTTTCGCAATCGTATCCAGGCTTTCCAAAACCTCCAGCCCGCTGTCGAGCGCCTGCACCTTGCCGACCACGAACGTCCCCGATCCCTGACGGCGGCGGATCAGTCCCTGCGTTTCAAAGGAACGCATCGCTTCGCGCAGCGTGGCGCGGGAAACGCCCAACTGCTTCGCAAGGTCCGGCTCCGAAGGGAGGCGCTGCCCCGCAGGTGTTTTGTTGATCAACGCAGCCAGGTCAGCCTGCAATCGTTGGAAAGGAAAATTAGCCATGACTTCTCTTTTCTTCACCACAGAGATCACAGAGGCGGTTGAACAACGACACCCTCTGCCGCTCCGCGGCTGTGTTTTAGTCTTCCAACACCGGGACGAAATCGAACTGCGTCACGTCAACCAGTCCCTTATCGGAGATTCTCAATTCAGGGATGACCACCAGAGCCATTAAACTCAACTGCATGTTCGGGTTGTTCAACTCGCTGCCGCACATCTTGAAGCCGTCCAGCACGGTCGCGGCTTTCTTCGCGACCACCTCCGCGCGTTCGACGGACATCAACCCCGCGATCTTCAACTCGACCAGTCCAACCACCCTGCCATCCAACACCACCACCTGACCGCCGCCGCACTTCGCCAGTTCGTTTGCGGCGATTGCCATGTTTTCATCGTCCGTGCCAACCACAATCATGTGATGGCTGTCGTGCGCCACCGTCGAGCCGATGGCGCATTTGCGCGTAAAGCCAAACCCGCTCACCAGCCCCACCGTCACCTGCCCTGTGGCGCGGTGACGTTCCACCAGCGCGATCTTTGCCAGGTCGCGCCGCAGGTCCGCTTTGACTTCGCCGTTCCCGGCTTTGACTTTCATTCTGAGATGACGGGTCGGCGCCTGGTTTTCGATGACCCCGATCACGTGCGCTTCAAGTTCGGACCCGTCGGCTGCTCTTGTCCGAAGGACAAAATCCTCGGCTGTAAGTTTTCTCTTCATGCGAATGGAGTTGGCTGCCCACTTGGGATATTTTACAGCGGGCAGTTTGACCTGCCACTCGCCGTTCTCCGCGATGACCTGTCCCTTCGCGATCACCATGTCGGCTTTGAAGCGCATCAGGTCTTCCACCAGCAAAATATCCGCCCAGCGGCCCGGGGCGATCATGCCCATCTCTTTGCTTACGCCGAAATGCTCCGCCGTGTTGATGGTCATCATCTGAATCGCCGTCATCGGGTTCAGACCCTCGCTGATGGCGTGCCGCAGGACGCGGTCCATGTGACCTTCCTGGGTCAACGTCTCGGCGTGAGAATCGTCCGTGCACAGGATGAAGCGGCGTGAATCCAGTTTCTTTTCGGTGATGGCTTTCACCTGCGCCGCCACGTCGAACCAGGCGGAACCGTATCGCAGCATCGCCTTCATGCCCTGCCGCACGCGCGCAATCGCATCGTCGAGCCGTGTGCCTTCGTGGTCGTCCTCCGCGCCGCCAGCCACATAGCCGTGGAAAGGAAGTCCCAGGTCGGGCGAGGCATAATGCCCGCCGATGACCTTGCCCGCCGCATGAGTCGCGGACATTTCATCCAGCATCTTCTTATCGCCCATGAACACACCGGGGAAGTTCATCATCTCGCCCAAGCCGATGATGCCCTTCCACGTCATCGCCTCGGCAACTTCCTTCGGTCCGATGGAGGAGCCGGGCGTCTCCAACCCCGGAGCGGATGGGACGCACGAGGGCATCTGCACCCAAACGTGAATCGGCTGTTTTTGCGCTTCATCCACCATCAGTTTGACGCCCTTGAGACCGAAGACATTCGCAATCTCGTGCGGATCAATGAACATGCCGGTCGTGCCGCGCACCGCCACCGCACGGACGAATTCCGTCACCGTGACCATGCCCGACTCGACGTGCATGTGCGCATCCAGCAAACCGGGAACGAGGAACCTGCCTTTGGCTTCAATGACCTTCGTCTTTCTGCCGATGGTATGCCCGGCATCGCGTCCGACATACGCGATGCGCCCCTGCACCACCGCAATATCAATATTCGGGACGATCTCGCCCGATTGCACGCTCACCCACTTCCCGCCGCGAACGACAAGGTCGGCGGGCGCGCGCCCCATGGCAACGTCAACGAGAGCAGCGGTCAACTTGGTGGAAGGGGTCATAAATCTCTCCGTCGAACTATAGAAGATCAGGAAACCTGGTAATTCACCTTACGCGATTCGCCGCAGGGACAGCCCGTTTGAGCAAAGCAGCAGCCAATCTGCAAGAAAGGGCGGCTCTGTGCCGGACATTTTGCAAAAACATGAATGGGCGTCCTGCCGCGTTAGGCGAGCTGGTAATACAAAATTACGCCAACGAACCAAAGCACGGTCAGCAGGGCGGGCAGGAGCAAAATCCACGCCCAAACCTTACTGCCTTCTTTTACCGCCGCCGCCGAACCAACCTGGAACAGCGGCAGCAGGATGGCGTATCCATTCGATGAAGGCGAACCGTTGAGATAATACGCAACCGGCAGAAAGGACAGCGCACCGAGAAAGACCAGCCAATATTTATCCTTCCAGACCCCATACGCTGAAAACAGCAATGAAAGCGGAATGGAAGCCCAGAAGAGCAGAGGGATCAGCATATCGGTATTTACACGCCGGAGAAACCGGCGGCGACCAGCGTGACCAGAAAATAGACCAGAAAACCGAAGACCGGCAGCGGCAATATCCACGCAAAGATGGGTTCTTCCCGGCTGATGAAAAATGCGGACCCCAGCAAAAAGAGCGGGGATAACCGCACCGCCAGCAGGAAACCCGCCCATGCGCCGAACACATACGTGGATGGGACGGCAAACAGCGCGGCGAACACCATCATGCTCGCATCCTTGCGGACGAGAGCCAGAATCATCAAAATCAGCGCGATTCCGGCGGCGACGACTCCCGGAATTCCGCGCGAAAGCGTGACCAGCATGGCAAGTACGATATCCATTTGGCAGAACCTCTCACCCAGCCAGCAGGCGGCTGGCGGCTTTGTTGTGTTTTTCGACCAACCTGCCCAAATCCAGCGCCGCCAGCCGGCCCTCCCTGACGATGAATTTTCCATGCACAACCGTGTAATCCACGCCGGCAGGCTGGCCAAATACGACTGCCGAAACCGGGTCGTGCATGCCTGCAAATTCGAGCCGGTTCAAATTCACGGCAAAGAAGTCGGCGCACTTGCCGGTTTCCAAACTCCCGATGTCGGCGCGGCCCAATACCGCTGCGCCGCCGCGGGTTCCCAGGTACAACGCCTCTCTTGCCGTCATCAATTTTCGGTTTGGGTCGTTGGAAAGGGAATAGCCCG
Organism: Chloroflexota bacterium; assembly: GCA_024434165.1. GTDB lineage: Bacteria > Chloroflexota > Anaerolineae > Anaerolineales > Villigracilaceae > Villigracilis. Next base: position 33,360 of record QMIW01000008.1, on the reverse strand, counting down.
TCAGTCCTTCTTTGACGCGGGAGACGAGCATGGCATTTCGCACTTCTGCAAGGAGATGCGATCCGTCGTTGGAAGCGGAGCCATCCACGCCCAAGCCGACCTTCACGCCCGCCGCGCGGTATTCTTTCACCGGGGCGATGCCCGACGCCAGCCGCATGTTCGAGGTGGGACAATGCGCCACGCCGCACTTGTGCCTGGCGAAGACTTTGATTTCCTCGTCGTTGACCCAGACCGCATGCGCGAACCAAACATCCTCCCCCACCCAGTCCACCTCCTGCATGTAGCCGACCGGGCGATGACCGAACATTTGCATACAGAATTGTTCTTCGTCTTCGGTTTCGGCTAAGTGAGTGTGGAGATGCACGCCGTACTGCCGCGCCATCTTTGCGGACTGCTTCATCAGGTCGGACGTGACGCTGAACGGGGAACACGGCGCAAGCACAATTTGAGTCATCGCGCCGGGCTTGGGATCGTGATAGCGTTCGATGAGGCGCTGGGAATCTTTGAGGATGTTCTCTTCGCTGTCCACCACGCTGTCGGGCGGGAGTCCGCCTTTGGATTCGCCCAAACTCATCGAGCCGCGAGACGCTTGCAGACGCAGACCAACTTCCAGTGCGGCGGCAATCTCATCGTCCAGTTTTGATGCGTTGGGAAAGAGGTAGAGATGGTCCGAAGCAGTGGCGCATCCTGAGAGGGCAAGTTCCGCGAGCGCCGTCTGGGTCGAAATGAAAATGTCCTCAGGGTTCATCCGCGCCCAAATGGGATAGAGCGTCTTGAGCCAGTTGAAGAGGTTGGCATCCTGCGCGGCAGGGACGGCGCGTGTGAGGGTTTGGTAAAAGTGATGGTGGGTGTTGACAAGACCCGGAAAAACGACATGCCCTTTGAGGTCGAGCGTTTCATCGGCTGCGCTGGGTAAACTGGAAGTTTGTCCCACCTGTTCGATAAATCCATCACGAATGAAAAGACCACCATCGGGAATCTCCCGCTGATGGTCGTCCATGGTAACGATGTAAGCGTTTTTGATAAGGAGGGTTGTCATGGGATAGTCGAATGGTCCGGCAGTTGAATGATTGGACAGCCGCTTCTGGCAAGGCGACTAGACTAATTTGTCTGACAACTTATAGTTTAACAGAAGAGGGAACGGATGTCAACAACTCTTTGAATTGATCCCCGTCTCCACCCCATGCCGCGGATGAACGACCGTATCGCCGATGCAAACATCGTGGAGCGTGATCCAGTACCCAAACAACATGAAGAAGCAGGGCAAAAGCGGTGAATTTCAACCGTTTTTGCTCTTTCACTTTTAATAACTCACCTTACACGGCAGGGGCGACCCATCCTTGTTTTTGCAAAATGTCTGGCACAGGGCGACCCTTTCTTGCAGATTGGCTGCCTGATTTACCTAAACGGGTCGCTCCTGCGGCGAAATTGCGTAAGGTGAGTTCCCAGGTCTTTTTGGCGCTAATAGCGCCGGCGATTGCTGCTGCCGCGCTGCTGGCGGCGACCGCCGCGCTGTTGATGAAAGCCGCCGCGTTCTTCGCGCGGGCGCGCCAAGTTCACGGTCAACTGACGGTCGTTCAAGGTATAACTGTTGAACATGCTGATCGCTTTTTGCGCCTCGCTCTGCGAACCCATCTCCACGAAAGCAAAACCTTTCGAGCGGTTCGTGCCCTGCTCCTTGATCAACGCCACCGAGATCACGTTCCCGGCTTGCATGAACAGTTCGCGCAAGCCCTGTTCCGTAGTTTCATAAGACAAATTGCCGACGTATAGTTTCGCTTCCATGGTTGACTCCTTTACAGTCTTGCCGGTGATTAAGAAAAAAACCGTCAGCCCTATGGAGGGCCGACGGCAACAGAAGCGTGCTTGACCTTTGATAAGCTGGCATGATTATATCATGGCGTTTGGGATTCCCTGAGCCATTGAGCGCAGCGCAAAGCCGCCGCCGTTCGCCGGTGGGTGCAGGTGAGACACATTACCCATTCTGGGCATAAATCCCCGGCGGCGCGTTGTGCGGGAAATCCTGCGCCGTCCCCGGCACAGGGAGCAAACTGCCTGACATGTTTTGCGTGCACACCAGCGCGGATGCCAGGAACGCCGTGTTGATTGTTGAGGGGAGTTTCTTCCCGCACGGGCTGACATGCGTGTTGGGCATTTTGGAAGGTTGACGGCTCATCATTTCCTTGACATGCAAAACATTTGTTCTATAATTACGCCATAATGTTCAACCACTTCAATAAACTGTACCGCGAGTTCCCGCCCCGCTTTTGGATCATCGTCCTGACCTTCTTCATTGACAGCGTCGGCGGGACGCTGCTGTTCCCCTTCTTTTCGCTTTACATCACCGGCAAATTCAACGTTGGCATGACCGAGGCGGGCATGGTGCTCGCCATGTTCTCCATCTTCGGCATCGCCGGGAACATGGTCGGGGGCGCGCTCACCGACCGCTTCGGGCGCCGCAAACTCATCCTCTTCGGGCTGGTCTTCAGCGCGCTCAGCACCCTGACTTTGGGATTGGTCAACTCGCTGGCGGTTTTGTTCCCGCTGGCGGCGTTCATCGGTTTGCTCTCGGATGTCTCCGGTCCCGCCCACCAGGCAATGATGGCGGATATCCTCACCGAAAAACAGCGGCAGGAAGGCTTCGGGCTGATGCGCGTCGTCCGCAACCTGGCGTGGATCATCGGTCCGAGCATCGGCGGTTTCCTTGCCAACCGTTCCTTCCTGCTGCTCTTCATCATAGACGCCATCGTCAGCTGCGTCGTGGCGCTTATTTTCTACTTCCTCATGCCGGAGACCAAACCGGAGCATCACGACAAGGAAAACCCCAAACCACACGAGTCGCTTTTACAAACCATTGCCGGGTATGGCATCGTCCTTAAGGATTTTGGCTTCATGGCATTCATCGTCGCCGCCATTCTCATGGGCGCAGTCTACCAGCAGATGTACAACTCGCTCTCGGTCTTCCTGCGCGACAGCCACGGCGTCACCCCGCAGGGCTACGGCTTCCTGATGACCACCAGCGCCATTACGGTCATTCTGTTCCAGTTCCGGGTCTCGCGCAACATCAAAGACCGGCCGCCGTTCATCATCATGGCAATCGGTACGCTCTTTTACATGCTGGGCTTTAGCATGTTTGGCTTTGCCGCGGCATACTGGCTGTTCATGTCGGCAATCGTGGTCATCACCATCGGCGAGATGCTCATCATGCCCACCAGCCAGACCCTCGCCGCCAACTTCGCCCCCGTCGAAATGCGCGGACGGTACATGGCGATCTTCGGGCTGACGTGGCTGCTCCCTTCCACCTTTGCGCCCATGTTGGCGGGTCTTATTCTTGATAACTTAAATCCAAATCTGCTTTGGTATGTGGGTGGTATGCTGTGCGCCGCCGCTGCTGCGGCATTCTATGGGCTGCATTTGCGATTGGGAAAACAGGAACGATTTTTGCCTGGGGAATAAATTTGCAGGGGCGACTCGCGAGCTCCCGCATCAACCCATTTTCTTTTTCATGGATGCATAACGCGAAACAAGATGCACCCACCAGGGGGATAACTTCGTTTTGAACCGCGCGCCCCGAATTACATTCCGCATCTCCTCTGGACTTTGAAACTGGTCCAGCGCCATGACAGCTTTCCCCACCTCGAAGACGGCATGCGCGTCCGAGCCGACCGTCCCGGCAAGGTTGTGCTTCTCCGCAAACGCCTTCGCGCGGCGGTTGAAGCGCGGGTCCATACAGCGCGAATTGAACACCTCGATTGCGTCCACGTGCGGGATGATTTCCAGCAGGTCCGCTTCCTTCCAGCCGCCTTTCCGCAACTCGTCGAACGGGTGCGAGACGCTGATGAACGCCCCCTGGTCTTTCAAGCGCCGCAGGGTCTCCCCCGGCGTAAGCCCGGCGGGAATCTCTTCCTGCACGAACGCCGCGAGAATCTCTCCACGAGTGGTCATGATCTCTTCGCCCACAACGACCAGTTCCGGGTCCAGTTTTTGAGCCGCGAGCGCGCCGGAAATCGTATTGTGGTCGGTGATGACGAGGCGGTCCAGCCCCTTCTTCCGCGCCGCCCGAATCAAATCCTCCGGGCGGGTGAGCGAGTCCTTCGAGGCATTCGTATGACAGTGAAATTCGAGGGTAAGCATGGGGGCAATTCTACCAACTCGATTGTCGGAAACCGCCATTTTGATTTAGAATCAAACCAACATGATGCGAAAAGCGGCTTCCGCGATAGGCTCCATCCTGCGATCGCCATACGGCATGGTCGTTCTCATTGCTCTCGTTTGGCACGGCGTCGTCTGGTGGCTTGGCGTCTCGTTCAATTATTACATCAGCCTCGGCTTGTTGGTGCTGGATTTCCTTATTGCGTATGTCCTCGTGGAAGCGCTGACGTATTTCTTCTCCCAGTTCATCCTCCCCATCCACCCGAAGGATCGCGGGGAAATCTACAAAAGGGTGCGCATCTTTGAAACCGGCGAGCGCGGACAAACCCTCTTCGTCAAGAACGGGCAGGTTATCAAACACGCCGGCGAAGAGGATAAACGCGGGCTCGGCGTGATCGTCCTCGATACCGCCAGCGCCGTTGTCCTGCGCACGGATACCGAGATCATAGGTCCGGTGGGACCCGGCGTGAAGTTCACCGACGAAGATGAATACATCGCCAACGACCTGGGCGTGGACCTGCGCGCACAGTGGCAGTACATCGGTCCGCATGCGGGCGACAACCCCTTCCTGAACCCCGCGCCTTTCCCCAACTCAAAATCCTATAACGAAGAAAAACGACGGCTGGAAACGGTCGGCTTGACCCGCGACGGGTTCGAGGTCTCGCCCACCATCAGCATCAAGTACAGCATCAAACGCCCGCCCCGGAACCTGCCGTCCGAAAGCGGTGTGACCTCCCGGTACGGGTACGACCCGACCGCCGTGAGAAACGCCGTCACCCGCGAAGTGATCAAACTCGAAAAACTGAACAACAAGCAGGACCGCATGGAGTGGAACAAACTCCCCGCGCATCTTGTGGTCAATGCCTGGCGCGAATACATCCGCAAGTTCAAACTGGAGGACCTGTTCAACCCCAAGAACGAGGAGAACGGCTTGCAGATCATCGAAGAGATGCTCAACGCGCGCATGAAACAGCAGCACATCAACACGCTGGACGATACCGGCAAAAAGACGGGCGCGCAATCCGACAGCATGGAGTACCTGCAGTTGAAACTGCGCGGCATCGAGGTCATGGAAGTCCGCATCCATAACGTGATGTACGATCCCGCCATGGAGGAACAATACATCAAGCAGTGGAGCGGGGAATGGCTGAAGAATGCGAAAAAGGAGGAGGAGCAGATCAACGAACAGGAGAGGCTGTCCATGAAGCTCGCCCGCATAGACGCCGCCAGGAACTTTGCCCGCCTGGCTTCACGGGATTTCAACAATTCCAACCAGGCGCCCCGCGACGAATACAGCACGCTCGAGGCGTTGATCCAGCCGCTGAAAGAGGCGCTGCTGCTCGAAAGCCGCACCAACAACGACATTGAAGCGGAGATCAAGAAACTCGAAGATGTCAGCAAGTGGCTGCTGGTCAACAAACTCGACCAGGCGCAAAAACAGGAACAGGGTAAAGCATGAGAAGGGCGCCGGATTACCGCGAGAATACCCCCGGCTGGCTTTTCGGGCTTTCGGACAAGGACGCCCAAACCAGGTCGAATGCGCGTGTGTTTATCGGCTTGGGCGCCTGGATCGTCCTGACTGGAATCACGTTTCTCCTTACGTCCATCAGCCTGGAGGACATTAAACACAAGACCATCGTCGGCGTCCTCAGCCTCCTCAAGTATGCGCCGCTCTTCTATGCCGCCTACACCCTGGCGAAGGCAAAAGCGGCGCATTATCTCGGCGACATCTTCGAACTCGACGACCAGGCAATGGCGGAGCAATTCATCGAAAACGTTGCCTTCGGCGGCAACGAACAGACGATCACCATTGACGAAGGGAAAATCTCCGAAAAGGACGAGCGTTCGCCCATCATCCTCATCGGCGGACCGGGCAGGATCAAGGTCAACCTCGGCAGCGCCGCCCTGCTCGAAAAAGTGAACGGCGAACCCGAAGTCATTTCCGCGCGCAAGGAATTCTGGAAAATCGAAAGGTTCGAGCGCATCCGCGAGATCGGCAAACACGATGAAGTGGGCAAGCGCGAATACGCCGCCATCAACCTGCACGACCAGTTCGTCAGCGGAATTCCGGTCAAATCGCGCACCAAAGACGGCATCCCGATCGAAGCGAACGAAATCAAGATCATCTTCAGCATCCTGCGCAAAAAAGGGACAAGGGAAGATGCGCCCGAAAGCGACCCGTATTCCTTCGAGCCGGGCGCCGTGGAGAACCTCGTTTACAAACACACCATCATCACCCCGACGCCCAAGACGGTCTCCGGCGTCTCCTTCCCCTGGGATACCACCATCATCCCGCTGGTCATCTACGAACTCGAAAAACTGATCACCTCCAGCACCCTCAGCGAAATCCTCGCCAGCATCAGCCAGAAGGAACTGGAAGCCCGCACCAGGAACGAAGAAACCATCACCCAAAAGCGCGTGGAAATAACCGGCATCCAGGCGGCAGGCGGAAACAAAAGCGAAAAACCGCCCGCCTTCATATCGCGCTCGAAGATCACGGAAAAATTCTACAGCCAGGAATTCAAGGAAAAAGCCGCCAGGCTCGGCGTCGCCCTGCATTGGATAGACATCGGCACCTGGCAGCTGCCCGATACCGTCATCATCGAAAACCTGAAACAAGCCTGGAACCTGGCGCGCGAGAATGCCCGGCGCGCCGGCGCCCTTGAGCGCAGCAGGAAAAAACACGAACTGGATTTCTTCATCGAACTGATCAACGTCGTCATCATCACCAACTTTGAACGACCGGTCTCCTCCTCCTCCCTGCGGTTGAGCGACAGGGATATTGAAGACCTGATGAAAGTGATGGAAAAAAGCACCGAAGTAATCGCCCCCGCAAACCTCAAAAAACAACTCGCCCAGCAGGGAGGCCGGCGCGACGCGCACACGATCGCCGTCGAAATGCTCAAGGCATTCCGCCGGGAACTCATCGCCGCGCGGGACCTCATCCTGAAGGAAAACCTGCCGCAAATCGAAAAGGACGTGGATATTGCCCGCATTGACAAAGCCATCCAGGATATCAAAATCGCCATCTCCCCCGTCCATTACGTAAAGAGAAGTTCGTAACGATGAAACGCCCCAACCTTCAACTTGCCCCCGAAATCGCAGGCGCGCTCGACCTGGGCGCGCCTGTTGTTGCCCTCGAATCCACCGTCATCACGCACGGGCTTCCACGCCCGCAAAACCTCGAACTCGCGCGGGAGATGGAAAAGCAGGTACGCGCAGGCGGAGCGGCTCCTGCCACCATTGCCCTGCTGGATGGACAGATCCGCATCGGTCTCTCGGACGCGGAGCTGGTCCGGCTTGCTGAAAGCGACTCCACGCTGAAAGTGAGTCACCGCGATTTCGCCGCCGCCATCGTCAAAAAAGCAGACGGCGGCACCACGGTCGCCGGGACGATGTTCGCCGCACACCTGGCGGGCATCCAGGTTTTCGCCACCGGCGGCATTGGCGGCGTACACAAGGAAAACCCCTTCGATATTTCCACCGACCTGCGCTCGCTCGCGGAAATTCCCGTAATCGTCGTCTGCGCCGGGGCGAAGGCGATTCTCGACCTGCCCGCCACGCTCGAATATCTCGAAACGATGGGCGTACCGGTCGTCGGCTATCAAACCGATGAGTTCCCCGCCTTCTACTCGCGCCAAAGCGGACTTGGGGTAAGCGCCCGCCTCGATTCCCCCAAAGAGATCGCAGAGTTTGCCAAAGCGCATTGGAATTTGGGGATGCGGAGCGGCATCCTCGTGGCGAACCCGATTCCCGAAGCGGAATCAATCCCGAGGTCCGAGATGGAGCCGATCATCGCCAGAGCGTCGGTTGAGGCGATGGAGAAGGAAATCCACGGGCAGGCGTTGACCCCCTTCCTGCTCTCCCGCATCGGCGAATTGACCGGCGGAAAATCGCTCAAAGCCAATCTTGCCCTGCTGTTGAACAACGCCCGCCTCGCCGCGGAAATTGCAAAGGAAGTTGTCGTCAAAAAGAAGGAACGGGCGATTTAAACATGCAACGGTGGTCGAGCAGCGGCGCCGAGCCTCAAACGGCGAGCGTGCCGCGTATCGGGACCACCAGTTCGAGAAAAGCGAGGCGATATGAATAACGAAGTCACCCTCACAGCAGCCTTCAATACCAGCGCAGAAAATATCTACAAAGCCTGGCTTTCCACACAGGGACATACGCAAATGACCGGCAGCCCCGCCAAAGTGGACGGGCGCGAGGACGGCGACTTCACTGCCTGGGAAGGCTACATCTGGGGGACGTTTTTGGAATTGGAGGAAAACAAACGCATTCTCCAGCTCTGGCGCACGAGCGAATTCCCTGAAGAGGCGGACGACTCGCTGGTGGAGATTCTATTGGAAGAGGAGATTGCTGCGACGGGCGACCGCCGTCTCGCAATGACAAAGGTGACACTGATTCACACAAACATCCCGGAGGGTCAGGCGGAAAGTTACAAACAAGGCTGGGAAGATTTTTACTTCAAGCCGATGAGGGAGTATTTTGAGGGATAGAGACTTGTCTCCAGTCTCCAATCTCTATTCTCTAACCCTTCCCCACCAACTCCTTCACCATCTCCTCCGGCACCTGCACTGCAACCACCTCGCCCTTCACAGTAATAATCCCATTTACCGTAATCCATTCCTCCACCACCACCTTGCGCCCCTTCACTTCCTTCACCTTCGCGCGGATCTCCAGCGTGGGACCGAGCGGCGTGGGTTTGAGATAATCCACATGCAATGACGCGGTGAGATAACGCAGCGGCGGCTCGGTATCCATGGCGCGGTTTTCGGCGCGGTAGCCCGCCGCGGCGGCTGTGCCCGTGCCGTGACAGTCAATCAGCGAAGCGAGCAGCCCGCCATAAACGTAACCGGGAATGGCAATGTGATACGGCTTGGGCTGGAAGTGGCAGACAGATTCACCGCCGTCCCAATAACTTTTGATCTGGTGACCGTATTCGTTCATCCTGCCGCAGCCGTAGCAGTGGGCAAAGTATTCGGGGTAAAAATCTTGAAAGGCGGGATTGGACATGAAAACTCCGTTGCGATTTTGGATTTACGGCGTCGAGGTGGGCGATCCTGTAAGGGTCAGGTCTGGCGTTCCGGTGGCGGTCGCGGTGGGCGCAATGGGAGTCAGGCTTTCCTGAACTACGAAGCGTCCCACCACTTTCCATTCGTAGCCCATGAAGATCTGCACCTCGTACTGTCCTGCCTGCCAGCCGCCGATGGGGTTTGAACATTCGGTGTAACCGCCGATGCCGCCCGTGCCCCATTCCTCGCGCCAGGGTTCAGTCTCATAACAGACCAGTTCGCCGTTGCGATACCAGAGCGCGGTCCACTGCACGCCGGGCTGGGTGTTGTTGTAGTCGAAGCCGCCGTACATCGTATCAATGGGCAATTGGAATACAGTTTTGGGATTGACCGCATTGACGCCGTCGAACTCGGTCGAGAATTGGAGGGCGGTAAAGACCGCATCGGGATTGGGCGTGACGGGTCCCGCAAACAGCGCTTCGATGGCGACCGGCAGGAAGGGCGTGGTGGTCAATGTAGGCGTGTTGGAGACGGCGGGCGTCAGTGTCAGCGTGGGGGTGAGCGTGATGGTTGGGGACAGGGTGATGGTTGGCGTGAGCGTGATGGTGGGAGTCAGCGACGGCGTGGGCGATGGCGGAAAATAGACGTAGATGAGCGGCTCGCCGTAAAACGGAAGCCAGTAGGCAAAACCGAGCAGGAAAATGGCAAGAAAGAAGAAACGCCAGGCGTTGGCGTTGTGTCGTTTCCGCAGGCTGTAAAAGGAGAGGCGGCGCGCGGTCTGCATGTTTTTGATCGCCGCCCGAATGGACAGATATGCCCCGATGATCACGAATATGGCGATGACGATGACGCCGGCACGAATATCCATGCCCGCGATTATACCCCGTCACGTTTTTGTGATTTTGTGTTAAAACTTGCAATATGACCAACGAACTCGTGCTTCTTAAACTGGGCGGATCGCTCATCACCGACAAGGACAAACCCTACACCCCAAGACTGGACAAATTGGCAGACCTCGCGCAGGAAATCAAAGCAGTTCGAGACTCCAACCCGGACCTGCTTCTGATTCTGGGACATGGCTCCGGCTCGTTTGGGCATGTCGCTGCCCAAAAACACGGAACCCGGAATGGCGTGAAAACAAGCGAAGCATGGATGGGGTTTGCCGAGGTCCGTTTTCAGGCGGCGGAGTCGAACCGCCATGTGATGGAGTCGCTGATCAATGCGGGCGTGCCAGCCATCTCCTTCCCGCCGTCGTCTTCGATGATCTCCCGGAACCGCAGAGTGGTTCACCACAACATCCTGACCCTCCGCAAGGCGTTGGATGCTCACCTCCTGCCGGTCGTCTACGGCGATGTGGCGTTCGATGAAGCGCTGGGCGGGACGATCCTTTCCACCGAGGATGTCTTCCAATTCCTGGCGGGCGAGTTCTCCGCTGCGCGGATATTGCTGGCGGGAATCGAAGCGGGGGTGTGGGAGGACTTCCCGGCGAGGACCAGGCTTGTGAAACAGATTCAACTCGCAGATTACGAAGCGATGCGGAGCGGCATCAAAGGGTCGGCGAGCACCGACGTCACCGGCGGGATGAAAGCCAAGGTGGAGGAAATGCTGTCCCTCATCCGCGCGAATGAGAATCTAACCGCGCAAATTTTTTCCGCAGAAGAGCATGGAGCGTTGACGCGCGCCCTGCAGGGGGAAAATGTTGGAACGCTTCTCACCGTCTGATGTGACAAAATGGTGACGAAACGCTCTTGATTTTTTCTTAATTTATTCCGATAATAGAACAGGCAAAATTATATATAATTTGCAAAGGAGAGACTATGGCAGGCAAAGCAAAATCCAGCAAGAAGATTGCAAAGGGGAAAAAGGTCGTTGCAAAGAAGGCAGCCGCAGCGAAGGGCAAGGCGAAGAAGATCTTCCGACCCAAAGCCGCTCCGGCATTCCAACCAACCAAACTGAAACTCGTCCGTCCCGTGCCATCGGATATCGAGATCGCCCAGGCGGGCAAACTAAAGCCCATCCTCCAAATCGCGCAGGAACTGGGAATCAAGGAAAACGAACTCGAGCTCTTCGGTCCGTATAAAGCCAAGATCAAACTTGAGATTCTCGACCGCCTTGCCAAACGCAGGGACGGAAAATACATTGACGTGACCGCCATCACCCCCACCCCGCTGGGCGAAGGCAAAACCACCACCACGGTCGGTCTTTCGCAGGCGTTGGGCGCGCACCTCGGCAAGCGCGTGATGACCGTCATCCGCCAGCCCTCGCAGGGACCCACCTTCGGCATCAAGGGCGGCGCGGCGGGCGGCGGTTATTCGCAGATCATCCCGATGGAGGATTTCAACCTGCACCTGACCGGCGACATCCACGCCATCACCGCCGCGCACAACCTGTGCGCCGCCGCGCTCGATGCGCGCATCTTCCACGAATTGAGCACGCCGGACGACGAGAAGCTCTTCAACGCGCTCTGCCCGCCGGATAAAAAAGGCAACCGCAAGTTCTCGCCTTCCATGCTGCGCCGCCTGAAGAAACTGGGCATCAACAAGACGAACCCCAATGACCTGACGGCAGAGGAACGCAGCCGCTTTGCCCGCCTCGATATTGACTACAACGGCGTGCAGTGGCGCCGCGTGATTGACGTGAACGACCGCTTCCTGCGTGAGGTTCAAGTCGGGCTGGGCAAGGAGGAAGCCGGCTTCGAGCATCGCTCCGGGTACGACATCACCGTCGCTTCCGAGATCATGGCGATTCTGGCGCTGACCACCAGCCTCGAAGACATGCGTGACCGGCTTGGGCGGATGGTGGTTGCCGTCAACAAACGCGGCGAAGCCGTCACCGCCGAAGACCTGGGTGTGGCGGGCGCGCTGACCGTGCTGATGAAGGACGCCATCAAACCGAACCTGATGCAGACCCTCGAAGGCACTCCCGCCATCGTCCATGCAGGACCGTTCGCCAATATCGCGCACGGCAACAGTTCCATCATCGCCGACAAGATCGCCCTCAAACTGGCGGATTACGTCATCACCGAATCGGGCTTCGGCGCGGATATCGGCATGGAAAAATTCATGGACATCAAGTGCCGCTACTCCGGGCTGATTCCGCATGTGGTGGTGCTGGTTGCCACCGTGCGCGCCCTTAAGATGCACGGCGGCGGACCGAAAGTGGTCGCCGGAAAACCGCTCGCGCCCGAATACACCGACGAAAATCTCGACCTGCTGCGCAAGGGCTTGCCCAACATGGTCCAGCACATCCAAAACGCGCTCAAATTCGGCGTGAACGTGGTGGTGGCGGTCAACTCCTTCGCCACCGATACACCCGCCGAAGTGGAACTCGTGCGCCAGGCGGCGCTCGAAGCCGGCGCCATGGACGCGGTTGTGTCGCGTCACTGGATGGAAGGCGGCAAGGGCGCCGTCAAACTGGCGGAGGCGGTCGTCAGGGCGTGCGAAATGCCCAGCAACTTCAAATTCCTTTACGACCTCGACCTGCCCATCAAGCAAAAGATCGAGATCATCGCCCGCGAGATCTACCGCGCCGACGGCGTGGATTACACCCCCGAAGCCGAAGCCAAGATCGAGCAGTTCACCAAACTCGGTTTCGCCGATCTCCCGCTGTGCATGGCAAAGACGCACCTTTCGTTCACCGATAAAGCCGAAGTGAAGGGAGCGCCGCGCGGCTTCCGCATCACCATCAGCGACATCCGCGCCAGCGTGGGCGCAGGCTTCCTCTACCCGCTGCTCGGCACGATGCGCACCATGCCCGGTCTGCCCACCCGCCCCGTCTTCTACGATGTGGATGTTGACCTCAAGACCGGCAAAGTGGTCGGCTTGTTCTAGCGCCCAAACAAAAATGTTAGCAAAAACCGCCCCGTTTGGGACGTTTGTCCCGATGGGGCGGTTTTCATCAGTACAGATAGGCTATGGGGAAAACCTTCTCCTTGAATATAATTCGGCATATGGACTTTGACCCTTTATCCATAACCAGTCAACGCGACCTGGCGAAAAACCGGGAAATCAGCGCTTCGGACTTAGCCGAAGCCTGCTACCAGCAAATCGAGCGGCTCAACCCGATTCTTAATGCGTTCATTACCGTGATCCCGCCGCGGACGGAGGAACTTCCGAACAGCGGCAGCATGCCCCTGTATGGAATTCCGGTTGCCGTCAAGGATCTGTACGATACGAAGGGCGTCCGCACCACAGGCGGGTCGAAATTCTTTGCCGAGCGCGTGCCGGACGAAGACGCCTTCGTCGTACAAAAGATCAAAAAAGCGGGGGCGCAGATCGTCGGCAAGACCAACACGCACGAGATTGCGCTGGGCGTGACCAACAACAACCCGCATTTCGGTGCGTGCAAAAATCCCTGGGATTTGACCCGCACGCCAGGCGGTTCCTCCGGCGGGAGCGCGGTTGCCGTCGCCACGGGCATGGCGCGCGCCGCGCTGGGAACCGACACCGGCGGCTCGATTCGTATCCCCGCCGCGTTGTGCGGCGTGGTGGGGTTGAAACCCACCTACGGACGGGTGAGCCTGCGCGGCATCATCCCGCTCTCGTGGAACCTCGACCACGCCGGTCCCATCACCCGCAAGGTGGAGGATGCGGCGTTGATGCTGCAAGTGATGGGCGGTTACGATGAACTCGACCCAACCTCGGTCAAGACCCTGCCCGGCGATTACTCCAGCCATCTGAAGGATTCAATGAAGGAGCGCAGGGTGGCGCTGGCGGTGGGGAGGTACATCGAAGACGGCGCCGACCCCGAGATTCTGCAGGCGGTCTTCCAGGCGGCAAAGGTGCTGGAGGAACAGGGCGTGATTCTGGGCGAAGTGAATACGGACTTTCTGCGGGAGGCGGCGCAAGCCAACGCCGTGATGACGCAGGCGGATGCGGCGGCGTTCCACCGTGAACGCCTGAAGGAGCATCCCGACTGGTTCGGCGCGGATGTCCGTCAGCGGCTGGAGGCGGGAGCGGGATTCACTTCCAGCGAGTATGCGCTTGCAAGGCGCACGCAGACCGAAGTCAAGCGGCGATGCGAACTGTTATTGGAAGAGTACGACATGCTGCTGCTCCCCACAGTCCCGATTCCGGCTCCTGTTCTCGAAGGGGAGGATGCCATTGAACGCGCCCGTCAGTTGACCCGCTTCACCGCGCCGTTCAACCTCACCGGTTTGCCTGCGCTTTCCGTACCGTGCGGGTTTACAAAGGAAGGTTTGCCCATCGGCTTGCAGATCGTTTCGCGGGCATGGAATGAATCGGGAGTGCTGCGCGCAGGGTTTGCCTACCAGCAGGCAACCGAGTGGCACAAGATCAAACCGCACATTGTGCAGGAGGCAGGCTGACCCCTGCCTTTTTTGGCAGCGGTAAAGAAGGAAGTGAAGTAGAGCGAGACACTATCTCGCGCTACTCAGCGCATCACTTCAACCGACTGATTGTCTTTTTTTATGAAGCGTATTTTTGAAGAATGCGCTGGAAGACGGCTTTATCCTCGGGGAGGACCTCAAGCAGTTCAAAGCCGACCCTGAACAGGTTCGGTTGAATGTCGTCTATTTTGCACCACTTGGAACGCGCCAGGAAGACGATGTAGGGCACGCTTCCCAGATCCGGCGTGAGTTCGAGGCGCATGTAGTAATCTTTGTTGAGGGGCAGTGGACCGACCGTTTCCAGCCGCAATCCCACCGCGCTGACTTCCACCATGTGACCGAGGATTTCCCCCGTATCGTCGTTCAGGACGCGCATGTAAAAAGAAATGTTCTTGCGAGGAGCTGTGCGTCGTTCGGGCATGATACCTCTGCTTTCAAATCTTTTTCAACGACCTTTCAGATTATACAATTGAAGGCGTTTTTTGCTACTCGTACTTAAGTGCCATCATGGGAATCATGTTCGCCGCGCGCAGGGCGGGATAAAGCCCCGATAACATTCCGATAAATGTGGAGAACGCCAGCACGAAGACTGGAAGCCATAACGGCGTGTACACCGCCACGCTCGGCGGAATGCCGCCCTGCGAAGCCGCCTGTTGGGCGAGATACACCACCGCCACCACGTTCAGCATTTGTCCCAACAGCCAGCCCGCCAGCACGCCGCCCAGTCCGCCGATAAAGCCGATGCCCGCCGCCTCGCCGAGGAACAGGCTCAGTACATCGCGGTTCGTCGCGCCGACGGCTTTCATCAGACCGATCTCGCGCGTGCGCTCCAAAATGGACATTGCCATGGTGTTCGCAATTCCGATTGCCGCCACCAGCAGGGCGATTGCGCCCACGCCGCCCAGCACCACCTGCAAAATGGTGTAGAAGTTATTGATACCCTGCACAAAATCCAGCATGGTGTTGGCTTGAAAACCCATCGCGATGATCTGGTCGCGGACGTTGAGGGTCTTATCGGCATTTTCCACCTTGACGATGACTTCGTTGTAGCCGGTCTTGTTGTAATTGATGCGCGTGCCGGTGGCCCATTCGTTCATGGATTTGACCAGTTCGAGCGGCAGGTACATCGAGAAATCCGCCTCGGTGCCGGATTCCGCGAGGATGCCCGCCACGCGCAGGCTGTAGTTCTTGCGAATCTCATTGCCCTGGTCGTCGTATTTGAGGAGCGTCAGTTGAATCTGCTGGTCGTACAAATCCGGCGGCGGGGGCAGCTCCTGCCCCGGGCGGATGTTGGGGTCCATGAAGTTCTGGGGCACCATGAACCCGATGACGATCGTGGAGCGGGTCAATGCGGTGGTACCCTGCTGGGCTTCCAAGCCGAAGTCTGCCAGGTCGCTGGTGCCGACGCCGTAGATGCCGCTAAACCCCTGCAGCTTTTTAAAGGTGATGAATGCGTTGGCATACATATAATCGCGCGGAATGGCGGCAACCACGCCGGGGAGCGAGCGCAGTTCCTGGACGGCATCGTTGGTGAGCAGCCGGATATCCTGGCTCATATCGCCGCCGCCCCCGCCGCCCATGCCCGGACCCGCCATGTACACCTCGCCGCCATAGGCGGGCATCACGTAGATTTGGCTCAGATCGCCAATCCCGTAGAGCTGCTCGTTGGCGTTCATCTGCAAGCCGATGGCGAGCGAGACCAGAATCACCACCGCGCCGGTGCCGATCACCACGCCGATAGCCGTCAAGCCGACGCGCGCCTTGCGCCGGCTGAGGTTGTTGATTACCAGGCGAATCAGGTCGGAGAATTTCATGGCTGCGGGTTATCCGCCTCCGCCTCCCCCGCCCGGAACCGGGATGGGTTCGCCTTCGATGGGAGGCATCGGCATTTCGGGAGAGGAAGCCGGGGGAGCGCTGTCCAAACCGAAAAGTCCAAGAATGAAGCGCCATGCCTTTTGGAAGAAGTTCTCGTTGGAGGGCATCGTCTCCGGGTCCATGGGCATGTTCGGGTCGGGCGTCGGCTCGAGGAAACCCTCCTCCACCGTCACCTCCAATGTTTTTTCGATTGTGCGTTCCCGGTTGAAGTCATCGGTGTACTCGATGACCAGGTTCAGTTTGACGGGTCCGGGCGCATCAGGGAGCAGCATTGCGTCCAGCGTGAAATATCCGCCCGCATCGAGCGAACCGACAAGCGCTGTGCCGTTTTCCACCGTGCCGCTATCCGCGGTGACGGTGATATTTCCCAGCACGGCGGTGCGCTTGCCGAGGTTGACCACCTGAATGGGCAGCGCGCCGGGCTGACCGGCGAAGAACATATCCAGCGGGCGGTAGAAACTGATATCCAGGTTGGGCAGGCTGTATACCAACAGCGTGATGACCTGCTCGTCGTTCACGATCTCGCCTTTGGCGTTCAAATACGAGAACGTGATTTTCATCGGGTACGCGCCGGGGCTGGTGGAGACATTGACGATCAACTCCTGCGTTGCCTGAATCACGCCGCCCGCCGCCATATCGCCCAACGACTGGATGTTGGACGTGCCGACCGGCGCAAAGTTGGTGAACTCGCCGCTCCCGCCGGAAACTCCGCCGGGTTGGGGTGTGCCGTCGCCTCCCCCGCCCGAACCGCCGCCGCCCACAATCATGGTCACGCGCTGAGCTTTGTCGTTGCCCATATTCTGGACGGTCATGACGAGGTTGAACTGCGAACCGGGTTGAAGCGGGTCAACCGATGTTCCGTACGAAGTGATGATCAACTGCCCGCTTCGGACTCCGGTGGGAGTTGCCGTGTAATAGACGCCTGACCCGCCTCCCCCGCCGCCCGATACCGGAACCGTAAAGGTGAACTTATCGGAATAGGATGTGCCTTTGTCGTCGTAGTAGGTCAGGGTCGCATCAATCGTGATGAAGGACTTCCCATAGAGCGATTCTTGCGCAACGAAGCGCTGGTCCACCGAAACCCCGTTCCCGGCGGAAATATTCCCAAGCACCGCCACGCCGCCCGTTTCCAGCGGAACCACATCCGGCGAAGTAAACGTCACCTGTGTGTTGAACGCCATCATGTTGCCCGCGTTCTCGAAATTGACCGTGAATTTGAAGCGCTTTTCGGCGGCAATCTCTTTGGTGCTCGCACCGGAGAACGTCACGCGCATTTGCGGGCGGGAGAAAGGCAGGGAGGTTGGGGTAACGGTTGGGGTGGCGGTTGGAATCGGCGACGGGTCTGCAATCGTCAAACCGTTTGGAAGTTCCGAGGTGGTTCCATCCGACGGATTGGTCACAATGACTTTGTACGTTCCGGCGGGGGTTCCCGGTCGAACCACCGCCTTTAGATCCGCCCCGTCCAAAGACGTGATCAGGCTGCCATATCCCTCCAGCGAAACAACAGAGCCGGATTCAAACCCCGACCCGGTGACGGTGATAATTGTCGCCACATCGTTGAACACCAGGTTCGGAGAAACCGAAACAATGTTGGGAGCCGCTCCAACGGGCGTGCCCCAGTTCGATGCAAGCACAGCGGCGATCATGAAAGAACAGAGTAACTTGTACTTCATTTCATCTCCAGCAAAGAGCTTCAGGCGGCAATTTCCATAATTGCGAACTGATATTCCGCCTCCGAAACAACTTTCCCATCCAACAAAAAGATTTTGTTTGTCGCAAAGCGCGTCATACGCGGGTCGTGCGTGACGACCAGCACCGTCCGCCCGGATTTGTGCAAATCCGAGAGAACCTGCATCACGGTCACGCCGCTTTGCGAATCGAGGTTGCCCGTCGGTTCGTCGGCGAAGATGAGCAGGGGGTCGTTGACCAGCGCCCGCGCCACCGCCACGCGCTGCTGCTGTCCGCCGGAGAGTTCCGACGGTTTGTGATGGCTGCGATCCGACAATCCCACTTGTTCGAGCAGGGTTTTGGATTTCTCGTTCCGCAATGCGGGCGGAATCCCTGCAAACTGCATCGGGAAGGCGACGTTTTCCAGCGCGGTCATGCTTGCAACGAGATTGAACGATTGGAAGATGAAGCCCATCGTCTTGCGGCGAAAGAGCGCCAGCGCGTTTTCGTCCATCTGGTCGAGCCGCTCGCCATTGACCGATATCTCGCCAGCGGTGGGACGATCCAACCCGCCGAGCAGGTAAAGCAGGCTGCTTTTGCCCGAGCCTGAAGGTCCCATGACGACCGTGAAGGTGTGCGGCAAAATCTCCAGGTCCACGCCATCCAATGCGCGCACGATAGTCCCGCCCATTTCATAGTATCGCTTCAAGCCGGAAACGCGGATGAGAGGCTCGGTCATGACCTAGAAGAAGGGGCGCTGAATGGCGAGTCCGCTCGCGCTGGATAAGACCGCGCCAATGCCGGATTGCAAAAGCAGCAGCAGCAGTGAAACGATGAGGACGTTCGCAACCGCTTTCGGGCGCGGGAGGCTGTCTGCAAGACTGAAGCCGATGACCAGCAGCACGATCGTCCAGATGAAGAACAAATCCACCCGTGAGAGAAGCTGCGCCGCAAAAGCGGAGCTTTCCACAAAGCCGGAAAGTCCCGGGCTTTGAATGGAATGACCCGCGATGAGCATGAAAATGATCCGCAGGGCGTCGCGTACCAAAAACGGCAGGCTCGCCCAGCCGGTGATCGTCAACGCGCTCTGCATGGAGCCGCGCCCGCCGAAGACCGTCGAGCCGAGGTGGAGCAGACCGCCCAGAATCAGCCAGCCGAGCCATACGCCCAGCAGCGCTCCCACCAGCGGGATGATATATGTGAACACCGGTCCCTGCATGGACTGCTGCGCCCGCATGTAGTTATCCTGCATTTCCGGCGTCCACCATTGCCAATCGCGCGGGAGGGGCATTTCGCCCATCATCGCCGCACGCGCGGTGAAATATCCGCTGACGATCACGCTCAACGCGGAGGAAACGCTCAGCGCCAGCATGGGGGTTTGCCAGGTGGCGCGTCCCTCCCCGGCGATCAGTCCCAGGGTGCGCTTTGGCTGAAGCAGGGTTTCGAGGATACGCGCAAATTGAAATCGTGCAGGTTGTTTGTTTTCGGTAGTTTGAGTCATGGTTCCCTATGGGTTGGTTAAAAATTCTAACACGCGGGGCAAATTCATGCTCGATACCGGTAAACGGGAAATGGTTGGATAAGTGTTCGGAGCCATCCATGCTCCAGCCGCCCCCGGCGCAGGGAGCGCTCAAGGGTTGTTTTTTTGGCTCTTCCGTTTCTGGCGGGAAAACCCTTACCACGAAGGGTCACAAAGGCGCACAAAGGATGTTTTTGGGGCTTTTTCCCTTTGTGCCCCTTTGTCTCCTGGGTGGTTGAAAAAAGATTCCCGTTAAAAACGGTAGACCTTTTTTCTCGACAGGCTTAACGGTCGCCGAGGCGGAGAATGCCCCTGTTCATCAACCTCGCCGTTTTTGTTAAACGATAAAGCAGCCGGGTTTGTTCCCATGATACCCGCCTGCAGGTTCGATTAGCCATAACCCCCCGGAAGATACCGGCTGCCGGTCAGGTAACTGTCAATTTTTGCTGGGGATATTTTTCGTGCCGCTTCTCTTCCATCACGCGGCGGATGCGGTCGAAGCCTTCCCAGATGTCTGCAAATGAAATATACAACGGCGCGAAGCCGAGGCGGATGTTGTCGGGCGCACGGAAGTCGGGGATGACGTTCATCTCTTCGATCAGGGCGCGGTTGATGCGGTAGCCGTCTGCGTGGCGGATGGAGATGTGCGAGCCGCGTCTGGCAGAGTCAAGCGGGGAGCCGAGGGAAAAGCCGAAGGGGGCGAGCCAATTCTCGGTCAGGAAAGAGGCGTATTCGGTCATCAGGATGGATTTTTCGCGGATGGCTTCCATGCCCGCTTGCAGAGCCGGTTCGAGGGCGGCTTCCATCGTGAGCAGGGAAATCATCGGCTGTGTGCCAGCGAGAAAACGCTGCGCGCCGGGGGCGGGGGTGTATTCGAGGTCGAAGTCGAAAGGATTTTTTTGACCCCACCAGCCCCAGATGGGCGAGGATAGTTTTTCCTGGATTTTTTTGTTGATGTAGAGAAACGCGGGCGCGCCGGGACCGCCGTTGAGATATTTGTAGGTGCAGCCGATGGCGAGATCGGCGCCGCATTCGTCGAGGTGGATGGGGACCGAGCCGACAGAGTGACTCAAATCCCAAAGCACGAGCGCGCCTTTCTGATGAGCGAGTTCGGTGATGCGCCGCATGTCGTAGAGATAGCCGCTTTTGAAAACGACGTGCGAGAGCGTGACAAGCGCGGTGTCTTCGTTGATGGCGGATTCGAGCGCGGCGATGTCGGGCGTGATGTCGTTGTCCGTTGCGCCGATGCGGATGATTTCGTATTTGCCCTCACCCCCGTCCCCTCTCCCGGCGGGAGAGGGGTGCCGAAGGCGGGGTGAGGGAGACAGTAAATCATTGATCCCTTGCAAGATGTAAAGGTCGGACGGGAAGTTGAAGGTATCGGTGATGATGCGAGTACGGTTGGGTTGAAGCGTGAGCGCAGATGCGGCGAGTTTGAAGAGGTTGACCGAAACCGTATCGCTGACCAATGTTTGACCGGGCGCCGCGCCGATGAGTTGACCAATTTTGCCGCCCACGCGGGAGGGGGCTTCCCACCAGCCTTTGTTCCAACCGCGAATCAAATCTTTGCCCCATTGCTCGTCCACAACCTGTTTGGCTTTCTCCTGCGCGGCTTTGGGCAGCATGCCGAGTGAATTGCCGTCGAGGTAGATCAGGCTGGGGTCGGAGATGACAAACGCCTCCCGGAAGGAGGCGAGTGAGTCCTGCTTGTCGAGTTGGAGGGCGAAATCACGGGAGGCGGAGAAGGTTTCCATCCTTTTATTTTAACGGGTCTACCGTTTTTAACGGGAATCTTTTTTTCAACCACCAAGGAGACAAAGGGGCACAAAGGGAAAAAGCCAAAAAACATCCTTTGTGTGCCTTTGTGACCCTTCGTGGTAAGGGCTTTCCCGCCAGAAACGGAAGAGCCATATTAACTTGTTTCGCCGATAAAAACTTGATATGGAAGATGATTCACAAGGGGTATTATAATTATTTCGTTCAGGTGCATGGAAAGATAGACGATAAGGGACCGGCTTTGCAGTTGCATTAGCATAAATTCAATCACTTACAAGGAGATCTTCGACATGGGTGAAATTTCCGAAAACAATGAAGGGCAGAATAAAAATGCTTCTATTATTGTAGAGTGCCCGCATTGCTATACCAAGATCTTGCCTCTTGCGGATAATACTTGCCCAGCATGTCAGGGGGATCTTTCACATCCAGTTTGGATGGACTCGAACAGGGTTTCTCTCCTGATTCACGAGTCTGAAGAACTTCCATCATACTGTTATTCATGCAACCAGTATACAGAACAGAAAGTCCGCGTGTCGGGAGATCAAGAGTCGCTGCTGAGCGAATTATTAACGGGCGATGTTTCGCCCGAGCAAACGTCCAATGTGGTCATTTTTCTTCCGCAGTGCGAATCGTGCGCGGAAATGGAAGACCCAGAGCCTGTAGAGGTAGACTACGAACTACAAACCATGACTTTCGTGGTACATGCAGGGTTTCGTGACCGGGTAATTCAATTCAGAGAGGATCGTGATCAGAATGATGTTGGCGGATCCGAAGCCGATGAGTTTGAAGCATGACGGGCTCAACGTATAAGAGCATCAATTCTTCGCGGACGATGAAGCAGGTATGCCAGCACGCATTTGCAGACTTAACCTTTTGGGTTTATCTTTTCCGCCGATAAAAATTTGAAGGGGTGATTGGTATAGTAAAAAATCCACTCTTCTCCCTGATTGATGACATCGGGCAGCTTCGGATTGACGGTAAACGTCTCACCGCCCAGGCGCATTTCCAGCGAACGGACAGTGCGGTACATGGGTCCGTGTTTGCTGGTGTTGCGTTCCTGCCGCTCGACCCACACAAAATTGACCTTGCCTTCTGCGCGGCGGACGGTCGTATCCACTTTGCGGTTGGCTTTTTCAAAAACGAGCCGCAACACAAGGATCAATATGCCGCCTGCCGCGAGGATGACAAAACCGCTGATGCATAGCACGGGCAGCATGGTCAACAACGCCTGGGGTGTGATGGTTCCGCTTTCCAGCAGGCTTCCGCCGATAATCGAAAGTACAGGGGAAAATAAAGCGGTCACAAGCGATCCGCCGACCGATAGCGCAACGACGATACCGATCACCGTGTAAAGGCTCCTGTGCTTTTGGGCGTTAGCGGCGAGCAGGCTTTTCTGTTTTTGGGTCAACTGCCCCAGGCGGTTGGCGGCAAGGTCGCTTTCATTGAAATCGAAAAATTTTTGCAATTCAAAATCTGACATGATTCTCTCCTCACAAAATAACAGATGACAATGCCGGAGCGAATGTCATCTGCATGAATAAACCCATTATAGTGAAGGAGGTCTTGGAAGCATCTCCCCCCAAGGTCATAAAATCCGAGTCCCACATTCGGGTGATAAAAAAGAGGCGGACTTTCATCCGCCTCCGGGTTTATTCCTCTTTTCTCAATGCCGGGAACAACAATACTTCACGAATGGAATGTTTATCCGTCAGGATCATTGCCAGGCGGTCCACGCCCATGCCAAAGCCGCCGTTGGGGGGCATGCCATAACGCATCGCGCGCAGGTAATCTTCATCCATGGGGTGCTTCTCTTCGTCGTCGGCGGCGTAATCACGTCCCATTTCGAGGAAGCGCTGTTCCTGGTCGAGCGGATCGTTCAACTCGGTGAAGGCGTTGCACAACTCGAAGCCTGCCACGTAGCCTTCAAAACGCTCGACCATGAGCGGGTCGCCGGGGATGGACTTTGCCAGCGGCGAAATATCGCGCGGATAGTTATACAAAAACGTCGGCTGGATGAGCGTCGGTTCGAGGAACTCGCTCAACAGGAAATCAATCAACTTGCCGCGCGTGGCTTTCGGGTCGGGCGCCGCCTTGGGATGCTTCTCGCGAATGGCTTTGAGCAGCGCCTCGGCGGTTTTGTGTTCGGCGATGTCAATGCCGCTGGTTTCGAGGATGCCCTGCCGCATCTCCAGCCGCTTCCACGGCGGCTTGAATTCCAACTCGTATTCGCCGTATTTGACCCTGGTGGAGCCGGTCACCTGCTCGGCGGTATAGGAGACCATCTGCTCGGTCAGTTCCATCACTTGCAGGTAGTCGGCGTACGCCCAATAGAACTCGAGTTGCGTGAATTCAGGGTTGTGCTTGAACGAGACGCCTTCATTGCGGAAGTCGCGCCCGATCTCATACACTTTTTCCAGGTTGCCCACGAGCAGGCGTTTGAGATACAACTCGAAGGAAATTCGCAGGTACATATCCTGGTCGAGTTCGTTGTGATGCGTCACGAACGGACGCGCCGCCGCGCCGCCATACAACGGCTGCAGGATGGGCGTTTCCACTTCGAGGAAGCCCTTACCATCGAGAAAATCGCGCAGGGATTTGACCACCTTTGCGCGCTTGCGGAAGGTTTCGCGGACTTCGGGGTTCGCCGCCAAATCCGCATAGCGCTGGCGGGCGCGGATTTCGGGATCGTCCAGCGAGGCGTAACGGACGACCGTGCCGTCTTCCAGGGTCACGTCTTTATCGGCGGGCAGGGGTGTGATGGATTTGGCGAGCAGTTTGAAATCGTGAACGTGAAGCGACACCTCCCCCGCTTTGGTGCGCATCATCACGCCCGCCGCCTCGATGAAATCGCCCAGGTCGAACATGCGGTTGAAAAAGGCAAGCCGGTCCTCACCCACTTCGTTGACGCGGAAGAACAACTGGAGTTTGCCGTAGCCGTCTTCGATGTGCGCGAAGGTCAACTTGCCCTTGGGGCGCATCGAGCGGATCCGCCCGGCAACCGTGGCTTTTACCTCGCGGTTTTCGTTTTCGCCCGCTTCAAACTCAGCAATGGCTTGCACGCTGGTGTGGGTGCGCTTCGCCCGCGTAGGGTACGGCTCCACGCCTTCCGCGCGGAGTTCCTCCACCTTCTGCAAGCGGATTTTTTCGATGGAGTTGTATTCTGCCATGATGTTCCTTATATTCCCTCACCCCACCCCCTCTCCCGCTGGGAGAGGGGCGCAGAGGGGAGGGTAACAAAAAAGCCCGCGCCAATGCAAACTGGACGCGGGGCATTCGGGTCGCGTCCTTTGTCAGCCGATTTTGATAATCTTGACGTTGTACGTGCCGCCGGGGGTTTCCACTTTCACCACGTCGCCAACTTTATGGCCCAAAATGGCTTTGCCAATGGGAGACTCGTTCGAAATCTTGCCCTCGCGCGGGTTGGCTTCTGCCGCGCCCACGATGGTGAACGTTTCGGGATCGAAGTTGCCTTCCTTGATGGTTACTTTGGAGCCGATCTGGATCAGGTCCGCCTTCTTGGATTTGCCGTTTTCCTCGATGATTTGCGCGGTGGCAAGCAGGAGTTCCAGTTCCTGGATACGCCCTTCCACAAATGCCTGCTCGTTCTTGGCGGCTTCGTATTCGGCGTTCTCAATCAGTTCCCCGCCCTCCATCGCTTCGTGAAGCCGGGCGGCGACTTCCTGCCGCTTGGTGGTGCGCAGATAATCGAGCTCCTCCTGTAATTTTTCGAAACCCTCTTTGGTAAGGAAGTTCGTTGGCATGTTATTTTCCTGCTAAATAGAATTTTGCATCCCTTACCGAGATGCAATGACTAAAAAATTCCGGTGATATCGTCCGGAAAATCGCGCATACTATATCATGATTTGGAACGAGTTTCAAGCCCCAAAAGTATTACAGAAAATTGATTAGACAATTGTCCAAAAACGGATGCCGTTGTTTTCGGAGTAATATTGTCGGATTTGTTCCCGCATCTGCTCAAGGCTTGGGAAGAGGCTGGAAAGTTGAGACTCGTACTGCGCCACCGCCTCCACCCAGGACCTCAAGCCTGCTTCGCTGACCATTTGAATTTTTTCCTTCATCCCAGCCGTGTGCGGAGGGAGATGCTCCGGGGCGTTGAACAGGTAGGGAATATCCGCCACGTAATGGAGGGGGCGTCCCAACAGTTCCGCGGCGCGGCGGACGAGGAGATGGTCCACGTGGCGGCCAACTCCAAGTTGGCAGACCAACTCATCGTCCGGTTTGAGGCGGGCGGAGACAGTTTGGGCAATGCGGGCGGGCAAGTCCGCTTCGTCGGGGTGCGGGTCTACAAAAATCCCGGAGTACAGCCATTCCCCCCTTTCGTTCCGGCGGTAGATGCAGTCCAGAAAGTCGAGGCATTGGGTTTGCGCGCCAAGGATTTTGGCGGCTCGTTCCTCCTCCAGGCGGCGGCTGCGCACCACTTCTTCTGCGCTGGCGATACCCCAACTCAAGTGAAGCACCTGAGCGAACGGCGAGAGGTCGGCGGCGGGCGGGCAGCCGCACATGACGGTCCAGATTTCGACGGGATTGCCTGCGCGAGTCTGGTCATGGATCCAGCCCCCGGCAGAGAGCGCGGCGTCGTCGAGATGGGGGGAAAGGTATATCCAGCGCATGGTCGGATTTTTACCATAAAACGGCAATGGACGATTGCCGCAAGCGCCTTTAAACTTGTATAATCTTTATAGAGGCACAATGAGAGAACGACGCAAACAGGAACGAAAAAGTCTGGTGGCGTATACCCAGGTCTACGACCTGTACGGCGGGGTTCTGATCGGCTACCTGGGGGATTTGAGCCTGCATGGAGCCATGGTCATTACCGAAAAGCCAATGAGCCCCAATTCCGAGCTTACGCTGGGGTTTGAGATCCCGGAACTGCCCGGGGTAAAAGCCGTGCGCATGAGCCTGCCTGCGCGGGTGGCGTGGTGCGAACAGGATTTAAGCCCGCAGTTCTACAACGTCGGTTTCGAGTTCAAGGAAGTGACCGAACAGCAAAAGGGAATGATCGAATCCATTATCAAGCATTACGAGTTCCGCCGCGATACGCCGGATTACCCGGTGAGACCGGGGTAAGGGAGCGGACGGCAGCCAACGGATGAGGAACGGATAAACGGATTGCAGCGGACCCTCCGCGGCGGCACAAAGTGACCGCCGCTTTTTATGTTAAACTTCGCCCATGACCACCGCGAAGACGTTGTATTTTACAGCGCCCAAACAACTCGAGATACGCGATACCGCCCTCCCCCCGCTCAACGATGACGAGGTTCTGGTTGAGACAATCTGCTCCGCCATCAGCGCCGGGACGGAGATGCTGGTGTATTGCGGTCAGTTCCCGCAGTTGAAGGACGCGCACGATTTCGTCAGCAGCGAATTGAAATATCCGCTGGCATACGGATATGCGTGCGTGGGGAAAGTAAAGGAAGTGGGAAAAGAAGTGGATAGGGAATGGGGTGATAAGTTGGTGTTTGCTTTTCGATCACACACTTCACTTTTTGCCGCCAAACCTGAAAACTTATTCCCAATTCCCCATTCCCTATCGCCCGAAAACGCCTGCTTCTTGCCGAACATGGAAACCGCCGTGAATCTGGTGCAGGACGGGGCGCCGATATTGGGCGAGCGGGCGCTGGTGCTTGGTCAGGGCATGGTGGGGTTGTTGACGGCTTCGCTGTTGAGCGAGTTTCCGCTTGAGTCGCTGGTTGTGGTGGATCAGTTCGAGTTGCGGAGAAATGCGCTGCAAGTGGAAAACAGCAGGTTGAACGTGGAGAGGTTGTCGCCGGAAAACCTGAAGGAAAAGGGTTTGCTGAATTCCGCGCCTGGCGCGAAGCCTGTAAAGTTCGATACGGTTATTGCAAAAGACAACGCAAAGGAAACATCTTCATTTGGCTACGCGCAAAGCAAATTCGACCTGGTGTTTGAACTAAGCGGTTCCCCTCTTGTGTTGAATGACGCCATTGAACATACCGCCTTCAGCGGACGAATCGTCATCGGGTCGTGGTATGGACAGAAACGCGCCGAGATTGACCTGGGCGGGGATTTCCACCGCTCGCGCATCCGGCTCATCTCATCGCAGGTCAGCACCATTTCGCCTGAGTTGTCGGGACGGTGGGATAAATCCCGCCGCTTCGATGTGGCGTGGAAGGCGCTGGAGCGCATCCAGCCGCAGAAATGGATTACGCATCGCTTTCCGATTGACGAGGCGGATAAGGCATACCGTTTGATGGACGAATGTCCGCAGGAGACAATGCAGGTCATTTTCAATTATGAAATTTAATTATGCGACTCTCGAAAACTGTCACACCGCAGAAGGCATTGTGCTCCTGATTGATGTGCTGCGGGCATTTTCAACTTCTGCATATGCCTTTTCACGAGGTGCGAAGGAAATCCTGCTTGTCAGTGGCGTGGAAGAAGCAATCACATTGAAAGCGCAAATTCCAAACGCAAAGGCGATGGGCGAAGTGGGCGGACTCCCGCCGGAAGGATTCGATTTCGGCAACTCCCCCACCCGCATTTTGGAACAGGATTTGACAGGCATCACCCTCATTCAGCGCACTGGCGCCGGGACGCAGGGAGCAGTGCGGAGTGTCCATGCCGAGGTGATGATGGCAACCAGTTTTGTCGTTGCGCAGGCAACGATCAATTACGTTCTTCGGCTGCAGCCCGATGAGATCACCTTCGTCATCACGGGCGGGATGAACAATGACGAGGATGTTGCCTGTGCTGAGTTTTTGGAGAAGCAATTTACAGGTCAGGAAGTGGAGGCGGAGAGTTTCGCCCAGAGAGTGTATGCGGCGCGGGACGCGCTTGAGCACATGTCCGAACATCCGCAATTTCCAAAATCCGACCTGGATTATTGCTCGCGCATCAACGCCTTCGATTTTGCAATGCCGATCTGGAGAAAGAACGGTCATCTCATCATGCAGGCTGTAAAAACATAGTTCAGGAGCATTTATGTACACACTGGGAGTACGAAGAGAGTTCAT
Source organism: Chloroflexota bacterium (assembly GCA_024434165.1). GTDB lineage: Bacteria > Chloroflexota > Anaerolineae > Anaerolineales > Villigracilaceae > Villigracilis. The sequence goes on along the minus strand of QMIW01000008.1, from coordinate 5,013 downwards.
TGCGCGTCATTTTTTGATCGGCGGAGATTGGGGGGCGGAAAATTTCCCCAACTCGCACCATTACACGCTCGAATTGCAGCTGGAAGGCAGGGAACTCGACCAGCACGGCTATCTCGTGGACATCGTGGACGTGGAAAGGCATCTCGATGAAGTGGTCGGCATGTTCAAGGAAAAGATGTTGAACGACTGCACGGAATTCGCCGGGCTGAATCCATCCATTGAGCATTTCGCGCGGATTCTTGCCGCCATGCTGAACGAACGCATTAAAGCGAATAACATCACCGCGTTGAAGGTGGTGCTGTGGGAAAATGAAAACGCATGGACGGCTTATCGGGTTGACAGGTTGAAAGGTTAACCGTTTGGAAGTTTGACTTGTTAACTTTCAACTTGTAAACGTTCTAACTCGATGAAAATCGGTCTCGTCATCTACGGCTCGCTCGATACACTCAGCGGCGGATATTTGTATGACCGCCTGCTGGTGGACTATCTCCGCGCGCAGGGTGACACCGTGGAGGTTATCTCGCTCCCCTGGCGGAATTACGCCGCGCACCTGACCGATAACTTTACCTTCAACCTTCCGCCCAGCCTGGATATTTTGATTCAGGATGAACTCAATCACCCATCATTGATCCGGGCAAACCGCAGACCGCATCCCTACCCCATTATCAGCCTCGTCCACCATTTGCGCTGCTCCGAACTCCGCCCGAAATGGCAGAACGATCTTTATCGTGCGGTCGAGAAGAAATATCTGGCAAGCGTGGATGGGTTCATTTTCAATTCAGAGACAACCAAGGGAGTAGTGAATAGGTTAATAGGGAATAGTCTGCCATCCGTAGTGGCGTTTCCGCCGACAGATCGTTTTGGGGAGGCGGTTTCGGAAGACGAAATAATGAAAAGAGGAAAGAAGAAGGAATTTAATATTCTCTTTCTCGGCAATGTCATCGAGCGTAAAGGTCTGCATATACTGCTGCAAGCCATACGACTTTTGACCTTCGACTTTCGACTTGAGATTGTCGGCTCTCTCACCACCGACCCTCTCCACGTCAAACGGATGCAAGACTTCGTCGCCGTCCACGGTTTGTCGTCCATCGTCTGCTTTCACGGCTCCCTCAACAACCAGCCCCTCAAAGACAAACTCAAATCCGCCCACGTGCTCGTCGTGCCGTCCAGTTATGAAGGCTTCGGCATCGTCTACCTCGAAGGGATGGGTTTCGGTCTGCCCGCGATTGGGACGACGCTCGGCGCGGCGGGTGAAGTCATCGAGGACGGGGTGACGGGATTCCTCATCCAGCCGGGGGACGCTCAAATGCTGGCGCGCAGGCTCGAGGTCCTGAACGGGAGGCGCGATCTCCTCGTGCAGATGAGTCTTGCGGCGCGAATCCGCTATCAGCGTCAGCCGAAATGGAATCAGACGGCGGGTCGAATTCGGGAGTTTCTGCGTTCGTTTTTAGGATGAACGGCTGAAACTCTGAGGGCGGGTTTTCGTATAATGGATACGATGATTTACACGTATCAGATCAATGGAATGTCCGTGCAAACGGGCGATATTATCTGCACCATGAACGGCAAGCCGGATATTCTGCCGGGCGAGTTCTGGCGGTTTGTGGGCCGCCTCGTGCCGGGAGATGTGGACCACGTTGCCGTTTATCTGGGTCCCGACGGGCGCTGCGCCGAGGCGGGCGCGCGCGGCGTGATTACGTTCGATGTGCCGGAAGGCAAATGGGACACCGAACGCATGGCGCGTCAGCGCGGACTTTTGTTCGACACGTTTTACGGGATCGTTTCGCCGCTCGATGTGCTGGGCTACTCGGAAGACGAGGAACTCCTGATACGCGCCGCAATCGCAACGTATGTGCTTGGTCAGGTCGGTAAGCCGTACAACCTGAATTTTCTGAACGCCGAGACCGAAGAGGCGTTTTATTGCAGCCAACTGGTCTATAAAGCCTATCAAGCCGTCGGGGTCAACATGAACACCGGTCTGGCGATGGAACAACTGCCCGGCACAAACCAGATCATCTACCCGCTTTTAGAAAACAAATTCCTGCTCATGCCGCCGTCCTCGGCGGCGGGGACGCCGCCGGGAGCGTATTTTTGTAAAATTTATTTCGACCGACTACTTAGCGGATATAATGGCTGTGGAAGTGATTACCTGTAATTCGCTGGAATTAAGATCAACCACTTACTATTTGCGTTCAACCGCGTAAAAAATCAGGATTTTATGGATTTCTCTCAATTCAAACTCGACCCGCGCCTCAAACAGGGGATCGAACGAGCGGGCTACGAAACCCCCACTCCCATTCAAGAAGCCGCCATCCCCGCCGCCCTGCGCGGACGGGACATCATCGGCACGGCACAGACCGGCACGGGCAAAACCGCCGCGTTCGTGCTGCCCATTCTCAACAAATTGCTCACGGGTCCGCGAAACGTCGCCCGCGCGCTCATCGTCACGCCGACGCGCGAACTGGCGGAGCAGATCCACGATGTGATCAAAACGCTGTCCGCTGGGACCAGGCTGAAGAGCGCAACCATCTACGGGGGAGTCGGAGCCGCACCCCAAATCCAGGCGCTGCGCAGCGGCGCGGAAATCCTCGTTGCCTGCCCGGGGCGTCTGCTGGACCTCATCGCTCAGGGTCATGCGAAAATGAATCACATCGAGATCCTCGTGCTCGACGAAGCCGACCGCATGTTCGACATGGGCTTTCTGCCGGATGTGCGCCGCATTGTGAAAGCCGTGCCCGAAAAACGGCAGACGATGTTGTTTTCCGCCACCTTCCCGCCGGAAGTGGAACTGCTTGCGTCGCAGTCGCTTCACCAGCCGCAGAAAATTTCAGTGGGCATCATCAAACCGGCGCACACCGTCACGCACGCGCTCTATCCCGTGCCGCCGCATTTGAAATCGAAACTGCTGATCGAACTGCTCAAACGCACCGATACCAATTCGGTCCTGGTTTTCACACGCACGAAATACCGCGCGCAAAAAGTGGCGCAGCAGATTCACCGCGCCGGTTTCAAGGTGACGAGTTTGCACGGGGATCGTTCACAGGGGCAGCGCCAGGCGGCGCTCAAGGGATTCAAGAGCGGGTATCACGACATCATGGTCGCCACCGACATTGCCGCGCGCGGGCTGGATATCGAAACCATCTCGCACGTCATCAACTATGACATGCCCGACACCGCCGACGCCTACATCCATCGTATCGGCAGAACGGGTCGCGCCCAACGCACGGGCGATGCGTTCACGCTGGTCACTCCCGAAGACAACGACATGATCCGAACCCTCGAACGCATCATGGGGGGACCGATCAAACGCGAGACGATCGAGGGATTCGATTACACGGCTCCCGCCCCGCCGCGAACGGATTCTGGCGCCCGAGGCAGGGGCGCCCCGCGAGATGGACATCGTCCGCCCAAGCCCGCTCCCACGCCGAATCGTTATGGAAGAAACCGCCTTGCGCCGAGGAAGAAGTAGGAAATCAAAAAGCCGCCCGAGTCCCGTGCTTAAAATCAAGGAGCCTGACGCTTCTGCATCAGGCTCCTTTTCTGTCTTTAGTCTTTAGTTTAGTACGACCACGTTCGCGGCTTGGAGACCCTTCGGTCCTTTTTCCACGTTGAACTCGACCTTCTGTCCCTCGAGCAGGTTACGAAACCCGTCGCCCTGGATGGCGGAGAAGTGGACGAACACGTCCGCTCCGCCTTCGCGTTCGAGAAAGCCGTAGCCCTTATCGCCGTTGAACCACTTGACCGTACCAGTTATTTTTTCAGACATTTTTGCCTCCTATGGCAATTGAGATTCATAGGTAAATCCGTTTGTTCCATCGGAGGAAAAACAAAACAACCCACAGTCAAACCGTGAGTTGTTCCAGTTCTTTCGAGCCAACGCAACCTACCGTTTTCCTATCAGGCGCAACGATAACACAGGACTCCGATTGAGTCAATCAAAAACCGGGCTGTTTCTCCAGGCAAAATTCCCTCACCCGGCGGGGACGGCGCCGCACTATTCTCATCTGCGCGGTAATAACATCCCGGCTGCTCACGGACGCCACGAAGGCGCGTACCAATCGTAATCGGTGGAAAGACCGGGCGCTTGCAGGATGCTCAAATCCAGCGTGGCGAGGTTGATCCAATACAAGTGACCGCCCGAGGCGGAGGTCGTCTCTTCCACCAGCAGGTAATTTCCATCCGGCGAAAAGAGCAGGCGTCCCACCGTCGAGCCTTCGTACACCAGCGATGGATTCCCGCCCGCGCGATTGACTACAAACACCTGTGCCAGCGGCGCGCCGCTCGTCAGGTTGCTGTAATAATTGAATGCGAGCAATGTGCCGTCCGGCGACCATACGATCGGGTAGATCGAGCCGCCGGTAAACTGGGCAACCGTCAGCGCGTTGGAGCCGTCAGGTTCCACCACCTTGAGCGAGTGAGTCTGCGCTGCCGCATCCACTACATCAAAAGCGAGGTGGTTCGCATCCGGCGAAACGATGAACTGCGATTTGGTCAACAAAAAATCGAACATCGGGCGCGCGCTGCCATCCGCCGCATTGACAAGATACAAACTGCCCGAACCGCCGGGCAGCGCCGGACGCATGAGGATGCCGCCGCCAAACCAGCCGTCCATAATGTAGGGTCGTCCTTCGACGGGCAGGCTGGCGGAAACGCTCTTCAATTCCGAACCATCGGGGCGGATCACATACACATCCTCGCCGCCGGCGCCATCCTGCGTGCGGAATGCAATCCACGCGCCATCGGGCGACCAAAACGGCGGGTCAATGTAGGGAAACTCGGCGAGCGGCTTCCACGTCTTCGCGTCCGCTTCGAAGAGCCAGAGTTTGGTCGGTGTGCCGCTGGGGTTGTCCGAATACGAAAATGCCGCGTACTTTCCATCCGGCGACCAGCTCAACGCGTTGAGGGTAAAGATGAACGGGAACGGCGCGGGGATCTTCTCCAGCGGCGGGCAGTTTGCGGAATCATAGACGCAGACGCCGGAAACCTTAACCAATTCAATGGATTGACCCTGTC
>QMIW01000105.1 GCA_024434165.1 Chloroflexota bacterium | reverse complement strand
CCCCAAACAAGGTTATATATTCTGGGATGACTTCCCCCTCTCCCGATGGGAGAGGGCAGGGTGAGGGCTTTGGGCGGGGAACCTAGAAAATCTATTGGAGGGTGGCAGCTTGAGTTTTATAATTTTCGTGATGAAATCATTGGAGAACGAAATCACGCTGGAATACATCCGCGCGTCGGGACCGGGCGGGCAGAACGTGAACAAGGTGGCAACGGCGGTGCAGCTGCGCTTCGACATCCTCCGCTCCCCGACGCTCGCCTCCGACCTTAAGGGACGGCTGATTCAACTTGCCGGAAAGCGGGTCAATGCGGACGGCGTGCTGGTCCTCGAAGCGAAGCGCTTCCGCACGCAGGAGCAAAACCGCGAAGATGCGCTCCGAAAATTCCACGAACTGATTCGCAGGGCGGGCGAGAAGCCGAAGATACGCCGCAAGACCAAGCCGACGAAGGCATCGAAGGAAAAACGCTTGAAGGAAAAGAAGCAGCGCGGAGAAATCAAAAAATTGAGGCGGGATCTTCCAATATGAGATGTTTTCCACCTTCGCGGCGGGATGGCTGGCGGCGAAAAACGGGAAGGAATAAGCGCCCGGGGCTTTGGTAAAATCGCTTTCATGCCGTTTCGAAAAAGCATCTTCGTCTTTTTGTTATCCCTGATTCTTCTTTCATGCACAACCGGGGATGAAACGCCGGTCGTATTTCCCACGTACGATCCGTTTTTGCCCGTCAACGGGACTCTTCAGCCGGATTTGCCCGTTTCCAACCTTCCAACTCACACCGGACTTCCCACCGCCACGCGCCAGCCCACACCCACGCGCGCTCCCGTTAACATCTCGCCATTGATCGGGATTCAAAACCAGATTGTCAAATCACCCACACCCGACCCGGCGCGCACCCTGCCTACGCCGCGCCAGAATGTGGACGAATACATCGTGCAGGCGGGAGACACCCTCGGCGACATCGCCCAGCGCTACGGAATCAGCCTGCAATCCCTGCTGGATGCGAACAACATCACCGATCCCAACCTTCTGGAAGTGGGCATGGTGCTGGTCATCCCCGCTCCCAATCCGCTGAGCGTGGGAGCGGCGCTCAAGATCATCCCCGATTCGGAACTGGTTTACGGTCCCGGCGCGGTTTACTTCGATGCCGCCGAATTTATTGCAAGCCAGAACGGTTATCTCGCCTATTACACGCAGGATGTCAACGGAAGCCTCATGAGCGGCGCGGAGATTCTTCAATTTGTCGCCGCCAATTACTCTGTGAATCCGCGCATTCTGCTGGCGCTGCTGGAGTACCAAAGCGGATGGGTGACCAATCCCAACCCGGTCAACGTGGATTACCCGATGGGGCTGGTGGATGAAAACCGTTACGGTTTGTACCGTCAACTTGCATGGGCGGCGAACACCCTCAATCGCGGATATTACCTCTGGCGCGTCAATGCGCTTTCCACGTTTGTGCTGGCAGATGGCCAGGTCGTGCCGGTTGACCCGACCATCAACGCCGGTACGGCGGCGGTGCAATATTTCTTTTCGCAGCTCGATACCCTGGAATCCTGGGAAAAGGACGTAAAGGAGACAGGGCTGGCGGTCACGTATTTCGTTTTCTTCGGCAACCCCTTTGGTTACGCCGTCGAACCGCTTGTCCCGCCTTCCATTTCACAACCGCCGATGAACCTGCCTTTTTCAGCGGGAGAGAGTTGGTATTTTACCGGCGGTCCGCACGGCGGCTGGGATTCCGGCTCTGCCTGGGCGGCGTTGGATTTCGCCCCGCCCGATAACACTGGCGGGGACTGCCTCGTAAGTCCGTTTTGGGTCACTGCCATGGCAGACGGATACATCGTCCGCGTATCGAACGGCGCCGTGGTCCAGGACCTCGATAACGACGGCTACGAACAGACCGGCTGGGTCATCCTTTACATGCACGTGGCGGAAGAAGACCGCGTGCAGCCCGGCGAATATCTTTTTGCAAACGAATACGTCGGTCATCCTTCCTGCGAAGGCGGCGTCTCCAACGCCACGCACGTCCATGTGGCACGCAAATACAATGGCGAATGGATCGCGGCGGATGGAGCGATGCCATTCAACCTCAGCGGCTGGATCTCCAGCGGCGACGGTTATGAATACGACGGTTTCCTCACACGCGGTTCGCAGACCATCGAGGCATGGGACAGCGCAAACGATTTCAACCTGATCACCCGTTAATTCACCCAACTTTAATTTACACGGATATAATTCCTCCAACCATGCGCCATGCTATCGCAGTCCTTTTTATTGCCGCGGTGACGATTTCTGCCTGCGGGACTTCTCCTTCCATTTGGGGTGTTCCCGCCACCCCCACACCGGATTCACCCCTCCCGGATACGCCTCTGATTGACCCGTTTGTTGTTCAGGACGCCCCGATCATTTTCCCCACTTCGACCACTCCGCCCTCCATCGCCACCGAAGCGGCGCAAACACCCCCGCCGCCTGCCGCTGGCGTTACCCTCGAGCCGACCCTGGATATTCCCACACTGGATTCGGCGCCGTTCCTTTATTACGCCCAAAGCGGCGACATGCTCTCCGCCGTTGCCAAACGCTTCGGCGTGGATGAAGCGGAGATCATCTCCGATGCCGATTTGACCCGAACCACGTTGATTGACCCCGGCACATTGCTGGTCATTCCCAACCGCATTAATGAGCCGACCACGCCGAACATCCAGTTGATTCCCGATTCAGAGATCGTCTTCTCCGCCACCGCGCTCGATTTCGACACCGAAGCATACGTCAAGGAACAGAACGGATACCTGAGCAGTTTCCGCGACTACCTCGGCTCCACCGGCTGGATTGCCGGACACGATGCCATTGACCGGCTCGCCATCGAGAATTCGATCAACCCGCGCCTCCTGCTCGCCCTGCTGGAATTCGAGAGCCGCTGGGTGCGCGGCCAGCCGATTGACCTGCTCCACACCGAATTCCCAATGGGGTTCAATGATTACCACTACAAAGGCATGAGCGTGCAGATGGTCTGGGCGATCAACAACATGGCAATCGCCTATTACGGCTGGCGGGCTGGCACCATCACACACCTGGAGTTTCCAGACGGCTCGAAACTGCGGCTCGACCCGCGCCTGAACGCAGGGACGGTTGCGATTCAGTATCTTTTCTCACGGCTTCACAGCCAGTCGCAATGGGCGCAAATCATCAACCCGGATTCGGGCTTCCCCGCCCTGTTCGAGGAAATGTTCGGCGATCCCTGGGCGCGCGCCGAACTGGTGGAGCCGTTATTCCCGCCTTCGCTTAACCAGCCGCCTCTGGTCCTGCCGTTCGAGCCGGGCGTCAAATGGAGTTTTACCGGCGGACCCCACAACGGCTGGGGACAGATCAACCCCAATATTTACGGGCGGTCGCACAGCGTCTTCGCCGCCATTGACTTTGCGCCCGCCGCGGAAAAAAGCGGCTGTATCCCCACCACAACCTGGGTGACAGCCGCCGCCCCCGGTCTGGTCGTCCGCTCGGAAAACGGTGTGGTGATGGTTGACCTCGATGGCGACGGTTTCGAACAGACCGGCTGGAACTTGCTTTACCTCCACATCGCTGAAAAAAACCGCGTCCCCGCCGGCACCTGGCTGGAGGCGAACGACCGTATCGGTCATGCCTCGTGCGAGGGAGGCGTCTCCACCGGTACGCATCTGCATTTCGCCAGAAAGTACAACGGCGAATGGGTGACAGCGGACGGTCCCATTCCGTTCATCATGGACGGCTGGCGGGTGGTGGCAGGCGAAAAGGCTTACGAAGGGAAACTTGTGCGCGGCGGTCAGGAGATCATTGCCGACCCGCTCAGCCAGGCGTGGTCGAATATCATTCGCGACGAAAATGAGTAAGGCAACCGAAAAAATTCGGCAGGGCATCGCTGCGCTGGCGGCTGCCTTGTTCTTTCTATCAGCCTGCGTCCCGGCTTCATCGCCAGGCGTAAACAATCCATCGTCCGGGCTGGAGGCGGTGGGCGAGCAGGGAAACTCGGAAGCCATCCCTACTCCCCTGCCCGCACGTCCCGCTTATAAACCGGGCGAACTGGTGGATTACACCGCCCAAACCGGCGATTCCCTGCCCGCGCTGGCGAGCCGTTTCAACACCACCGTTGATGAAATCCTCGCCGCCAACCCGCACATCCCGCGCGATGCGACCACCATGCCGCCCGGCATGCCCATGAAGATTCCGATCTATTATCGCGCATTGTGGGGAAGCCCGTTTCAAATCATCCCGGACCATGCCTACATCAACGGACCCAGCCAGACGGGTTTCAACACCGCCGCTTTCCTTTCAGACCAGGATGGCTGGCTGAAGAAATACCGGGCGTATGTCGGCGGTGAGTGGAAAACCGGCGCAGAATTGGTGGACTACGTCTCTGTCAATTACAGCATCAGTCCGCGGCTGCTGCTGGCGCTGCTCGAATATCAGGGCGGCGCGCTCACGCAAAGCGAACCGCCCGTCAGGAAAAACCTGCTGGGTTTGAAGCGTCAATATTGGGATACGCCGTACCTGCAACTCGTCCTTGCCGCCAACCTGCTCAACAACGGATACTACGGCTGGCGCATCGGCTCGCTGATCGAATTCGACGATGCAGCCGGCATTCTGATTCGACCCGACCCCTGGCAAAACGCCGGGTCTGTTGCGCTTCAATACTATTATTCGAGGATGTTCAGCGGGGAGGATTACGCGCGCGCCGTCGGGCGCGAGGGCTTGGCGCAAACGTATCAGAAGTTTTTCGGCAACCCCTGGGAGGAAACGGTGGAATTGATTCCCGGAAGCCTGCGCCAGCCCGAACTTTCCCTGCCCTTTCCCAGCGACCAGACATGGAGTTTCACCGGCGGACCGCATACCGGCTGGGGCACAGGCGAACCGTTCGCAGCATTGGACTTCGCCCCGCCATCGGAAAAATCCGGCTGCGCTTCCGCGGAGACCGACAACTACGCAACGGCGATAGCCGACGGGCTGGTCGTCCGCTCGAGTGTGGACGGGGTGGCGCTCGACCTTGACAGGGATGGAAACGAACGCACCGGCTGGGTGATCTTTTACCTGCATCTTGCCACCCGCGAGCGCGCGCCTCTTGGCGCGGACCTGAAAGCGGGCGACAAAATCGGATATCCCTCCTGCGAAGGCGGGCGCTCCACCGGGACGCACGTCCACATTGCCAGAAAATACAACGGCGAGTGGATCGTTGCCGACAGTGTGATTCCCTTTACCCTGAGCGGATGGATGGCTCACAACGGAAGCGGCGCCTATCTGGGGACGATGACCAGGGGAGGGTCCGTTGTTATCGCCTGCGAATGCGGCGACGCCTACACGTCCATCAACGCAGGTTTTCCGTAACCCGAAATTCGTTTCGCAGAAGCAGCCTTCCACAAAATGAGCGGCGGACGGGACTCGGAACCTACACGCCCAATACTTCTTTTTGCAGGTATTCGCCCTCTTTCACGAGGGCTTTCGATTCCCCGTCGAAAATTTTATAGATCAACCGGATGGGGAAGGCTTTAACAAGCATCGCCTGCGCAGGACAATACTTCTCCGCCGAGAGTTCGATGGCGCGCAGAACCGCCGCCTCATCCACATCCAAACCATGGATGAGATATTCGACCACCGCCTGCGTGAACACCTTCGGGTGTTCCTGTGCGCGGCCGCCATGGAACCTGACCTCGAAACCGGTTATCGCCTGTTTTTTCTTGTTAAGGATGGAAATCACATCCATCGCGGTGCAGCCCGCCAGCCCGATGGCGATGTACTCCATCGGGCGCGCAGCGCTGTCATCGCCCCCCGCCGATACGTCAGAATCCAACCTTTGCACGAAACCGGAATCCCCCGCCCCTTCGAATGTCATCCGCCCCTTCCATTGCAATGAAACATCCATGCTCACTCCATGATCACGGCTGGCACGTAGGATTCGAGATTTTTCTCTGAAATGCCGCCGATCCACATTAGTTTTACGCGCCCGTTCCGGTCAATGACGTAGGAACTGGGCAGGTTCATCGTGTTGAATTTGCGCCCCGCCAGATTGCCTTCATCCAGCCAGACAGGGAAGGTCAGTTTGAACTCCTCGACGAACGGCATGACCAAATCTGCCGTTTCGCCCTGGTCAATCGCCACTAAAACGAAGCCGTTCGATTTGTATTTCTCATAGAAGGCGAGCAGGGTCGGCATCTCTTCGCGGCAGGGGGGGCACCACGTCGCCCACAGATTCACGAGCACAACCTGCCCGCGATGCGCATCGAGGGAGACCGAAGTACCATCGAGGCTGGTCAGGGTCAGCTCGGGGGCGGGATAATCTACTTTTGCGGGAATCGCTGAAAAGTCCTGGGAGGATGCGGAGGCGTTCGTCTCGTTTTTGGAAAGCAGAACGATCGTGATTCCTATGGCAAGGAATCCAGCTCCGATCATGAGCATGGCAAGAAATCTCCCCAGGGAAGGTTGGGCGGTATTTGTCATTCAAAGTCCTGGAAAATCATCCACACGGGATGATGCTGGGGTCATCAGGTGCATCCTCCGCCTTCGCCGCTTACGTACCCGCAAGCCGGACACTCCAATTGCAGCAAGCCGTTGTAATCGAGGCTGGCAGCCCCGCACTCCGGGCAGATTGCGCCCTTGCGAAGCGGCGCAGCGAGAGTCTGCCCGGTCTGCGGCGCATCCATTCCCAAAAGAAGCCGTTCGAGGGAGGATAGGTTCTTTTCTTCGGTCATCGCTGTATCGGAAGCGGCGGGGTCGGAAAAAATTACCTGTATTCAGAGTATAACGCAGGAAAAGAAGGTCATTGAAAACATGGGATGAATGTCATTCACAATAGGATGGATGGTACTGGCAACCCGTCCTGGCGATGATTAATATTCTTTCAAATGCTGGATAGACTTCCCTACATCCCGCTGTTTCAGGATCTCTCGCCCGGAGAGTCAGACCTGCTCAAACCGCTCTTCGAGAACTATTCCTGCCCGGCAGGGACGGTGATCTTCGAGCAGGGCGACCCCGCCACGCATCTCTACGTGATCATGAGCGGGACGGTCATCATTCAGTATAAGCCCTACGACGGCAATCCCATCGTCCTGACGCGCCTCGGCAGCGGGGATGTGTTCGGATGGTCGGCGGTGATCGGGACAAGCAAGTACACGTCGAGCATTGTCAGCGAGAAGAGGGTCGAGGCGCTGCGAGTGCGGCGCGAGCATCTATGGGAGCTGGTGCAAAAATCTCCCGCGGTCGGCAAGACGGTGATTGACAGGCTTGCCCGCATGGTTTCGCCCCGCTGGGAAAACGCCCACGCGCAAATCCAGCGGCTGCTGGAGACAAAGCGCCCCGGGCAGACAGGATTAAGATTATGAATCAACCTGAACCGAAGACCCTGGAAATGCAGGTGCGCCTGCTTTTGGAGAACATCAGCGCGTATATCGAACAATTCCACGGCGGCACGGTGGAGTTCATCTCGCTCGACGGCAATACGTTGAAGGTAAAACTGGGGGGAGCGTGCCTCAACTGTCCGTTGCTGCCCTCCACCCTGCACGGATGGGTGGAAGGAACCGTGCATCAGTTCTTCCCGGATATTCGCGTGGTGGCGGAACAATAGGCTGGAACACAATCACCCCTGCATGGACAGGGGTGATTGATCAAACAGGGACACTGAAAGGCTGCCAGGCTTTATAAGTTTTCAGATTCGGTAAAACGTCCCGAAGGTTCGGTTGTCAAGAATTCCGCAAACCTTCGGGACGGTGATTTCACTCTTGTATTACTCCCTCTTTGTAAAATATCGGTAGAGCAGGAATACGCCGCCGAGAATCAGCGCGCCCGCCCAGAGGTAATTTGCAAACTCCAACAGAGAGGCAATCCCCAGAACGCCCATGATGCCCAGCGCCAAAGCGGGCCAGTATGCCCAATTCATTTTTGCAAGCAGGGCAACCAGCAAAAAGGTGAGGGCAAGCCCGAAGAAGAAGAAGCCCACCGTTTGAAATTCGCCAAACCGTTCTGCGGCAATCGTCATGCCTGCCAGCGTGACCAGCACCCCGCCGGGGATGAGCGCCCACCAGCGCTCCACCGTGTTGGTGGCGTAAACGATGAAGAACGTCAACCCGATGCCGCCCAGTACGATCGCGCCGGAGAATTCTTCAAAATACGAAGAGGCGAGGATGAGCAGGGCAAGCGCGGTCAACACGCCGCCGGGGATGATCGCCCACCAGCGCTCCATGCGGTCGGTGGCGTATACATACCAGAAGGAAAGCGCAATACCGCCCAAAAAGATCGCCCCGCCCAGGTCTTCAAGCGATTCGGGCAAAAGGATCAGGACTCCCAGCGCGGCGAGCGTAAACCCCGGAAAGGCGCTCCACCAATGACCGCCGAGGAGCAGGGATAAAAACGCAAACCCCGCCACGAGGAACGCGCCGCCCCAGAAATATTTCGAGGCGTTCTCCAGATAGCCCAACGACTGCGCCAGGGCAAGCCCGCCGCCCATGATCAACAGCAAGCCCAATACAATTCTTGGATCCAATCGTTTCATGATGTTTGCTCCGATTATCTTACTTTTACTGAACACGCGCCGCCTTTGATGTTAATATCCACCGCGTTGGAAGCGGTCTCGAAATCGGGCGATTCGTCGCGGGGGAATCGCGCCCGGTCCACATTGATATCGCCGGCGCCGATGGCGGCGCGAACCCGGATCGAAACGCCCTCCGGGACGATCAAAGTCAACGAAGCGGCGCCAATCTCAAAGTCCGCTTTGAGGCGCCCCGTGGAAGGCAGGGTCAGAGTCGTTTCGCTGGCTCCCGATTTCAACTTGACATCGGTGATGCGCAGGTCGCGCAGGTTGATCGTGGACTTGTTCGCGCCGAGATTCAGATCCAATGCGGCGGGAATGGAGGGATTGAAGGCGATGTCCCAATCCAGCTGCGTGCGGAAGCCGAAGAAGGGAAAACCCACAAAGTCGCGTGCGGGTCGCATTCGGACCTCGAGGTTGTCACCGCTGCGGGAAGTTTTGTATTCCAACCCGCCCGTGAACGAACCATGCAGCAGTTCGTTTCCCGCCGCCCCGCTGTGAAGATTCAACTCGCCCGCGCCGTGATTGATGCTGACGCTGGCTGTGCGCGCATCCTCCAGCGGGATGTTTGCGGTTTCGGTTTCGACCTTGCCGCGCAGGAAAACGCCCAGCAGCGTCCACCCGCCTGCGCCGATAAGGAGCAGGGGCCAGAAGAGACTCATCAATGAATTGCCGTTCGGGAGGCGAACCCCGGCGGCATCGGCAAGCATCAAACCGCCAAGCAGGAGCAGCAGGCTGCCCCAAAACAATGAACCGCGGCGCATGTTATTCTCCTTTATTTCGATACGTTCGATACAACCCGCTGCCAAGCACCCACAGACCGAGCAGAATCAACAAAACGGCGGGACCATAGTTGCCGAGGATGTTCCAGCCGCCGAGGAAAGCCGCGAAGACCAGGAACAACACCGCGCTGACCACCATGAGGTTGAGTCCGCGCTTGAGGTTGTGGGCGGTGTTTTCGCCGAGCAATCCCTGAAGGGCAACCCCCACCCCGATGAAACCGGGGATGAGCGCCCACATGTACGACCACGATTCATAATCGCCGACGGCTTCCTGATAGTAGAAAATGCCGCCGATGCCGGCGACGATCGCGGCGGGCACGGCAAGCCCCGGGGAACCCGTGACAAGCCCGATGATCAAAATGCCCGCGCCGATCAAGAGCATGTTGGCGGGCCACTCGGTGTATGGCTCGAAGAACTCGCGGAAGCCCGGCATGGTCTGGTTGAGCAGGAACCATCCGCCGATCAGAATAAGAATGACCCCCAGCGCAAGCTGGGAACGACCTGTTTTGTTCATAGTTCACTCTCCTGTGATGTAGGTTTCAATATTTAGTGTATATCGTTTTGACGGAATTTGAAAGTCCGGGTAGATATACGCATGGCGGAGGGATCGGGTTGCACTTCACTTCAGGGCTTCGCAAACCGCATCGAACAGAATCCCCAAACCGGCTTGCGAACGCCCCAAATCGGCGGACATGCGCCAGACGCCGCCGGAAAGCAGGTCGGCGACGGAGAACGCGGCAAACGCAGAAAGCCCGCAGGATTTTGCCACCCCCAGAATCCCCGCCGCTTCCATCTCCACCGCGAGCACGCCGCGCGCCTGATACGCCAGCACATCGCGGCGGAGTTCGCGGAAGGGCGCATCGGTCGTCCAGGTGATTCCTTCTGAAAACGGCATCTTTTGATTGGATAAGATTTCCGCGACCCGCCCGCGAATGTGGTCGGACGTTTCCACAGTTTCGCCCGGCGGGAGATAGTGCCGCGTCACCCCTTCGCCGCGAATTGCTCCCGTCGAAAGGAGCATATCCCCCGCTGACAGATTCTCCTGCAGCCCGCCCGCCATGCCGACCAGCACAAACTGCCTCACCCCCAGCGCGGCGAATTCATCCGCCAGCCCGGCAACGACGGGCGCGCCGATTCCAAAGCCGGTGGAGAGGGCAATTCTGCCGTTGAATTTCTTCAACAGATAAAATTCGCCCAGAAATCCCTTCACCTGTTTTGTGGAATATTTTTTCAGAACGTAACCGGCGAGACTTTTCTGCGGCGCAAAGACGACCGTCTCGGGCGGGGGGAAGTCCTGCAAAGCCCCCGCCCTGCGGCGGTAGGCAAGGAGTTCCCTGGGGGTGAGGAGGGGTTCATTTGGATTCATATCGCTCCCGGGCAGTGGGTTTGTGTAAATGATGT
>QMIW01000007.1 GCA_024434165.1 Chloroflexota bacterium | reverse complement strand
AATTTTACAAAAATACGCTCCCGGCGGCGTCCCCGCCGCCGAGGACGGCGGCATGAGCAGGAATTTGTTTTCTAAAAACTTATGACCGACTACTTAAGACCTATTCAATGTATGGGGTTTCTCCAGCCCATTCAATCCAACTTTGGTCATGTCGTATAATGGAATCATTAGAGGTGCACCATGATGAACAACAAACAGCTTGCGGGTGTGTTTACCCTGATCGCCAACCTGCTGGAGATCAAAGGCGAGATCATTTATAAAACGCTTGCCTACCGCAAGGCGGCGGAAAGCCTGGAGTCTCTGGGACGCGAAGCCAGCGAATATTGGAAGGAAGGAAAACTACTCGAAGTTCCCGGCGTGGGCAAAGCCATCGCCGAAAAGATAGACGAACTGCTCTCCACCGGCAAACTCGAATTCCTGGAACGGCTCAGGAAGGAAGTGCCCGAAAGCCTGGCAGCCTGGCTGCAAGTCCCTTCGCTGGGACCGAAAAAGATCGCCGCAATCTGGAAGGCGTTGAACATCACCACGCTCGCCGAACTCGAAGCGGCGGCAAAGGCTGGCAAACTGCGCGGCCTGCCCGGCATGGGCGCAAAATCGGAAGCCGCGATTTTGGAGGGCATCGCATCCCTGGCGCGGCGTTCCGGCAGAATCCCGCTGGGGAGGGCATACCCGCTGGCGCAGGAGATCATCGGCGTCCTCAAAGGGGTGAAGGGAGTCGTCGCCGCGGAACCAGCCGGAAGTCTGAGGAGGATGCGTTCCACCGTCGGCGATCTCGACATTCTCGTCGCGGCAAAAGATTCATCCGCTGTGATGGAAGCCTTCATCAACCTCAAAGGGGTGGAGCGTGTGCTGGGCAAAGGCGATACCAAAGCCAGCATCGAGTTTTATGACGGCGTGCGCGCGCAGGTGTGGGTGCACCCGCCGGAAAGGTTCGGCACGGCTTTGCAATACGCCACCGGCTCGAAAGACCACAACGTAAAACTTCGCCAGATCGCGCTCGATAAGGGACTTTCGCTCTCCGAACACGCGCTGACCAAAGTCAAAGGCAAAGGGGAAATTCTTTGCGCCGCCGAAGAAGAGGTTTACAAAACATTGGGCTTGCCGTGGATCCCGCCCGAACTGCGCGAAGACCGCGGCGAGGTGGAAGCGGCAAAGGCGAACAAACTTCCAAAATTGATTCAGGCGAAAGACATCAGGTCCGATTTGCACATGCACTCCACCTACAGCGACGGCAGGTTGAGCATGTTGGAAATGGCGCGCGCCGCCGCCAAACGCGGATTGCAGGTCATTGCCTTCACCGACCATTCGGTGAGTTTGGGCGTCGCAAACGGGCTTTCGATGGAGCGCCACAAACAGCAAGCCGCGGAAATCAAGAAGATTCAAAAACAATTGGGCGGTGAGATTCTGATTCTGCACGGCAGCGAAGTGGAGATCAAAGCCGACGGTTCGCTCGATTATCCCGATGACTTTCTCGCCTCACTCGACCTCGTGGTTGCCTCCCTCCATTCGAGTTTGCGCCAGCCGAGAGAGAAGATCACCGAGCGGCTGCTGAAAGCCGTGAAAAACCCGCACGTGGATATCATCGGTCACCCGACGGGACGTGAAATCCCCGACAGGGAGGGCGCGGATCTGGATATGGAAGCCGTCCTGCAAGCCGCGGCGGAATCCGGCGTGGCATTGGAGATCAACGCCCATCCCTCCCGCCTCGACCTCGACGATGCATACGCGCGCCGCGCCAGGGAACTGGGCATTCCCATCAGCATCAACACAGACGCGCATTCCGAAGAGGGGTACGACGTGCTTTCATACGGCGTTGCCATTGCGCGCCGCGCCTGGCTGGAGCCGAAGGACGTCGTCAATACGTGGACGGCGAAGAAGTTGACCGATTGGTTGAAGAAAAGAGGATGATGCAATGACGCCCTTTATTTCGGACGATACGGGATCGTTTCTCAATTTCCGCTCGAAGATACTCAAGAAGATGAAGGCGTCGCATGTCTCCGACAGAATTGCGGCGCTGCTTCTGGAAGCCTTTGAATCGGCGCTCGGTTCCGAAAATACGGTCATCAGCAAAGCCGAGAAAAAAATTCTGATGGCAGACATCTCCAACCAGTTGTTGGCTGACCTTGCGAAGCAGATCAAGGACAGCGCCAGGCAGGGATAAATCTTCGAGCCATGCTTGAACGGTGGAAGTCTCGCGCGCGTCTGCTCAAGAGGGAGGCGTACGCCGTTTACCTGGCGGCGAAAGACCCGCGCACGCCGTGGTATGTGAAGGCGTTGATCTTCCTTGTCGCGGCGCACACCTTCAGCCCGATTGACCTGATCCCCGATTTCATTCCCATACTCGGCTATCTGGACGATCTCATCATCACGCCGGGCGGGCTTTGGCTGGCGGTTAAGTTGATTCCGCCCGAAGTGTTGGAAGAGGCTCGCAGGGAGGCGGCAGGCAAAAGCTGGGAGGGAGGCGCAGGGTACGCGGGCGCGGCGGTGATCCTCCTCCTCTGGGTGTTAATTCTGGCGGGTCTGATAAAATTCATATTCGAGATGGAAAGGAGATCCCCATGATCGGAAAAGCAATGCAAGACGCCATGAACGAACAGATCAACAAGGAACTGTTTTCGTCCTATTTGTATCTCTCGATGGCGGCGTACTTCGAGCAGAAAAACCTGCCCGGCTTCGCGCACTGGATGCGGATTCAGTCGGATGAGGAGCGCGAACATGCGATGAAGTTCTACGACTTCATCCTCGAATGCGGAGGTGGAGTGCATCTCAAAGCGATTGACGCGCCCAGGCACGAGTGGTCTTCTGTTCTGGAGGCGGCGGAGGAAGTGGCGGCGCACGAGGCAAAAGTGACCGCATCCATTCATGCGCTGTACGAACTGGCGCAGAAGGAAAAGGATTATCCCGCCCAGGTGATGCTGCAATGGTTCGTCAGCGAGCAGGTGGAGGAGGAGAAGAACGCTGCCGAACTTGTGGCAAACCTGAAGATGATCGAAGAACGCGCCACCGCCGTCCTGATGCTGGATCACCGCCTCGCAAAGCGCAAAGGCGAATAGGATTCGTTTATACTTGTGACCCTGAAGGCAGCCCCTTCAGGGTTTTCTTTTCGAGGAGGAACATGGAAATTTCCGTTCGCCGCATCACCGCCGAAGACCGGGGGGAGTGGTTCAAAATGCGCAGGGGCATCTGGCCCGAAGCGCCCGACGACTATTTGAACTTCGACATGGACGATATTCTTGCCAGCGATGACGATGCCGTCCTCATGGCGTTCGTGGATGGAACCCCGGCGGGGATGATCGAAGCGCGCCTCCGCGACTACGGGGAGGGCTGCGAGACCAGCCCGGTGGGGTACATCGAGGGATGGTTTGTGTACCCGGAATTTCGTGGGAAGGGAATCGCGAGCCGGCTGGCGGAAGCGGCGGAGGATTGGGCGCGGTCCAAGGGCTGTACCGAAATGGCATCCGATACCTGGCTGGACAATGAAGCCAGCATCCGCGCGCACCTGAAGCAGGGCTATCAAGAGGCGGAGCGGCTGATTCACTTTGTGAAGCGGCTCTAAGGGAGGTGAATGCCTGGGGCGGGCAGGGCAGGCATGGGGTCGGTCTGAAGCGAAAAGTCGTTGATAATTTATCCTGTCTGACATTATAATTATGTTGCATTTTAAGGTAAGCAGGATTCCCCGCCTGTATAATGCCTATGGCATTTTTGTACGGGTTTTCACATGAGCATTCGTCTTAAGGTCGCCCTGCCGTACGTTTTGCTGACCGTGGTTGTTTCGTTAATCGGGGTCTATGTGGTCACGCGCCTCGTGACCGGCTCATTAAGGGAACGGCTGACCAATCAACTGCTCGAGGCGGGGCGGGTCGTCTCCGATAGTTTCGTTCGCCAGGAAAGTTATCACGTCTCCACCGCCCGCATCATTGCCTATACGGAGGGACTGGCAGAGGCGCTCCGCGACGAGGATCGGGAGGCCGCACTCAAACTGGCGGAACCCATCTTCGGGGAAAAAGGCATCGAAAACCTGATTTTGATCTCACCGCAGGGTAATGAAGTTGTCCATTTGGTGATTGACGAGGTCGGACAGATACAGCGCCTGACACAAAACACCGGCGCATCCAGCTCACCGCTCGTTGCCGTATTTTTCGGAAGCAAAAATCCAAACGCCCCCCCGCGCCGAAGCTTGGGGGTTAATTTTTTGAATAACGAGACCTATTACTATACCGCCCTGCCGGTATCGGTCAACGACGAATTCAACGGCGTGGTCGTGGTGGGGACGTCCATCCGCACGCTGCTCCCCGCTTTCAAGAATATAGCGCTTGCCGATATCGTCATCTATGGAAACAACGGACAGGCGATTGCCACCACGTTAAGCCCCGCCAACCAGGAAACGCTGAATATGCTTTCCATCCCGCGGGAGAAATACGATGTTGTCATCCTTTCCGAAAACCTGGTGACGGGGGACAACTTCACCCTGGCGGGACGAAATTACACGCTTGGGCGCGCGCCTTTGCAGGTGGGCAACGACCGCATCGGGGTCTTTGGGGTCGTCCTGCCGACGGATTTCGTGCTGCAATTTGGGGAAAACAGCAGAACCACGTACGCACTTCTGTTCACCGGCATCATGCTGGTTGTGATCGGGATCGGATACTTCGTTTCGAGGATGATCATCGTCCCGTTGTATTCGCTGGTGCGCACGTCGCAGGCGATTGCGGGCGGCGACCTTAATCGCAGGACCGGCATCCGCGCGAAGGATGAGATCGGTACGCTTGCCCATACGTTCGACGAGATGACCGCCCGCCTCCAGGAGCGTACATTGCAGCTGGAGCAAATGAACCAGACATTGGAGCAGATGAACCAAACGCTGAAACAGATAGATAAAACAAAGACCAATTTCATTCAGATTTCAGCGCACGAATTGAGAACGCCGTTGACCTTGATCATGGGGTATTCCCAACTCCTGGAACAGGACACCAGGAGCAGCCCGGAACTGTACAGCCTGGCGCATGGAATCATCGAAGGCGCCGAACGCATGTCGGACGTGGTGGACAGCATGCTGGATGTCTCCCGCATTGACAGCGACTCCCTGATCCTCAAGAAGGTTACGCTGGAGATCGAGCAAATCATCCAGAAGGTCCAAAAGGAATTCAAGCAGGCGTTCAGGGAACGAAAGATAAAATTTGAAACGGAGGGATTGAAACAACTCCCGCCGGTTTCGGTGGACGCCGACCAGATGCAAAAGGTCTTCTATCACCTGATTATGAACGCCATCAAATACACGCCGGACGGCGGTCACATTACGGTCAGCGGCAGGTTTTTGAACGGAAACGAGCCCCCGCAGGTGGAGGTTGCCGTCTGCGATACGGGCATCGGCGTTGACCCGTCAATGAAGGATGCGATCTTCGAAAAATTCCACCAAACCGGCGAGGTCCTGCTGCATTCATCGGGGAAGACAAAATTCAAGGGCGGCGGACCCGGGCTGGGACTTGCCATTGCGCGGGGGATCGTCCAGGCGCATGGCGGCAGGATCTGGGTGGAGAGTCCGGGTCATGACGAAGAAAATTTCCCGGGAAGCAAATTCATCGTTTCATTGCCGGTACAGCACCCGGGTGAGGGGGAGGCATGAATTCATCGAAAAAAGAACGCCGTGACTGGGGTTTGATCATATTTATCATTCCGATTGGTATTCTGCTGCTCATCATTGTGGCGCAGATTGCCATTCGCGTCGCGCCAAATTGGAGCCTGTTTGGGAACATGCGCTCCAACCTGGACCCAAATACGACCTCCCCAAAACCGATCTCCTTCTTTCAACCGATCCTGCCGCAGATTCTGACGCCCATGGCATGGGCGGAAAGTTACCTCACCCCCGGCGGTGAGATTTCCTTCCCGCCGTTTATCATTATCAACCCGGCAACGCCCACCCCGACCTCGTCGGTGCCTACTTCCATTCCCACCACGCCGCCCGCGCCGGCAACCGGCACAGCGACCAACGCCGTTCCTCCCACCCCCACGCCCATCATCAGCATTCCTTCGCGCACACCTACTGAGGAAGTGCCCGAAGAAAACACCGCCACTCCCGTCCCCCCGCCCACTTCAACTTCAACCAATCCGCCCACCCAAACAAACGTTCCAACCAACACCCCCACCGCCACACCGACGGGGTATCCCTCCACACCGCCCCCTTATCCTGAAGTGCCCCCGCCGGGTGAGATTGGGGGAACGCCGGATGACACCCCCGCCGATTTACCGCCGGGCAGTTACACCATATTGGATATCGGCATCATAGACACCACCATTCCAGACGCCAATTTCGGCGACGCCGAAATCATCTTCTATGAATATTTCAATCCCATAGATAGTACGGTTTACCTGGATCAGATCATCATCGGCGTGATTCCCGATTCGGACCTTTCGGATGGTTTCAATTACTATTACCAGGTCCTCAATTGGGGCGACAACAACCGTGATACCAATACGAACGTGGACTACCCGCTCCTGCCGGTTACTAATTGTTCTGACGAGTGTGACAACCGGCAAATTCCGCCGGGGATTCTGATTGGTCCCTATGAAACCGGCATTTTGATTGACGTGGACAATGCGCCCAGCATGCCGCCGCCGGATATCTATTATTACATCATCATCATTTCCCCGCCCGGAGCGGACCCCGCCCAAATTGACGCCGTCACGCTTACAGGATTGTGACCGCGCTTCCCATCAAAGAGACCGAACCCGGTCTCTTTTTTCATTGGTTCTCCTGCATAAACGCTCCCGCTTTTATTCAGTGCCTGGTTCACGGTCATGGAAAACGGTTGTAAAATATGCCAATCCATCCCCAGGGAGATGCACCTTGACCGAACCCAACCTCAAACCCGTCTACCGAATCTCGGATTTGCATGAATCAGACCGCCCGCGCGAGCGGCTGGCTTCGCTGGGTCCACAGGCGTTGACGAATGCCGAATTGCTGGCGATCCTCCTGCGTGTGGGCGTGCAGGGCGAGAATGCAGTCCAGGTGGGTCAGCGCCTGCTGCAGAAATTCGGCGGCTTGCGCGGGCTGCACCGCGCGCCGTTCAAGGAATTGATGAAACAGCATGGAATGGGCGA
This sequence comes from Chloroflexota bacterium, assembly GCA_024434165.1. GTDB lineage: Bacteria > Chloroflexota > Anaerolineae > Anaerolineales > Villigracilaceae > Villigracilis. The sequence goes on along the minus strand of QMIW01000007.1, from coordinate 61,587 downwards.
AGCCAAAGCCGCGCAGATCAAGGCGGCAATCGAATTGGGCAGAAGGCTGACGATTGAATCGCCGGAGGAGAAACTTGCCGTCAACAGCCCGGCGGATGCCGCGGCGCTCGTGCAGTACGACATGTCCGCTTTGGAGCAGGAGCACTTGCGTGTGATTCTCCTGGACCGGCGCAACCGCGTGCAGGCAATCGTCGAAGTTTACAAAGGCTCGGTCAATTCTTCGCAGGTGCGGGTGGGGGAATTGTTCAAAGAGGCGATTCGCGCCAACGCATCGGCGATCATCGTCACGCACAATCACCCCAGCGGCGACCCAACCCCCAGCCCCGACGATGCCGCCGTAACGCGCGCGATAGTGCAGGCGGGCAAATTGCTGGATATCGAAGTGCTGGACCATCTGGTGATCGGTCAGGGAAAATGGGTGTCGTTGAAGGAACGAGGGCTGGGGTTTACATAAACGGCAAGGGGGAAACGCAATTCATGTTTCAGCCTTCATTCACAAACTTCTCTTCACGCCAAAACCTGAAAACTCCCCCGTTACCTCTTCGTACTCGATTCGCGTCTCATCCACCCGCGACATGCGCGGACCCGTTTTCATCATCTCGATGAAGCGTTCGATCTGCGCGCGCGTCCCTTCGGCGGCTGCTTCCACCGTGTCGGAGCCAACGTTGCGCACCCAGCCGCTCACCCCGATCTGACCGGCGTAATATTCCACGTGCGCGCGGAAGCCAACCCCCTGCACACGCCCCTTGACCCAGACATGCACACGGACGATTTCACCGGGGTTGTTATCCATTGGACCGCCTGCTCCTTTGCCTCAACAGGTCAATCGCACCCCACAGCGGCACAAGCAGGACAAGCGCCAGCAGCAGCAAAAACGGCAGGAGGTTTCGGAATGCGACGCCGCCCACGTTCTGTCCGAGCACGGTTTCGCGCCAGCGCTGGTCTGCCTGGCTGAGCGAAATACCAAGCGCCTGCGTGGCACCAAGTTCGGGACTGAAGCCCTCGCCGTATGCCTTAATCAACCGCTCCAGGCCGGATGTGCCGTACGAATCGCGGATGTAGGTGACGAACGATTTGGACTGGGCATACGCCAGAAACGCTGATCCTGAATCGGCGGGGAAGGAGGCGGAGAGTTCCGTGAAGGGAATCAGCGTATCGTTTTCGCTGGCAATCTCCAGCGCGTGCGCATAATCCGGGTTCGGGTACAGTTCCACCATCGAAGCGATGCCCTCGATCAACCAGGCGGGCTGCTTGTCGTACAGGTCGCCCAGCGCACGGTACAGCATCACATGCGCCAGTTCGTGCGGAATTTTGGTTTCCATCTCGCTGAACTGACTCACGCCGGGCGGTATCGCAACCAGCACCACGCCGAGGTCTGCGTGTGCATGCCCGCCCGCCCAATTGCGTCCGCCGAGCAGCAGCGTATCCTGCAAATCGTTGACGTTCGAATAGATGTAAATCTCGATGGGTTCGCTGAGCGAGATGGGGATGAAATCCTTCATCTCAAGCAAGCCCGCGCCCGCCGCGTCCATGGCGGCGGCGGCAAAGGCGTCATCGCCCGCGTACCAGTTGATGGTCACATTCGCCTGGCTGATCTGCCGCCAAGGAAAACGGTCGTCGCGGTATTGAAACTTGATGGCGTCGCTGGTGTAGGTCTTGCCGTCGCTGAGGGTCGCCTGGAACCAGAACACGATCCAACTGAAGGGCGGAAAGGCGTTCGCCGACGCATCGTAGATGAAATTCACCAGCCCGTCTTCCGAAACGGGCAAAGGTTCCACGCGCGTGGTCGTCTCATTCACGCCGCGGAACAGCAGCGATACCTGTTGGATGGGAAGCGGCGCTTTGATCTTCGCCGTGAATGTGATGGACGTTCCAAAGTCCGCCACCGCCTGGGGCGACTCCACCACGATTCCTTCCTGACCCAGAACTGGTTCGGTTTTCTGGAAGAGGACAGCCGCGACGAGCGCGGCGGACATCATCTTCAGCAATGTTTTACGCGTATTGGACATCATGATTCACCTCGCCAGGTATACCAACAGCGGCGTAAGAGTCAGCGGACTGAGCGCCGTGCCGAGAAATACGATTGCGGTCACCAGGGGCGGTTGAAGTTTGTATTCGGTTGCCACCACCGTCGTCGCCACTGCGGCGGGCATCGCCGCTTCGATGACGCTCCCCTGCCGCGCGTGTCCCTGCAAGCCGAACAGGCTTGCAATCAACAGTCCCACCAGCGGACCGAGCAGGAGTTTGGCGAACACACCCACTCCCAGCGCGCGGAAATTGTGCGACCATTCGATCCTGGTCAGTTCCAGCCCGAGCAAAATGATCATGGCGGGGATGGCTCCGTTCGCGGCGATCTCGATGGTGCGCGCCAGCGGCAGGGGAATGGAAACATTGAAACCCTTGAGGAGCAGGGCAAGGACGACGGCATACAAAATGGGCAGGCGGAACACTCCCAGTATAGCGGATTTCAAATCCAAATGTCCAAGCGAGGCGATGACCACGCCCACCGTGTTGAACAGGATGGTCGTGGTGACGTAGAAGATGGACGCCGCCGCCAGCGCTTCATCCCCGAACGCAAACTTGACCAGCGGCAAGCCGTAATTGCCCGTATTCCCAAACGCGACGGTGAGGATGACCGCCAGCAGCTGCGGGCGTTCGAGCCGGAAGATTTTGCCGAGGGTGAAAGCGATCAACCCCAACACGACGATCACGGCGGCGGTGTATTCCACAGTGGTGAGCGCCTGCTGCAAGTTCAACTGGCTGGTGACCATCAGGTTGAAAACCAGGAGCGGGCTGAACACATAAAAGACCACGCGCCCGATGGTGCGCGAGTCAACGGTGAGGACTTTTCCGAGGATGTACCCTGCCGCGGCGATGAGCAGAATGGGCAGGAGATTGTTGGCAAAGGTGGCGAGCAGTTCGGCGATGGACATGATGATGAAATTATAACCCCCGCCCTCACCCTAGTCCCGCAGGGAGAGGTGTGCATGCAAAGGTTATCAGTGGCTATGGCTCAAGCCGCCGCCGTTCGCTGCGCGAAGATGCAGTTCCCATTCTGGGCATAAATCCCCGGCAGCGTTTTGCGAAGGGAAGCCTGCGCCAGGGAAAGTGCCACGAAGTGGTACGGCGCAGGGAGCAAATTACCTGACATGTTTTGCGCACACACGAGGGGACTCCCTTCCCCAGCGGGGGAAGGGCAGAGGATGAGGATTTACAACGTTATCAATTCCGGTTGTTTTTGCAGCGCCCCCAGCATGGACCAGGGACCCGCCCATGTGATGGTGATGGGCAGCAGTTTGCCGCGCAGGTCTTCTTCCGTCTCGACGAAGACCAGTTTATTTGTGGGGGTGCGCCCGCGCCAGCGGTTTTTGACCTTATCCTCGAACAGCACTTCGACCGTTTCACCCAAATATTTTTTGTTGATTTCCGCAACGACCTGTTCCTGCAATTCTTCCAACATGCGGAAGCGGCGCATCTTCTCTTCTTCGGGCACGTCGTCCGCCATGCGGCGGGAGGCGACGGTCCCCTCGCGGACGGAGTAACGGGCTAAATGGGCAACATCCAGCCTGAGGTCCGCCAAGACGCGGTAGGTTTCCATGAACTGCGCTTCGGTCTCACCGGGGAAGCCGACGATGATGTCCGTTGCGATGGAACAGCCGGGGATTCGGTCGCGGATCTTTGCGATCAGGTCGCGGTATTGCTGCTGGGTGTACCCGCGCTTCATGTTTTCGAGGACGGTGTCGTCGCCCGCCTGGATCGGCAGTTCGATGTGCGGCATGACGCGCGGAAGTTCGGCAATCGCCTGAATCAAATCGTCGTCGAAGTAGTTCGGGTGCGAGGTCAGGAAGCGGATGCGCTCGATGCCTTCCACGTCGTGGATGATGCGAAGCAGATCCGCCAGTTTGGGTCCGTCAGGGATGTCCTTGCCGTAGCGGTCCACGATTTGACCGAGCAGGGTCACTTCCTTTACGCCCTGCCTCGCCAGCGAGCGGATTTCGCTGACGATGTCGCCGACGGGGCGCGAACGCTCCACGCCGCGCTTGTAGGGGATGATGCAAAACGTGCAGGCGTGTGAACAACCGTACACAACCGGCACATGCACGCTGACCAGTCTGCCCTGCTCGGCGGCCGGCAGTTTGAGTTCTTCGTCCATCATCAGGAAGCGGCGCGTGGTTTCGGCGTCTTCCTGCAGGCGCACTTCGCCCTGGGTGAGATGCGAGATCAACGGCGAGGGGTCGGAGGGCGGCGAGAACACGTCCACGTAGGGGAGTCTTGCCTTCAGTTTCTCCGCGCCGCGCACGCCGACGAGACAGCCCATCAAATTGATGACGAGGTTGGGGTTTTTCTCTTTGAGCGGTTTGAACGAACTCAGGCGTCCGAACGCCTTGTCCTCGGCGGACTGGCGCACGACGCAGGTGTTCAAGACGATCACGTCCGCTTCTTCGGGTTTGTTGGTCAGGGTGTATCCGAGGTGTTCCAGCGACGAGCCGACCCGCTGCGAGTCGGCAACGTTCATTTGACAGCCCTCGGTCCAGATGTGATATTTCATGCGTGCTCCTAAGAATGCCTTCACGGTGAGTGAAGCAGGCGCAAATTATACCAAGTTCATCTGGATTCAGTATTGGATTTTTCGCGCATGGGAATGCCTAAGAAAGTGTTTTGAAATTCGTTTATAACCACAGATGAACACAGATAAATTGGATTTAAAGCCCTTAAATTAGCGTTTCTGTCAAAAATCAACGTTCATCCGCGTTTACACTTGCACCGAACGCAAGTGCGGTGTCTGTGGTGAATTTTGATTTAGAAAACGCTCTCTAAAGGCGTATGTGAAAAGTTTTCTTCACCACAGAGGACATCGAGATCATTGAAGAAAATCTCATAACTCTCTGTGGTTTAAATTTTCTTTGCAATCTTCGCGCCCTTCGCGGTAAAAATCGTTTTATCCCCCGATCAGTTCATCATACTTCCGCCGCACCTCGCGGATGTCGTCCCACATCTGGGCTTTGGGCGAGCCGGGTTCGCGCGATGGATTTCGCAGGAGATAGGAGGGGTGATAGATGGGCATGATCCAGCGGTCGCCGCTTTGCGTCCACTGCCCGCGCAGGGAGGTGATGCCGGTCTTGCGGAGGACGGACTGGCAGGCGACGTTGCCGGTCAGCAGGATGATGCGCGGGTCAATCAGGCGCACGATCTCGAAAACGTACGGACGGTAAAACTCGATCTCGGCGTCGGTCGGTTTACGGAAGGCTTTGCCGTCGTCACCGGGCGGGAGGCGGAAGACCGAGTTGGTGATGTACACGTCCTTTTCGGGGTCGAAGTCCGCGGCTTGCAAAATCTTATCGAGCAATTGACCGGCGCGCCCGACGAACGGCTTGCCTTTGATGTTTTCCTCGGGTCCCGGCGCTTCGCCGATGATGAGCAGTTTCGCTTGCGGGTTGCCGCGGCTGATGACGATGTTCGTCCCGGCGTTCGCGAGCGGGTCATCCTTCAAGCCGCGAATTGCATTCAAGGCTTCCTCAAGGGTGGAGAATTGATTCGATGATTTGAACAGGTCTGCCTGGAACATATTGGCTTCCTTTTCCTAGAACGGTCCAAAGTTGATCGCCACAGCCACGCCCAAAAAGGCGATGGTGGCAAGGACAACCCACAGCCAAAGTTTGGCGGTCCAGCGAATCCATTTGGGATAACTGACGACCGTCAAACCGAGGCTGATGAGCAAAACCGGGTTGGTGGGGTAGGCAAGGTTGGAGAAACCATCGCCGAAGATGTAGGCAAGCACGGCGGTCTGGCGCGTGACGCCGATCAGGTCGGCGAGGGGCAGCACAATCGGCATCATCAGGAAGGCTTTGGCGGACCCCGAAGCGATGAAGAATTCGATGCCAAGCGCGAGCGCGTAGACGACGATCGCGGCGGGGAATGCCCCAAGCTGCTGGAACGGTTCCGCCGCGGCATGGAGGATGGTGTCGGTCACGCCGCCGCTGTCAATGATGTAGCGGATGCTGGCTGCCATGAGGATGAGCGGGACGGAGGGAGCGAGTCCGCCCAGACCTTCGACCAGTCCGCGCCAGACGGTCTTCGCGCCCGCGCCGGAGAGGAATCCCGCCCCCAGCCCGCCGATGAGGAAAAGAACGCCGACGATGGGCAGGGCATAATCGGAGAGGACAGGCACAAACGGACCGGCAAGCATGACGAGCAAAATGAACGCCAGGAAGACGCCGAAGAAATTCATGGCGCGGTTTTGCTTCGGGTCTTCTTCGATGAAAGAAGCATCCATGCGTTTGTATTTTTCACGCTCGGCGCCGTCTTCGCCGTGCACAAGCGAGGCTTTGGGGTCTTTGTCAATCCTGCGGGCATACGCGGAGAGAAACGCCGCAAAGATGAGATAGACGACCGCAAAGATGACGACCCGCAGCCACGCGCCGGAGAAGAGCGGCAGCCCCGCCAGCTGCTGCGCCACGCCGAGCGTATATGGGTTGGAAATGGCGGCGGAAAATCCCATGTTGGTGGCGAGGATGGACATGCCCAAGCCCACGAGCGCATCCCAGCCGAGGGAATAGGAAAGCGCGATCATCACCGGCACGAGCAGGACGACCTCTTCGAACGTACCGAGCGTTGCGCCGAGGAACATGAACGCAAGCGAGACCATCCACAACAGGGTGTATTTGCGGTCTCGATAGCGGCGCACGATGCGGCCAATGAAGGCGCGCAGCGTGCCGGTCTTGTCCATCACGGCGAACGCGCCGCCCGCGAAGAACAGCACCACGATGATGACGATGACGGTCAATCCGCTTTCGCTGCCGAGCACTTCGATGGGAGCGGCGAACCAGCGCCAGACGGGATAATCCGGGCGTTCGGTGAATTGGAAGGAAGCGGGGTCAATCGTCTCGCGCCCGTCCACTTCGAGGCGGGTATAGCGCCCGGCGGGAACGACCTGGGTGAGGATTCCCGCAATCATCATCAACACGAACAAAATCGCCAGCGATTGGATGAATGCCCGCTTGCCGATCTGCGCGCCTGCTTTTTGTTCCATGAGCGGCTCCTGGATGGGATGTTGAAATGAAATGTACCACAACTTGCCGGAGGGAAAATGCCTGCGTTCGACACGAGTGCAGCGCAGCATGAATCCTCTGCGAGGACAAGTTGTCGCGGTACTGAAACAGCGGCTTTCGCATGTTGGATTAATTTGTTAATCTGCAATATCTTGCGTTTTGCTCGCACAACATCAATTCTTAACCCTCCAATTTATCGAACAGGCTGACCAGTTTCTGGGGTTTGGCGCGCTCGCTCTGGGCGATCTGGGCGTAGGTCTCCCTCAGGCGCTGGCTCAGCGATTTTAGCAGAGACAATCCCAGGTCCGGTCTGCGGCGTACGAGGGCGAACAATGTGGACTGGCGAATCAGCAAAATGTCCACGGGTTCGATGGTCACAATATCCGCCTGATGCGGAGCGCCGTCGAACAGCGAGGTTTCGGCAAAGTAGTTCCTGGCTCCCAGCGTTGCCAGCCGCACAATGGAACCGGCGCGCCCCTGCTGCTGCTGGACGGACACGCGCCCTTTGACGATGAGGTACAGCGTTTTGGTGGTATCGCCCTGCGAGAAGATTTTATGTTCAGCCGGGTAACTGATCTCCTCGCTGATGCCTGCCAGGATGGAGATTTCGCGGAAGGGCAGTTCGCTGAAGAAGGGCACTTCCTTGAGGAAGATGACTTTTTCGATCAGGGTAAGGGGTTGTTCGGCAGACATGGGAGAATCCTTTGCGCTTGAGTTCAGTTCGCTCCATGCGCGTTCCGCGGTTTCGTGTACGTTGGCGCGGGAATCGCTTTGCAGGGTGGCGTCCAAAGCCGCGCGGATGGTTTCGGTTGGAATGGACATTTCGGCTTCGACCCGCCCAAGGCGATGGGCTTCGGTAAGGAGGTGAATCGCGGCGGCGGTCAGCCAGCCGTCGTTGTAGAATTTTTGCGCACGCCGGGGAATTGCCGCAGCGGCATTTTCGGAGTCCAACTGCGGCCACGCTGCCCGCAACGCCTGGGCGGGTGCGGGCTGGCTCAAGCCCAGTTCCTGTGCTGCAACGGCGATGATCGTTTCATCGGGCGAGCCATCCAGCAAATGCTGGAGTTGGCGCGCCTCCGCAGGCGAGAGATTCGCCTCCAGCGCTTCCGCCGCATTCGCCCGTTCCGCCGCATCGCCGGACAGGAGAGCGCGTTTCACTGCCTGAATTTCCTCCTCGCTGGTAGAGGCGCTCAACAACCAGAGAAGGCAGTCCACAATGCGGAGCGAATCCTCCCGCAGGGCATGTGCCATAAGCAGTGTGCCGGGACGCGCGCCGGATTGTTTCAACGCCAGCGCCTGCAAGGTGAGCCAGTAGGCGTCTCGAATCAGAGAATCTGCCATGCGCCCCAATGCCGCGCTCACCCCTCTCTGACCGGCGCGCCGAAGCAGGTAAATGGCGCTTTCCGCGCGGTTGATTTCTTCGTCGTCGAGGCAATCCCACAAGGCGCGAAGCGTCCCCCGGTCGAAATGAATATTCAAGGCGCACGCCGCCCGGCGAATTTCCAGAGCGGGGTCGTTCAACGCCTTCCACAAAACAGGCTTGAGCGGCATGTCCCCGGCATCGTCCGCCAGTTCTTCGATCACTGCCAGGCGGATGCTCTCTTCGGGGTCGTCGAGGAGGCGCATCAGGAACTGCACCGACCAGTGTTTTTCATCCCAATGTGCGAGCCGGCTCTCGCGCACCAGCGCCGGAATCGCCTGATGGCGGATAAACGGATCGGAGTGGCTGACCAGCCTGCCGGTCAGGTCTTTAAAGCGGTTGGGCTGGGTGTTGCTGAGCTGTTGGAGTTCCAAAGAATTTGCGGGGTGCAGTCTGGCGATCAATCCCTGCCGTTCGGCTTCTGCCAGCACGACCAGCGCGGCTTCCAGCACGGGAGCGCTGTTCTCGCTGCCGGCGGGACGATCCAGGTCTGCGGCGGCAAGCCAGCCATCCAGCAGGTCGCGCGCTTTTGATTTTTGACCGGGCGACCCGCCTCGCATCAACAGGACGACGAGCCGCGCCTGCTCGTCGAGCGGGAGGTCGTCGAGGCGGTGGAACAAACTGTTCAGGATGGAATCTTCGGGGATGACGGCGCTGCGACCGACCGAATCGCGGTTGAGATAATTGAGCAATGCAGCGGCGGCGGATTCCCGCACCATTGGTTCGGGGTCTTCCAAACCGCGCTGGCACAGGCGGATGAAATCCACGCGGGCAACGCCTGCCTGAGCCAGAAATTCGATGGTGCCCTTGCGGAAGACCGCGCCTCGTCGCTTCGCCAGATCCAGCATCAACGGCAGGGCGGCATCGGCATCCATGTCGTACAGCATCTGGCTAATGAACAGGGCTTGCCGGTCTGCGCCGGGCTCGGCGGGCAGGCTCTCCAGTTTTTGACGAAGCCATTTTACCGTTGCGGGGTCGGTCGGCACCGCTTCGGAGGCATCCTGCTGGAACAGGGCGAGTTCATCGCCTCCGAGCAGGCTGGTGAGCGCTTTTGCGTATTCGCGCCGCACGGTGAACATCACCAGCACGTACAGGATGGCTGTGCCCAGCCCGATGCCGACGATCATGGGCATGGAAAAGGCTTGCATTTTGACCGCCAGGATGATCAAACCGGCGGATAACGTCCCTGCCGGGACGATGACCCCGTTTACGAATCCGCGCGCGCGCGCCTTGTTATTGACCGGGATGCTGTTGTAAAGCATCGCATCCAGCGGGTTGCGGAAGGTCTGCTTGAGCATGTTCGTATCCAGCCGGGCGAAAATTCCCGATGCCATGCCCGGCGCGGCGTTGATCGCCGCCACCGAACCCAGCGTCAGAAACGGGAACAGGAGATTCATGGTTCCCACGCCCAGCCAGTTGACCAGGCGGCTGAGCAGCAGGGACTGAATGAGCAGCCCGCCCATGTTGGAGACGCCGCCCAGCAAACCGTAAAATGCAAACAAGCCGTCCGGGTCGTTGGCGTATTCGCCGGCAAACACGCGGCTCGATTGAAAAATGAGGAGGTTCATCAGCACCACCATGGCAAAGGTGGCGATGGCGAGCGCGCGCATCAAACCGGACCTGCGGACGAATTCGAAGCCTTCGCGCAGGTTTTGCAGGCCGCCTTTTTCGGTCTTCTTTCTGGAGTATGCCTGCTGGCGGCGGCGCTCGATCTGTTCCAGGTCGCCGCGCAGACGGCGTTCGATTCCCATGACCAAAATGAAGCACCCAGCCAGGCAGACCGCCCAGATCAACGGCGTGTTCTCCAGCCCGAACAAACGGTTGAGCAGGGACGTGGTGAAACCCGCCAGCGTCCCCCCGGCGATGCCCGCCGAAAGCATGAGCGGCAGGGCGCGTTTGGCGGCGCGCGTATCGTAGAAGTCGTTGATGTAGGTCAGGATGTGCATCGTGGCAAGGTCACGAAACGCGCTGTACGCCAGGTAGAAGTAGGGATAGACCGCGCCGCGCGGTCCGCCGTTCGTCTCCAGCAGGATGCGCACCGAGACCAGCCACACGATCATCACACCCATGATGATCTTCAACAGAAGACCGTTGCTGATGCGGTCGGCGACGAACGCATACGCCAGCCCGATGATAAAGCCCAGCACGGCATACGCCACGAACACCAAAGCGAGGTCGTCCGCCGACCATGCCGAAAGGAAAAGAGTCTCGCGCGCGGCATCGCCCCACATCAAGCCGAGGTAAAAGACCAGGTGGAGGGAATACAGCAGGGCGGTCTTTCGCCCCTCTCCGGGCGCAATCGAAAACAGTTTGGCTAAAGCGTGCAGCATGACTGAAACGGTTTGCGTTTATTTCTCGGAATCGGAGAACGGTCTCTGGCGTTTTCGGATTTCCGAAGCGCGTTTGGAGAGTTCCTGGAAGAATTCATTGTCGGTGATCTCTTCCACCGCCTTTTTGCGTTTGGCTTCGTCAATGACGATCTTCAAACTTTCGACCTGTTTCCGCAGCGTGGTTTCACGAGCATAGATCTGCTTTGCCATGGAAGCGAACACGCGCGCAAGTTGACCGACTTCCGCGCTGCCGCCGGATTTCTCCAGCTCGGCGGTGTTCACCTTTTCCCAGTGACCGGCTTCGATGGTTTTGGCTTCGTCGGTGAGACGCAGGATGGGAGATACGATGGTGCGCGCCAGCAGAACCGCCAGGAAGAACGCCACCGCCATCGTCCCCGTAATCAATTGCATGGTGAATCTGACCAGTTCGTCAATGCGGCTGTCGAACTGGTTGCTCAACACTTCCGCGTCAATGTGGAAGCGGTCTCCATCCGTGCTCAGCACCACCAGTCCGAATCCGGCAGGAGTATTGTACTGTCCGCCGTCGTAGGGGATGGTGGCGTAAACCAGCACGCGCGGGCTCCCGCCCCAGGGCGCTGCCCTGAGCCAGCCGTTCTCACCCTGCTGGTTGAGTTCGACCAGCCGCGGAAAGGCGGGGTCAATGAACCCCATCAGGCTCAGGTTGCCGGGGCGGTCGAGGTTATCGGGCTTGTCCTGGTCTTCCTCGCTGATGGCTTTCACCGGCTGCCCATTCTCATCCACGCCGTAGATGTTGAAGTGACGCGGCTGGCTGATCGCCCAGCCTTCAGGGCTGACCATGTAGGAGAAATCCGCCTCGCGCGCGTCAATTTCCGCCTGCGGCTCCGGGTTGGATGGCGCGACATGCGCGGTGAATTCGAGCAGGTGCAGCATTTCCACCGCCATGACGAGCGTGCCCGCCTTGCGCCCGCTCTCGTAAACAGGCGCGGCAAAGCGCAAAACGCCGCGATAGCGTTCCCCGGAACGGAACTGCGCGCTGGCATAGGCAATTTCTGAAGAAAGGTGAAAGCCGACGGGCTTGCCGACGTAAATTTCCCCCAGCTTCAATGCTGCGCTGTCTGCAAAATAGGTCTCGCTGCGATAGAGCGTGTTGATGGGCAGGCTGACGTCAAGGAGGCGGCTGGCTTCGACCATCTCGCATTTGAACGGATATTCCTCGCATTCGTTGCTTACCTTGATCTGTTCACGCCCGTTCAAATCCAGAAAGACGATCTCGCGGTAGATGGGCAGGGTGAAATTCGCTTCGACTCCGTCGCTCGTCACCGTCCACAAGGCGCCGTTTTTGTTTTTGGCAAATCCCAGGTAGGTTTGAGCATCCGGCGGCTGGGCGGCAAGGAACCGCAGGTCCTGTTCGCGTTCCTCCAGAAAATCGGCTACGCCGTTTGCCAGCATAATGGCGCGCGCCTGGAGTCCCTGAATGGCTTTTTCATCGAGCGCCTCCTGGCTCTGACTGACCACTTCGGCGCGGGTCGCTTCATAACTCCGCTGCGAAAACAGTTGAATGATATAGATGGGAACAACCGAAACGAAGAGCAGCGCCACCGTAATTCGCAGCAACAAACCGGATCTCAACCAACGCAACATAACTCATTCTCCTAATAAGTTCATCGCCGCGCAATCACAAGCAGGTGAACTTCGGGATAAAAAACAGGCTGGTCGCCTGAAGCCACCAGCGCTTTAAGACGAGCCTCCCCTTCCGCCGCCCCCTCCGCGCTTAAAAATGAAAACATGGACCACGCCTTTTCGCGCATCAGCGTGAGCATGTGAGAAGGACGCATATAACCTTCCTTCAACGTGGTCTTCGCTGTGACCGGCGCAAACCCGATCCCCTCCAGCATGGCGGTCATCTCGGGGACATCGGGATAGATGCTCAGCATAAACGGCATCAATTCCGGGAAGACCTCCAGCAGATCCCAACGCGCCTTCAATTGGGCATGGGAGTAGGTTTTGATATAGAGAGCGCCGCCGGGTTTAAGACAGCGGAAGAACTCGCGCCCGGCTCTTTCCTGCGCCGACAGATGGTGCCAGACCTGCGAGAGGAAGACAACCCTCAGCGTTCCATCGGCAAACGGCAGGGATTCCGCCGTTCCCTGCATCCAGTTGAGTTTGTCCGTCCTTTCCTTGTGCAGAGCCTGCCTCAGCATTGCCCGGGCAGGGTCAATGCCGATTACGTGTCCAGCCATTTGACGCGCAAAATGAGCGGCGAACAAACCAGTGCCGGTGCCGACATCCAGCACCCAATCCGAATCGCCCACCGGCGTATGGCGTTGAATCTCCTCCACCCAGGGCTGTCCCTGTTCAAAGGCGCGCCCCTGATCGTAATAAGGGGTGATTTTCGAGAAGTGTTCCTTCGAGACCTGCCGCCATTTTTCCAGGCTGATATTCGTGGTTTGTTCCATGATCTACCAGGATGTCGCAGAATAGGACAGAATGCGCTGTACCTGGATGGCGGCTTCATTGAGCGCAGCCTCCGGCGTCATCTCGCCGCGATACGCTGCCTGAAGCGCCTCCGCCATGACCGAGGCGATGTCGCCGCTCCTGACGTTCAACGGCTCGAAGCGACCGGTGGGAAGTTTTTCCATAAAGAAGGCAAACGCCTGGTTTTCCTTGAACTGCCCGTTTTCCGCCACGGAAACCTTCTCCGGCAGGACTCCCTCTGTAAGGGCATATTTCAAACGATATTCGTCGGCGTACAGGAATTCGATGAACTTCCAGGCGGCGTCCTTGTTTTGAGCCTGCTTGAACAGAATCAGGGTATCCTGAGCGGCGAGGGTGGTGGGAGTGGTCTGATAGGGAATCGTGGACAGTCCATATTCCAAAGCGGGAGCCTCGTTTGCCAGCCGCCGCGCCAGCCATGGTCCAGTAATAACCATGCCGAGCCTGCCTTCCACGAACGCCGTTTCCAGGTCGGCGCGGCTGCTTAGAGTGGGGTTGGGCTGGGTGAGTCCTTCGTTGATCATCCGGGTTATGAATTCAATCGCTTCCTGTCCTGCCGCGCCGTTGAATGCCGGGCGCGTGCCATCCTCTGTCAGAATCTCGCCCCCGTTACCCCACAGAAAGTAGTAGAAATAGGTCGAAGTTTCAAGGTCCTTCCCTTGGACGCCAAAGCCGTAAGTATCGGGTCCCAGTTTGTGGATGGCTTGCGCCGCCTCGTACAGTTCATCCCAATTGGTCGGGGGAGAGGCGATGCCGGCTTGTTCGAACAGGTCCTTATTGTAGTAAAAGGCACGGGACGAGACCGTGATTGGAAGCCCGAACGTCCGCCCCTCGTATTGCGACCCTTCGTTGATCAGCAGAGGAATGAACTGTGCCCGGAAGTCCGGGGTCATGTAGTGGTCCACCGGTTCGAGCAGACCCGCCGCCACATATTCGGGAATCCAGCGGGTGGCGACGCGCGCCAGGGTGGGGGGATTTCCCTGATCAATCATTTCCTGAATTTTTTGGCGTCCCTCATCCCAGGTGAAAATGAACAGATTGACTTTTATGTTTGGGTTTTCCGCCTCGAACGCCCGGATCACCTCCTGCCAGTACGGCTCGGTTTGATCACTGGTACGCATGAAGACAAAGTTTATCTCCTGACGTTCCTGCGGTGCGCAGGCTCCCAGGAGGGTGGCAAACAAACCGATAACCAGCAACGCCCTCATTAAATTGGGAAGACGATAAATTGCCATACGCTCCTCTTCTCTGAATATGGAATCGGAAATGACGCTGGAATTTCCAATTCAATGGGGGATATTCTAACCCAACTGGCTCCAAATCGCAGTTGTTTTCCGGGGGATGTTGGCGAGAGGCCGCAGGCTGGGATGTGCAGATGACAGGTGGGCGGTTCACCGGGATGGAATTTCACGCGATGGAACACCCTGAAGGTTGATATTAACCTTGCGTAATTGTAAGATTTACTGGATTGTGTTACGATTTGTCATGCTCGATCTCACGCTGCGCGGAGGCACGCCATGGGAAAAAAGATATTGCTGATCGACGACGATGCCGACCTGGGCAGGTTGGTGGAGTCCATTTTGCGCCCCATGGATCTGACAGTCTACCAATCGTACACCGGCTTGGAAGGCTTGCGAAAGTGCTATGAGATCCACCCCGATCTGGTCATCCTGGACATTATGATGCCGGACTTGAACGGGTTCGACGTATGCGCGCGGCTGAGAGAGATGTCCAGCGTGCCTGTCCTGATGCTGACGGCGCGCACAACCGAGAATGATATGCTCCGGGGGTTTACGGTGGGGGTGGACGATTTTGTGAAAAAGCCGTTCAACAAAAACGAATTCGAAGCGCGCGTACGAGCCCTGCTCCGCCGCTCCACCCATCGAACCGCGAATCCCACCGCGCACATCCTTTCCTACAAGGATGCCTTCCTCGAAATTGACCTTAACGCCCAGGTCGTAAAGTTAAACAATAAAATTCTCGATCTCTCCCCCCGGGAATACAGCCTGTTGGCGTATTTGGTGCGAGAACAGGGGAAGATCATTTCCAAAAGGGAATTGGTGCGTGAAGTCTGGGGGGAACCAGCCTCCATCGGCGTATCCAACCCATCGCTATATGTTTTCTATCTTCGCAAAAAACTGGAAGATGGAAAACACGGGCACCAGTATATTCACACCCTCTGGGGGCGCGGATATTGGTTCGAACCGCGAAAAGAATCCTAAATCCCATCTCTTCCAGAATCGAAGAACGCCAAAAGAAGAATAGCCGGGAACATCTTTTGGCGGTTTGGCAATTCCTCCGCAAGGCGGGGTAATTACTCACTCATCTTACGTGGTTCTTTCTCCCACCCCGTCCCCTCTCCCAGTGGGATAGGAGACGGGTGAGGGCGCGTAATATCAGTTAACAAAGGAAGGGACTCTTTCATACTATAGCACGCAGCGTTGACAACGTGAATATATCCAGGGCGGTTAAACAAATTCAAATAGTTTTCAAAGAAATAAAAAAATTTATTTTGATAATGTAGTCTTGGTGGTCACCGCTGGTATTCGACGCACCCACTAGGAGTATTTCATGGAATGGAAGTCCTACCTCTCGGTCCTGTGGCGGCGCAAGTGGGGAATCGCAGCCACAATTGCCGCTGCGTTGATTATGGCGGCTGTTGGCAACAGATCCACAATTCCCGTCTATGAATCGAACGCCGTTTTGCGAGTGGCCATTTACGCTGCCGCCAGCCAGGCGCCCACGCTCTATACCTATAACGACGAACTGAAAAATACTTTTGTAAAGATTGCCACTGGCAACCTGGTCATGGAAGAGCTTGCAAACCGCCTGCAATCGCCCCGCCTTCCTTCGATCAAAGTGGAAGTCATAACAGGAACCGAACTCATCCTTATTACAGCCTCCGATAGCGATCCGGAATTGGCGGCCCTCGCGGCAAATACCCTGGCAGACATCCTGGTCGAACAGGGAAGGTCGCTTTATTCCGGCAGCGCCGTAAATGCCAAGGATGTTCTAAAGGTCCAAGTGGAAGAAGCGCAGGCAGACCTGGAGGAAATGCGGCGGGACTACGAAAGACTGCTCCTGCAAACGCCTCCGCCTTCCGATGAGATCCTGATCGCCAGTCAGTTGTTGGTGGAAAAGCAGAGGACCTACGAAACCCTGCTCCGCCAATACGAACAAGCCGTGTACCGCGAAGGGCTCGAAGCCGGCATGATCACGCTTGTCCAGCGCGCTGAGCCTTCCCAATCCCCAATCGGGCAGACCGGGTCAATCGCCTACTACATCGCCGTCGGAGCGGGATTGGTGGCAGGCATATTGCTGGCGTTCGCCATCGAACGGCTGGATACCCGCATGTACGCAACCAAAGAAATCGAGAGCGCGGTCAACGCCGCCTCTCTGGCAAAGTTCCCAAAAACCAACAGCGCTCATTTGTTTATTTCCAAAAATGGGACCTCCCCGCTCGCCGACTCGGTGCGCCACCTCGCCGCAAAGCTTCAAATGATGAGCAGCAATCAATATCACAAAGCGCTTTTGCTGGTCGGCGCAGAGACCGGACAGGGCACCACCACAACAGCCGCCAATTTGGCAGACGCACTGGCTGAACTCGGCAGAAACGTCCTTTTGGTGGACTGCAACCTGCGCGACCCCAAATTGCATCAGATTTACAACCTCCCAAACGACAAAGGGCTGACCGACGCGCTCACCGGCGACATGGATGCAATGAAGGTGATTCAAAAAAGAGGAGAGGGACAGCCCTCGCTTCTTCCCTCCGGACCCGCGCCTGCTTCTTCTTCATTGATTTTTGCCTCCGCCCGGGTTGGACCCCTTTTCAACACCCTCCGCAAGCAGTTCGATTATGTGATCGTGGATGTGCCCGCCCTTCCGGCGGCGGACATCATAAACCTTGCTCCCAGCGCCGATGAAATCATCCTGATCGTAAGGCGCTCGCACGTCCGGCGGGATTCGATTCGATCCGCCGAGGAATTCCTCTCGCGGTTCAAGGACAAGTTCATTGGCTTGGTTGTCAATGAAGCGGAAAGCCAGGGCATTTATTCATTATCCTGATTTTGTTCAGAAAGGTGGATTACCATGCAAAACGAGATTAATCTCAAGTCGGTGCACGAATTCGATTCGGGCATTTTGCGCCCAGCCATCACAGGGAGAGACATGTACTATTTCTCAAAGCGGGTCATGGATCTCATCCTGGCAGGCTCCCTTTTGCTTCTCCTGTCGCCCATCATGCTGGTCATTGCCGCCGCGATCTACATCTACTCCCCCGGTCCAATATTTTTCAAACAGGAACGTGTGGGGGCAAAACGCATCCGGCGCGGCAATATCCACTACTGGCAGCAGGAGAACTTCCACTGCTACAAGTTCAGGACCATGAAGGTCAATGTGGATACGTCCCTTCACCAGCACTACGTGCAGGCGTTGATTCAGAACGACCAGAAGACGATGTCCAGAATTCAGGGAAATGAGTCCACGGTCCGAAAGCTGGTGAACGACCCCCGCATCATCCGCCCGGGCAAATTCCTGCGGAAGTTCAGCCTCGACGAACTGCCGCAACTGTGGAATGTCATCATCGGCAACATGAGCATGATCGGTCCCCGCCCGGCCATTCCCTACGAAGTGGAGATGTACAAGTCCTGGCATCTTCGCCGCCTCGAAGCCCAACCGGGGATATCCGGCTTGCAGCAGGTCAAGGCGCGCTGTATCGCCGACTTCGATGAACAGGTGAAATTCGACGTTGATTACGTGGACAACCAGTCTTTATGGCTGGATATAAAAATTGCATTGCAGACCCCCTTCGCAATTCTCACAAGCAGGGGCGCAGGCTAAATAAAAAGGAGGCATTCAACATGAACAGACTTAGGGTGGGCGTCATCGGTTTCGGCTACTGGGGACCCAACCTGGCGCGCAATTTCTTCGACCTGCCAGCCGCAGATCTGGTTGCCATTTCAGACCTGAAGCAGGAACGGTTACAGCGCGCCCGTTCATTGTATCCCGCTGTAACCCTGACGGACGATTACACGCAATTGTTCAACATGGGGCTGGATGCGGTCGTGGTTTCCACGCCGCCCGCACTGCATTATCAGATCGCCAGGGATTGTCTGGAGCATGGTCTGAATGTGCTGGTGGAGAAACCCATCACCCTGAACAGCCAGCACGCGCAGGAATTGATTGATCTTGCGGAGGCGCGGGGGGTGATCCTGATGGTCGGGCATACCTTTGAATACAATTCGGCAGTCCGGGCGCTCAAGGAGTATATAGACAGCGGGGAATTGGGCGAAATCTACTACATTGACACAGCCAGGCTGAACCTGGGCTTGTTCCAGCGGGATTCCAACGTGCTTTGGGACCTGGCGCCGCATGATATTTCGATTCTGCTCTATCTGCTGGGACAAATTCCCGAAACGGTCAGCGCCCGCGGCATGCCGTGCGTCTTCGAGGAAATCTTCGATGTCGCGTACGTGAACCTGATGTTCCCGAACGGAATCCCGGCGCATATTCACGTCTCCTGGCTCGATCCCTGCAAGGTTCGGCGGGTTACGGTCGTCGGCAGCAAGAAGATGATCGTCTACAACGACCTGGAAAACGAACAGAAACTGAAGATCTACGACAAGGGGGTTGACGCCCCCGAATACACCAACGGATTCGGCGAATTTCAGTGTAACTACCGCAGCGGCGACATCGTGATACCCAACATTCGCTTCGTCGAACCCCTGCGCCAGGAATGCCAGCACTTCCTTGACTCCATCATCACCCAGACCCAGCCGTGGAGCAGCGGGCGGGAAGGCTTGAAAGTCGTCAAAGTCCTTGAAGCCATCGAGTCCTCCATGAGAAACGGATCACAACAGGAGAGAATTTTATGGGAACCCCGGAATACTCCCGCATTGCACCAGATGTAAAACTCGGCAGGGACGTGAAAGTCTACGCCTTCGTAAACCTCTACGGCTGTGAAGTGGACGATGAAAGCCGAATCGGGACTTTCGTCGAGATTCAAAAGGGCGCAAAGATCGGAAAGCGGGTCAAGATCTCAAGTCATTCCTTCATCTGCGAGGGCGTCACGATCGAAGACGAGGTCTTCATCGGGCATGGCGTCATGTTCATCAACGACAAGTACCCGCGCGCGACCACTGCCGGGGGAGCGCCCCAATCCGAAGCGGATTGGGCGTGCATCCCGACGGTCATCAAGAAGCGCGCTTCGATTGGCAGCAACGCCACCATTTTGTGCGGCGTGACGATTGGCGAAGGAGCGCTCGTGGGCGCGGGAAGCGTCGTAACGCACGATGTGCCGGCGGGTGCGGTGGTGGCTGGAAACCCCGCCCGCCCCATTACTGTGAAGGAATCTTGAAAGCGAGGACCCATGAACATCCCATTTGTCGAACTTACGACCCAACATAAACTTCTGCGCAACGAGATCAACGCCGCCATTCAGGGCGTTTTAGACCGGGGGGATTTCATCCTTGGTCAGGATGTCACAAAACTGGAAGAGGAATTCGCCGCCTACTGCGGCGCCAAATACGCCGTCGGCGTGGATAACGGACTTTCCGCCCTGGAGTTGAGCCTGCGCGCGTTCGGCATCGGTCCGGGAGACGAAGTCATTGTGCCCACCCATACCTTTACCGCCAGCGCGGCGGCGATCGTCTTAGCCGGCGCAGCTCCGGTTTTTGTGGACGCAGACCCTGAGACCTGGAACATTGACGTGGAAAAGATCGAGGATGCCATCACCCCCCGCACAAAAGCCATCCTCCCTGTTCACTTATACGGCTTGCCCGCCGATATGCACATGATTCTCGGCATTGCGGAAAAATACAACCTTGTGGTTGTGGAAGACGCCTGCCAGGCGCACGGGGCAAACTACAAGGGCTACCGCGTTGGAAGTTTCGGGAACGCCGCGGCATTCAGTTTTTACCCGACCAAGAACCTGGGAGGCTGCGGAGACGGCGGCATCATCACCACCAACGACGCCAAGGCCGCCGAGACCATGCGGGCGCTGCGCAATTGCGGACAGCGCACCAAGAACGTACACGAGCTCGAACCGTTCAACCACCGCCTCGACAGCCTGCAAGCCGCAATCCTGCGCGTCAAATTGAAATATCTCGACGAATGGATCACTTCGCGCCGCCGCCTGGCGGAGTTGTACAACAAACTCCTTGCCGGGTCCAGCGTAACGACGCCCGTGGAACTGCCCGGTTACCAGCATGTCTATCACCTGTATGTAATTCGCTCGCAGCACAGGGATGTTTTGCAGGCTCATCTGAAGGAACGCGGCATCGGCACAGCCATCCATTACCCATTGCCTGTTCACCTCCAGCCGTTCTTCTCCAATAAACAAGACCGGCGCGGGCAATTCCCCATTGCGGAAAAACTCTGCAACGAGATTCTTTCCCTGCCCATGTTCCCGGAAATGACCGCGGAACAGGTGGAGATCGTCGCTGCTGAAGTTGCGAAAGCGCCGGTCCCCGTTCCTTAATGACGGAAACCTCTGCTGAATCGAGCAAACCATGATGCGTGTCACCGAATCCTTGCGCGGCAACTGGATATACAAGGGATGGATGAATCTGTTGCCGCGCCTGGATTTGGCGTTGGGCATCGCCGTTGGAGTGTTGATCGGGCTTTCGCTGGCTGTATTGGGTCCGGCATTGACTGTCGGAATTATGGCGGTTCTGGTCTATGCCGTAATTCTGGTCAAAGCGCCCGAACTTCCGATCCTGGCGATTTTGGTTTTCTCCTCCGGCTTGCTGCCCCGCTATCTCAACCGCTTTATAAATCTCGGCATCGGGAACTTTCAAATATCCGATCTGATTCTCCTCTCCCTTCTCGGTCTGACCGGATTTCGCATTTTTGCCGAACGCGGTTTTCACTTTCGCAGGACGCCCCTGGATTTACCCGTGATTCTGTACTGCATCGCGGTCTTTTTCGGGATGTATACGGCTGTTTCACAATACGGCATCGAATTCAGTTACACGACCTACGAAGCGCGCATCATGCTCTCCTACTCGATTTTTTTCGCCATAACGCAATTATTGAGAACCCCTCAACAGATCAAACGCCTGGTGATCGGAATCTTCATCATCGGGCTGCTGGTTTCCACCCTCCTGCTGCTGCAAGTGACGACGGGGTTCACCATACCGTTCATCCCGTCTCTGTATTTCCGGGCAGACAGGCTGAGCAGGGCTTATCACCCCGGCTTCTATGCCGTCTTCATCACCATGATGATGCTGGTATGTTACCTGGCAAACCACAGATCGAGCCTCCGAACGCTGGCGATCTGGGCGGCTGTGTTCGTGCTTGGGTTGAGCATCACCATCTCGCTCGGCAGGAACATCGTCTTTTCCACGCTGATTGCGCTGGCGGTCCTTGGGATTCTCCTGAAGGGGAAGGAACGCCACAGGCTGGCATTGCTGCTCCTGGCGGTCATCCTTGCCGCCAGTTCGCTCTTCGGCGTACTCAAGGTGCTGAACCCGAACTCCGCCCTGCTGGCATATCCCCGGGCGTTGATGGGGCGATTGTTCAACCTTGTCGAAACAAATCCCTTATCGCCCGAGGAAACCCTTTTGTGGCGGGTCGAAGAGACGAACTATGCGTGGCAGCACATCGAAAGGCATCCGCTGGTCGGCATCGGTCTTTTCAACCCCTACCGCCCGGTCTTTTTCATCGGCGACACGCTTCAAACGTACATCCACAATGGCTATCTTTGGGTATGGCTGAAAACAGGGCTGCTCGGCTTCATACCATTCGTCGTTATTATCTTTGGCTTCATCCTGCACGGCTTCCTGAAATGGAGAAGCGTGCAAGACCCGTTTCTCCGCGCCATCGCCCTGGGCGCTCCCCTCATCATCTTTGCGATGACGTTCAGTAACACCGTCGCTCCGATCTTCATCGAGGGTTTCAACCTGGCTTTCTTTGCCGTGACCATCGGCATCGGCGAATCAATCCTCGCCATGAAAGAGGATACCCAATGAGTTTGCGCATCCTCTTTTTCGGAACCCAGG
This sequence comes from Chloroflexota bacterium, assembly GCA_024434165.1. Taxonomy (GTDB): domain Bacteria; phylum Chloroflexota; class Anaerolineae; order Anaerolineales; family Villigracilaceae; genus Villigracilis. Next base: position 39,314 of record QMIW01000007.1, on the reverse strand, counting down.
ACAACGGCGCTCCCTTCCTGAAAGGTCTGCTTGCAAATGGAAAACATCCGGCGGCAGGGGTGGTCGTCCCGCCGCAAAAAAAGATCGCGGGACGGGGACCGCGCGCCTGGCTCCGAATGGCTCAACAAACCTGGCAGGGTTGGATGCCGCCAGCCGGCACAACGTCCGGGATCGCCCGCCGCGCCGGTCTGCCCGTTTGGAATCAGCCTCTCAATACGGCTTCATTCTCCGAGTTCGTTGCCCGCCTCAAACCGGACCTGTTTGTGGTTGCCTCTTTCAGCAGAATTCTCAAACCTCAAACCCTTTCGCTCGCGCCGCGCGGCGTGATCAACGTCCACCCGTCCCTCCTGCCCAAATATCGCGGCGCAGACCCCATCTTTTGGGCGCTCGTCAACAACGAAAAAGAGACCGGCATCACCGTCCACTGGATGGACGAAGGCGTGGATACCGGCTCCCTGCTCGGACAGCGCGTACTGCCCATCGGCGAAGGGGAGGATTCGATCTCCCTGGCTCGGAAACTGACCGCGGCGGGCGTGGAACTCCTCGTCGAAGTGTTGGATCAAATCGAAAGCGGGCGGGCGGTCTCCGTGTCGCAGGATGAGGCGGGCGCAAGTTACTTCCCCCCGGCATCCAAAGAATACCGCACCATCCGCTGGGAGGACTGCGCTGATTCGATTCAGCGCCTGGTGCGCGCATCCATCTCCTATGGTGGAGCCTCGGCGGTGATCGAGGGTCGCCCCGTAAAAATCATCAAAAGCGAAGCGATGGAAAGAACGCCCCAACCCTTCCCCGGCAGGCTGCTCGACCGCAGGGACGGCTGGGCAAAAGTTTCATGCAAGGATGCAGTTCTAAAATTAGTGTTTGCGGGAGGTACGTCATGAAAGTGGTCATCCTGGCTGGCGGGTTCGGCACACGCCTTTCAGAGGAGACGGAAGTCCGTCCCAAGCCCATGGTGGAGATCGGCGGGCGTCCCATCCTCTGGCACATCATGAAGATCTATGCCGCGCATGGGTTCAAGGAATTCATTCTCGCGCTTGGATACAAGGGCGAATTCATCAAGAATTACTTTATCAACTACCGCCAGCTGCAAAGGAACCTGACCGTCTGCCTGAAGGACGGCAGCGTGGAAGTGCACGACGGCGAAAGCGAGGACTGGACCATCCACCTCGTGGATACGGGTCCCAAAACGGAAACGGGCGGACGCATCAAACGTCTCGCCTCGTTGATCGGAAACGAACGCTTCATGATGACCTACGGCGACGGCGTTTCCAACGTGGACATCAGCGGACTGGTGCGCTTCCACGAAGAACAGGGGAAACTCGCCACGGTCACGGCGGTGCGCCCGCCTGCGCGCTTCGGCGGGATGGTGCTCGCCAACAATCACGTGGTGGAATTCAAGGAGAAGCCGCAGATCGGCGAAGGCTGGATCAACGGCGGGTTCTTTGTGCTGGAGCCGCAGGTGTTGAGCTACATCAGCGGCGACGCCACCGATTTTGAACGCGAATCGGTGGAGATGCTGGTGGCTGAAAACCAACTCGCGGCGTTCCGGCACCAGGGTTTCTGGCAGTGCATGGACACCTTGCGCGACGTGCGCTACCTGCAGGGCATGTGGCAATCCGGGGAAGCGCCCTGGAAAGTCTGGTCTTCGTGAAATGAGGAGAAAATGTCAAACCGGCTTACTTCGCAACCCGCTTCATTTCCCGAATACCCCCTGGAAGACCTGAGCGAATTCCTTCAAGACCCCCCTCTCTCGGAATTGAATCAGCAGTCTGTGCTCGTCACCGGCGGGACGGGTTTCATCGGCAGCCACCTCGTCCGCACCCTGGATGCGCTGGGGGTGAGCCCCTCGTTGTTCGTGCTGGATTACGAACGCCAGACGCTTCCGGCAAATTCATCCATCTATCACGGCAACCTGGCAGACCTGCATGACTGCCTGCGCATCGTCGGGCGCGTCAACCCGGAGATCGTTTTTCACCTCGCCGCCCAGCCGCTCGTGGATACCGCCATGGACTCGGTCATTGACACGATGGAAAGCAACGTGCGCGGCGCGTACAACTTCCTCGAAGCCTGCCGCAACGTCGGCAAGCGCATCAAAGCCATCGTGTGGATTTCCACGGACAAGGTCTACGGCAGCCAGCCGGATGCGTACAACGAATCCTCGCCGCTCGTCGGCTTCGACCATCCCTACGACGCCTCGAAACTATGCGGCGACCTGCTCGCTCAAACCTATGCCAGGGCGTTCCAGATGCCCATCGTCATCGTGCGAAGCGGGAACGTCTACGGCGAAGGCGACCTGCATTGGGACCGCCTGATTCCCGGCACGATCCGCTCGGCGTTGTTCGGCAAGCCGCCGCTCATTCGCAGTAACGGCTTGCTCAAGCGCGACTACATCTACGCGGGCGACATGATCCGCGCCTATTTGAAAACGCTCTCCGCCGCCCTGCAGGGAAAACTCGCCGCGGGCGCCGCCGTCAATTTCGGAGCGATGCAGCCGCACACGGTTCTGGACGTGGTTCACAAGATTTTGGCGGTCACAGAAAGACCCGACCTCGCGCCTGTCATTCAAGACCACGCCCGCAGCGAAATCCCGGAACAGCACGTCACATTCGACTTTGCAAGGATGGTCCTGGGCTGGGAACCGTTGGTGGATTTGGAGCGCGGGATTCAAAAGAGCGTGGATTGGTACACGCGCTTCTTCAAACTCGATGAAATCATGCCGGAGCCGCTTTAATGGATATCAGACCGCTTCGTTTGCAGGGATGTTACGAGATTCGCCTCGCGCCGCGCCGCGATGAACGCGGCTACTTCATGCGGACGTTCGACCGCGAGATTTTCCTCCGCAATGGATTGACCGCGAACTGGCTTCAGGAGAATCAATCCATGTCGCTTCGCAAAGGGACCCTGCGCGGGCTTCACTTTCAGAAGCCGCCCCACGCCGAGACCAAACTCGTGCGGGCGTTGTCGGGAGCGGTGCTGGATGTGTTCGCCGACCTCCGAAGCGACAGCCCAACTTTCGGTCAGTGGGATGCGGTGGAACTATCTGCAGAGGCGTTCAACTATGTCTACATTCCAAAGGGATTCGCGCACGGCTTCTGCTCGCTTACCGAAAACGCAATCGTTCATTACCACGTGGATGCCTGCTACGCGCCCGAAGCCGAGGGCGGCATCCGCTGGGACGACGAAACGCTGAAGATTGACTGGCCCGCCAAAACCCCGGTGGTATCCGCGAAAGACCAGGCGCTGCCGCGCCTTGCCGAATTTATATCGCCCTTCACTTTAAGCAATTGTGTCGTTATTTCGCAACAGGAGATGGCTCATGTCCGATAAACCCCGCATGCAAGTCCGTTTGTTCAAACCCAGCGTTGGAGAGGAGGAACTCGAAAACCTGCGCGGCGTGTTCGAACGCGCCTGGCTGGGGTTGGGACCGCTGGTTTCCCAATTCGAAAAGGAGTGGAGCGAATACATCGGCGCGAAGATGTCGGTGGGGGTCAACTCCGCCACCGCCGCCCTGCACCTCGCGCTCACCGCCTATCACTTCCCGCGCGGTTCCAAAGTGCTGGTGCCTGCCATCACGTTCGCTTCCACAGCCACAGCGGTGCTTTACAACGATCTCGTCCCCGTGTTCGTGGATGTGGACCCAGTCTCGCTCTCGATGGATTTGAACGACATGGAACGCAAGATCACGCCAGACTGCGTGGCGGTCATTCCCGTGCATTTGGGCGGTCACCCCGTCCCGATGGAAAAACTGATGGAGATCGCGAAGGCGCACCGCCTGGCGGTGATCGAAGACTGCGCCCATTGTGCGGGCGGCTTTTACAAGGGCAAACGCCTCGGCATGTGGGGCGACATCGGCTGTTTCAGTTTCGAGGAAAAGAAAAGCATGACCACCGGCGACGGCGGCATGATCTGCTCCGACCAGACCGAACTCATCGAACCCCTGCACGCCCACCGCTGGATCGGCATTGACAAGGATACCTGGAAACGTTCGGCGGGTTACACCAGCCAGGAAATGCTCGAAGCGCGCCACTGGTATTACGAGATTTCGGTGCTCGGCTACAAATACAACATGAACGACGTGATGGCGGCGATTGGGCTTGCCCAGATGAAGAAACTCGACCGCATGAACGCCCGCCGCGCCGGGATCATCCGCCGCTACCTCGACGGCATCAAGGATTGCAAAACGATCAAGCCGCTCCTGCCCTATGAACTGGAAAATGCCGCCTACTGGCTGTTCGGCGTGCGCTGCGATCAGCGCGACAAACTCATCATCCACCTGAAGAAACTCGGCATCGCCACGGGCGTGCACTTCCTGCCGCTCCCCCTGCACCCGTTGTTCTCGCAGTTCGACGACCCGATTCCCGCCGCCAAACAACTCTGGCAAACCTTCGTCACCCTGCCGCTCTTCCCCGACCTGACCGGCGAAGAAGTGGATTATGTGATCGAAGCGCTGCAGGAATTCGATTCAAAACAGGTTTAACCCATGAAGCCGTCGTACATTACCGTTGTATCGGGTCTGCCGCGCTCAGGCACATCCATGATGATGAAGATGCTCGAAGCGGGCGGCATGTCCCCGCTGACCGACCACCTCCGCGCCGCCGATGTGGACAACCCAAACGGGTATTACGAGTTCGAGCGCGTCAAACAACTTCCGCAGGGCGATACCGCCTGGCTTGCCGATGCGCAGGGAAAGGTCGTCAAAATCGTGGCGGTCTTCCTGCCCCACCTTCCGCCTCAATTCGACTATCGCATCATCTTCATGCAAAGAGCGGTGCGGGAAGTCACCGCCTCGCAGCACACCATGCTCGAACACCGCGGCAGCAGCCGGCAGGTCAGCGCCGAAGAGTTGATCGTCCTCTTTCAAAAACACCTCCACCAGGTGGATGCCTGGTTCAAGACCCAGCCGCGCGTAAAACGCCTGGACGTCAATTACAACGACCTGCTGCGCAGCCCCGCCCCCCACATCGAAAACATCCGCCTCTTTCTGGACCTCGGGCTGGATTCTGAAAAAATGGGCGCGATCGTGGACCCGAACCTGTACCGCCAGCGCGTCAACCCGGAGGCGTCGCAAGCATGAACATCCCGAAGGTATACGTCCTCATCCTGAGTTACAACGGCACCAAATGGCTGAAGGATTGCCTGCCCACCGTGCTGAACATGGACTACCTGAACTATGAAGTCGTTGTCATTGACAATGGTTCGTCCGACGGCACCGAAGACTATGTGCATACGAATTTTCCGCAGGTGCATGTCCTTGCGCTCAAACCCAACCGCGGATACGCAGGCGGGTTCGCTGCAGGGCTCGAATACGCCGCCAGCCTCGGCGCGGACTACTTCCTCGTGATGAACAACGATACCAAGATTGACAGTCACGCGCTCACCGCCCTGGTGGATGCAGCCGAATCCCTCGACCGCGCCGGGTTTGTGACGGGAAAGGTGTATTTCCACGACCACCCGGATACGTTCCAAACGACGGGGCGCAACGAACACCCCGTGATCTGGACGGGACGTCACATCGGTTTGCTGGAAAAGGATACCGGTCAATACGACCAGATCGCCGAACGGGTCTTCATTGACGATGTGTACACGCTCGTGAGCCGCAAGCTGTACGACGAAATCGGCGGGTACGACCCGCAGTTCTACCTGCAATGCGAGGAACTCGATTGGCAGCTGCGGGCGAAGAAAGCCGGCTGGAAGATCTACTACACCCCCCACGCCAAAATATGGCATCGCGTAAGCGCCACCACCGGTGGAACAGACAGCGCCATCAACAACTACTTCCTGGAACGCAGCCGCATCATTGTGATGGCAAAGCACGGCAGCGTGGGGCGAATCATCCGCTATGTTGTTTCGAGCGGCGCGCAGGCTTTCTACCGACTCATGGGCGCCGCCCTGCGCTTGAATTACCGCACCTTCAAACCCCGGCTGGCTCGCCTGCTTGGCATTGGCGCGGGGGTCATGTGGCTGATTCACCACCGGCCCATGAAAGCGGTGCCCGGGCTGATCCTGAGTCTCTCCACCTGACGGAAAGCACATCAAAATGGCAAAGACCGAGTTTCGAAGGGTTGACATCACGAATTTGAACAGCCGTGATTATGAGGCTATTAATCACGTCGTCAACAATTCGAAAAATTCGAGCGTCTTCCACACGGTCGAATGGAACTCCCTCCTGATTCGCAGGTTTCGCCTGCCGCACATTACCCTGCTCGCCAGCGTGAACGGCACCGTCACCGGCGTTTACACCTTCCATAAACTGCGGAACGGCACATACAACTCCCCGGCGATTCACCTTCAAAGCGCATACGGCGGACCCGTTTCGTTGGAGGATGACCCCGACACGCTCCTGCTGCTGCTGCAGGAGGCGGCGCGCATCGTCCCCTTCGCGTACTTCCAATTATGGACGCCGCCGCTGGTGCAGAGAGCGCCGTTCGAGCAGATCGGCTACTCCGTGGAAGAAATGCTCACGCCCATTATCAGGCTCGATGGCTCGGAAGAAGAAAGGTTTGCCAGGCTTCATAAAGACAAACGCTACAAAATCCGCAGGGCGCAGAAACTGGGCGTCACGATAGAGGAAGCGCAGAAAGAGGACCTGCCGGCTTATCACAACCTCGTTGCTGAAACCCTGCTCCCGGCGGGCGTAACCCCCGTGCCTTTGGATTTTCTACAAGCCGTCCTCACGGAACTGGGACCTCTGGGAAAAGCCAGGTTTTTCCTTGCAAAGTTCGAGCAAAACGTGGTCTCCGGGACTGTCATTCTGTATCACAGGGATACCGCTTACGGCTGGGATATCGGCTGGCGCAGGGAATTCGCCAGCTTATCCCCCAACGACATCCTCACCTGGGAGATCGCCGAGCGAGCCTGCAAAGACGGTTACAAGAATTTCGACCTTTTACGCATCGAACCGGACCGCCTGCCCGGAATCGCCAAATGGAAGGCAACCTTCGGCTGCGACATTGTGAAGTGTTACCTGCTGAAAAAAGCGACGGATGGATACCGGCTGTTCCATCCGCTGCGGGTGTTGTTCACAGACCCCGCGCGGGCTGTCAGGAAAATCCGCTCGGCGCTTGTCCGGGGCGGCTGAAAGTCGTTCGCAACGGAGCAAATCGGCATGACGAATGAAAACCCGCTGGTCAAAGCCAGAAAACAGTTAAAGTCCCTCCTTTGGGAACTTCCGATCACCGGCGATTATTTGCAGGGTAGATACCTGCGCCAGCACTTCAGCACGGAGATGGAGTTGATCAAAGGCAACGCAAGGAACGGCAGCGGACATCCCAGCATCATCCATTTCTCGGTCAACAAAGCGGCGACTCAATACGTGAGAGACCTGTTAAGGCGCTGCATCGCCGGGACAGGCATGATCAGCGTGGGGCTGGCGGAATACGCCTTCCATACCGACTTTCCATACCTGGATACCCTCTCCGCCGCCGAAATGCAGCAATACCAGCACATCTTCCAACCCACCGGCTACTTGTACAGCGTGTTCGGCGGGATGATCGAAGGCATTGCAAACCTGGAGAAGTACCGGGTGGTCTTGATGGTCAGGGACCCGCGGGACGTTCTCGTTTCCGAATACTTTTCCATCGCGTACAGCCATTCCGAGCCTTCCCTGCGCGGAAACAAATACCAGGAATTTATGAAGATGCGGCAGCAGGCTCGACAGATCACCGTGGACGAATATGTCGCCGGCGAATGCGACCGGGTCCATGCCACATACAGCCGCTATATGGATTTACTCCTTGATGATTACCCGCACGTCCATGTAGCCAAATATGAAACGATGACCCACGAATTTCAAACGTGGCTCGATCGGCTGTTGGAATACTGCGGGCTGGAAATTTCGGACCAACTCCGTCAGGATGTTCTCCGGGAAGCGGCGCGCATCCAGCCAAAGCGGGAGAACATCCAGCAGCACATCCGCAAGGGAAAGCCCGGCGACCACAAGGAAAAATTGAAACCGGAAACGGTCGAGCGTCTCAATTCCAAATTCTCAGACGTATTGAAACGGTTCCAATATCCCCTACATTGATTGCTGCCGGCGCATCAGACGACCGGGATCTTACATGAACAAAGAAAGCGCCCTGTTCATCGGCGCCCGCCATCGCTTGTTGACGCATCATTTCAGGAAAAAAATAATCGAATGAAAACCGGACGAACGATCCTCAAAAATACAACCGTCACGCTTCTCGGCCGCGCGCTGACCATTTTGCTCGGCATCCTTTACATCACCGCGCTTTCGCGCCACGTTGGGGCGGCGGGAATGGGCATGATCGCCACAGCCGCCGCCGTGGTGCCCATGGCAAGCCTGTTGATCAACTTTGGGTTGAACGACGTTACAGTCCGGGATGTGTCGGTGGATAAAAGCCGCGCGGGGCTTTACCTTCCCAATCTGTTCCTGATTCGCGGCGGCTTGATCCTTGTCTTTGCGGTGGTGATTTTTACGACCGTAACCGTGGTGGGCTATCCGCCCGAAACGACCGCCATTATTTTCATTTACAGTTTCTCCTACCTGTTCGACGAACTGAGCGCCATTTGCTTTGCGATCTTCAACGCCCACGAGAAAATGGAATTCTCCGCCGGTCTCCAAACCGGCAGGGACTTGTTGAACATGGTGCTCAGCCTGACGGCAATCGCATTCAAAGCCGATCTGTATCTGATCGTCGGCATATCCGTTCTGGTGAGCCTGCTTAAGTTGATCGTCAGCCTGGTCATCGTCCGGCGGAAGTTTGCGCTTGCGCCCAAACTGCAGATTGACCTGAGCCTCAGCCGCCGCCTGCTGAAAACAACCCTGCCGTTTGCGGCACTGTTGATGATCTCCGTCTTTCTGCAAAATGTGGATACCTTCATCCTATCCCTGTTTCGCTCGACCCAGGAAGTCGGTTGGTACGGCTCGGCAAACCTGCTCATCAATTATCTGCTCCTGGTCCCGACCATCTTTCTCCAATCCGTGTTCCCGGTATTCGCCCGGTTTAACGCCACCTCGCGCGACGACCTGAAAACCACCTATGCCCTTGCGTTCAAGTTTCTGCTCGTGCTGGGGTTTGCCATGTGCTTCGGGATATGGGTCACTGCGGACAAGGTGGTCGAACTGATCTACGGCGCGGGCTTCGAACCGGCATCCACCGCCCTTCGGATTTTATCCATCCTGCTGCTCTGGATATTCGGGTTTGCCAACGGCTCGCTTCTCAACGCGACGGGCGGGCAGGGAATTGCGACCAGGTTTGCCGTCGCCGGGCTGATCTTGGCGGTCGGGCTTTCCCTGTTCCTCACCCCCCGCTTCGGGTTGACCGGCACGGCTCTGGCGCGCATCGTTCCGGGAGCCTTGTTCTTTTTCCCTCTGACGTGGATCAGCCATCGGCGGCTGGACCTGCCCCTCCCGTATGGCGCGGCGTTCAAGACCCTCATCGCCGCGCTGGTCATGTCCGGGGTGTCCTTCCTGGCGCTTAACAAGCATGTGTCGCTTATTATCGTCATCTTACTGATTGCCCCGCTGTCGTACGGGATTTGTCTCGTCGCGCTGGGCGTCATCACCCGTTCGGAAATTGGACGGATTGCGAAATTATTCGAACGCAAAAAGATCAAAAACAAGGATGACGCTGTCATCCGCGGCGAACTTTAGGAGAACCATCATGACAACAACGATCCTTGGATTGGACGGAGCCGACTGGCAAATCATCGATTCCCTGCTGGAGCGGGGCGAACTGCCGGTATTGGGCGGCTTGATCGAGAAGGGCTGCCATGGAACCCTGCATTCCACAACGCCCCCAAACTCGCCGCCTGCCTGGGCGTCCATGATTACGGGAGTCAACCCCGGAAAACACAACATCTTCGATTTCACCTACATTGACCAGGCATACAAAAAGGTCCCGGTGGATGCGATGTCGCGCATCGCCGCGCTGCCGCTCTGGCAGATTCTGAACCGGTTCGGCATGTCCACCGGCGTGGTGAATCTTCCCATCCACTACCCCGCCGAGCCTGTGAACGGCTTCGTCATCTGCGGGCTTGTCACCCCCTGGAGCGCGGAAGTTTTCACCTACCCGCCGGAAATCAGCCGCGAGATCGGCAGCCCGGCGGATCACTGGCTGATCGGGCAAACCCTCGTGCGCGGAGGCAGCCCAAAGGAATTCCTGGAAGAGATTCGGACGAAGACCCGCACGCAAACAGATTGGATTCTTCGCCTTCAAAAAGAACACCGCCCGGATTTCCTCATGGCGGTCTTCGACGGCACGGACAAGATGCAGCACTTTTTCTGGAAACACTGGGATAAAACGCACTCGCGCCACGACCCGCGCGCCGCCAGGGAATTGAGAGAGGCAATCCCCGCCTACTACCGCTACGTGGATGCGTGCCTCGGCGAGGTGCTTCAAGCGCGCGGCGAAACCGACGTTTTCATCGTCTCCGACCATGGCTTCACAAGAATGGAGCAGGACGTCTTCATCGAAAACTGGCTCATCCAGAATGGATACCTGCGCCTGAAAAGCGCACCGCCTTCCGCCGCCCAAAAGCAGTTCGAAAAAACCGGGCGTTCCCTCTGGAACACATTTGCGGGCAACGGAACGTTGAAAGCCATTCTCAAAAGGAACAAACTGACCAACTGGCTGATCGGCAGGGTCAAAAGCAAGGCGGAGGAAAACGAGAAAGCCTCGAAACTGAATCAGAACGTGGACTGGTCGGCAACGCGGGTGTTCTTTGGCGGCGTCTCCTCCCAGTCCCTGCAAGTCAACCTCAAGGGACGCCAAACCTTCGGGATCGTCGAACCGGAGGAATACGAGCCGCTTGTCCGCGAGGTGATTGCCGGTCTGGCGAAGATCCTCGACCCCGTCAGCGGGAAACCCGTTGTGAAAGCCGCCTACAGCAGGGATGAACTCTATCACGGCTCATGGACGGAAAATGCAGCCGATGTGATCGTCATCACCGAGGACGGCTATTCCCTGCAGGAAGGCTTCCCAAACCATTTGGTTGCCGAATCCAACTTGTACGGAACAGACCGCTCCGGCGGACACCGCCCCGAGGGCATCTTCATCGCCTGCGGACCGAATATCCGCAGCAACCCGGTCAGAATGGAAGCGCGCATCACAGACATCACGCCGACGGTCCTGTACCTGAACAAACTCCCCATCCCCGATTATGCGGATGGAAGCGTGCTGACCGACCTGGTGGACGAAACCTATCTTGCCTCCAACCCGCTGGAAATCACAGACCAGATCACGCTCTCGCAATCCAAATCCGTCGAGATGACGCCCGAGGAGAAGGAACTGCTCGAAAACCACCTGCGCGCGCTCGGCTATTTCTAAAGGAATCATAACGGAATGCACTCTGGACGTATCCTCTTCATCGGCGGCTGGCACCTGCTTTCGGGGTTGAACCACCGCACCCGTCACATGGCGAACTACTTCGAAGGACGGTTCGCCGGGATGGACGTGGTCGGTTACCGGAAGATGTACGGCGGCGCGCCCGCCCCGCTGATGCAAAAAATGCGCGTCGGCGCGCGCAACCTGGCGCGGGATAGGATCGAAATCCAGGGCAACGGACACTCGCGCCGCATCACCATCCGGGATGTCTTTGCGCCCAGCGCCGTCGAAATGCCCATCAAAGATCTGTGGCGTTATTTGAACCTCTGTCAGTGCATCGAAGCGCCCTACGACGCTGCCGTCTTCGGCTACCCCGGCAACGCATGGACAGCAGCGCTCCTCAAACGCTCCGGGCGGGTGAAGAAACTCATCTACGACGACTGGGATTACCACCCCGGCTTGGAGACCCGCTCCTTCAACCGGAACATGGTCGAGCGGCGCGAACGGCTTTGCGCCCGCGCATCGGACGCGGTCATCACCGTCAACGGTTTGCTGGCAGACCTGCGCAGGAAGCAGGGCGCAAAACACGTGGAGGTCATCCCCAACGGCTTGGACCTTTCGTTGTTCTCGCAGGCAAGAGAGAAACAACCTCATCCGCCCACGCTCCTGTACATGGGCAGTCTCTCGCCGTTGTGGAATGTCGAACTTGCCATTCGCGCACTGCCTGCCCTTGCGAAAAGCATTCCCGATGTCCGTCTGCTAATCGCAGGCTATGGACCGGCGGAACCCGCCCTGCGCCAACTCAGCCGCGAACTCGGGCAGGAGGAGCGTGTGAAATTCCTCGGCACATTCGCCTATGAGGCGCTTCCATCCATCCTTGCCCAGGCGGATATCGGCATCACCACCGCACTGCCCGGCAGCACGTTCCGCCATTACGCCACCCCGCTGAAAATCATCGAATACATGGCGGCGGGACTGCCCGTCATTGCCAGCCGCCTCGGGCAGACCGAAATCATCATGCAGGAATCCAAAGCCGGCTTGCTCATCGGCAACTCCGCCGATGAATTCGCCAAAGCCGCAGAAGCCCTCTTCAAGGATGCAACCCTGTACCGGCTGTGTTCCGAAGCGGCACTGAATTACTCGGCGGCTTTCGACTGGAACCTGCTTCTCGAAGACGCCTATCAGGTTGTCACCCGCACCATCGGAGAAACGCGAACATGAGTCCCCTGCGCATCGGTCTGATCGTTTCAGACGACCTGGATTACGGTCTCGACCTTGCCAACGCATTGGCGGATGTGGACGTCTCGGTGACTCTGTACCTCTCGCAGACGAACCTTGCCTACTATCTCGGCATCCCGCCGAACGCCTCCTCGTCAGACGCGCTGGCTGCTTCCCTTTACAGCAAGCGGCTCCTCCCCGAAAGCGTGACCGTGCGGCTCTTCCAATTTCCGCGCATGCGCGACCCGCGCTCCCTCCTTGCCGCGAACCGCCTGCGCCGCATGATCGAAGCCGACTCGCTGGACGCGGCGCACATCCTGATGGGACCCGGCGAATTGTGGATCGCCGTTCTCGCCTGTTTGGTGCGCAGAACGCCCGTCGTTTCCACGATGATCATTCCCCAGCCCAACCTCGGCGAGAAACTGCCCGCCCTCGTCCTGTGGACGATTGCCAAACTGCTCACACTCGGCTCGGACGTGGTCATCGTCAACGGCGCAGACCAGGTGGATGTCGTCCGGCGGTTGTATTCCGTCCCGGCGCACAAAGCCGCTTATGTGCCGCTCATTCCGCGCATTGCCGCGGCGAAATGGGCGGAGGGGCAATGCGACGAAGAACCTTACACCGTGCTCTTCCCCGGCAAAGCCCAGCCCCGCAAAGGACTGGAGTTTCTCATCCGCGCCCAGCCGTATGTGAACGAGAAAATTCCGAATGCGCGCTTTCTGATCGCCGCACACGGCGAAGACCTGCCGCGCTGCCGGGAACTGATCGAAGACGAAAGCAAGTTCGAGATCCGCGAAGGGTTTCTGACCTCAGCCAAACTGGCGGAGTATTTCCAAAAGGCAAGCCTCGTGGCTCTGCCGTATCTTTCCGCCTCGACCAGCGGCATGTTGACCACCGCCTACGTTTTCGGAAAGCCCGTGGTGGCGACGAACGTCGGCGCGCTGCCCGAATATGTGCGGGAAGGCGAGACCGGTTTCCTCGTGCCCCCCGCCGACCCGGAGCGTCTGGCGCAGGCGATTGTGCGCGTCTTGCAGGATGAAGCCCTGCGCCGCCGCATGGAAGAAAACGCCAGGGCATGGGTGCGGCGCGAACAGGAACGGGTTGCGCTCGAAACCAAAGAAGTCTATCTGAAAGCCCGCGCAGGGCTTTGAAAAGGAGCAATACATGACGAATTCAAAGACGCCCCGAATTGCGGTGATCGGCTGCGGCGCAATCGCAGAGGAATATTACCTGCCCGCCCTGGCATCCCTCCCCCCGATGATGGAAAACCTGATCCTCGTGGATCAAGACCAGACCCGCCTCGATAAATTCACAGCGAAGTATCAGGTCCGGCGCAGCGCGCGAGACTACCGCGAGGTCCAGAATGAAGCGGACGGGGTCATCATCGCGCTTCCCACCGGCTTGCATGCCTCCATCGGAGTGGAGTTCCTTTCGCGCAGGATTCCCATCCTGTGCGAAAAGCCGCTCGCGGAAGATGCCGCCCATGCGCGCATCCTGATCGAGATGGCGTACCAAAAGGAGACCGCGCTGGCGGTCAATTACCTGCAACGAGTCATCCCGCACTTCGCGCAGGTGAAACAATTGTTGAACGAAAAGAGATACGGCTCCCCGTTGAAAATGGAATACGTCATCGGCGAGCTCTTCAACTGGCCCACCGTGAGCGGTTTCTATTTCAAGTCCGACCCTTCCACGCGCGGGGTTTTACGCGACCGCGGCGCGCACGCCGTGGACCACATCTGCTGGTGGCTGGGCGGCAAGCCCGATGTGACCGCCTCGTACAACGATTCGTTCGGCGGCAGTGAAGCGGTGGCGCACGTCGAATTCGAAAAGGACGCCTGCAAGGGCAAATTGCTCATGAGCTGGTTTGCCGATGTGCCCTGCCGCTTCTCCATCGAATGCGAACGCGGGACTCTCGAAGGCGAAATCTACGACTACCAGAAACTGATCATCACCGAGGGCGGGCGGAGGCGCGAGGTCTTCGTCAACTCGCCGATTCACACCAAACTGGATGTGGCGCGGGAGGTCGTCTCCAACTTCATCGCCGTGATCGAAAAAGGCGCAAAGCCGCTGGTGCAGGGCGGAGACGTGCTGGAGTCCATCGAGTTCACCGACGAGGCGTATGAAAAGGCGCAGTTGTTGGATATGCCCTGGTATCGCATGGCGGAGGTGCGGAATGTCCTCTAAAAACATCACCCTCGTAACGGGCGCCGGCGGGTTCATCGGCGGCTGGGTGGCGGAAACGCTTTACCTGCAAGGCGAGCCGGTGCGCGCCGGTGTTCGCAGTTGGTCCGGCGCGGCGCGCCCGGCGCGCTTCCGCATGGAGATCGTGCCGTGCAACATCATGGATCCCGCCGAACTCGACGCCGCCATGCAGGGCGTGACGCGCGTCATCCACTGCGCCAAAGGCGCGGATGAATCCATCGCCCAAAGCACGCGCAACGTGCTGGAGGCGGCGCGGAAGCACGGGGTGGAGCGCTTCGTGCACGTCTCCACCACCGAAGTGTTCGGCGAACAGTCCGGCAGCATTGACGAATCCTTTCCCTGCCAGAGCATGCACGACTCCTACGCCGATAACAAAATCCTCGCCGAGGAAGTCTGCTGGGAATATCACGAGAAGGGTTTGCCGCTGGTCATCCTGCGCCCGCCCATCGTGTACGGTCCGTTCAGCAAAACCTTCACGGTCAATCTGGCATACAAACTGCTGGCAGGCAACTGGGGCATTTTCAAAGGCGCGGCAGACGGCATCTGCAATCTCATCTACGCCTCCGACCTCGTGGACGGAATTCTGCTCGCCGCAAAAAACGACAACGCCGCCGGGCAGGTCTTCATCCTCAACGGACCCGAACGCCCGACCTGGAACGAATACTTCGAACGTTTCAACGACGCGCTCGGCCTGCCGCCGCTCAAGGTGTACGAATCGCAGGGCATCGGCTTCAAGACCAAACTGATGGAACCGCTGCGCGATTCGATCAAGTTTGCGCGCAGCCGCTTCGAGCGGCTGATCAAACTGGTCGCCGCCAAACAAAGACAGGCGCGGCGCGCCATGAAATTCGTGGAAACGCGCATGAAGACCATGCCGCGCGTCCACGACCTCAAACTGTACGGACGCAAGGCGGTGTACGTCTCCTCAAAAGCCCATCACCTGCTCCAATTCCAGCCCGGCGTGAGCCTGGATGACGGCTTGCGCATGAGCGTGCAATGGCTGGAGCAGATCGGCATGAGAAATTTTCAATACACAAAGGGCGCGCGCTAATGTCCCCCGACCCCGTCCTCAGCGTTGTGATCGCCACCTGGAATCGAAAGCGGGATGTGCTGGAAACCATCCGCTCGGTGTACGAGCAGGGCTACCCCGACTTCGAGATCATCGTGGTGGATAACGCTTCGATGGATGGAACCCCCGAGGAAATCCACGCCTCCTTCCCGGACGTGAAGCTGGTCTGCCTCTCAGAGAATCACGGCGCCTCAGGCGGACGCAACGTCGGCTTGCGGCAGGCGCGCGGCAGGTACATCCTCTGCCTCGATAGCGATGCCAGCCCCGAGCGCGGCACGCTGAACGCCATCGTCCGCGCTTTCGAGCAGGATGAGACCATCGGCGTGGTGAACTCGAAGGTCGTCAACGCCTACACACGCGATTTCGACCCCGCCGCCGGTTGGGCGTACAGCGAAAAGCAAAAGACGAAAGGCGACCAGGAGTTCTTCACCCACAACTTCTCCGAAACGGGCTGCGCCTTCCGCAGGGATGCGCTCCTCAAGGCGGGTCTCTTCTGGGAGCGTTTGTTCTTCGGGCGCGAGGGCGAGGAACTGGCGTTGCGGATGCTGGATGCAGGCTATCGGATTCTATACTGCCCTTCGGCGGTGGTCCTGCATCGCGTCTCGCCCCAAAAGCGGATCGCCAGCACGGAGCGCAAATACCACGATTTCCGCAACACCCTGCGCATTTACATCGTCCGCTACCCGTGGTGGCTGCTGGTCTGGATGCTGCCGCTGAAGGTCGCCGCCGAACTGGCGAAGGGACTGCGGCGCGGGCGCACGGGCTGGGTTTTCAAGGCGGTCTGGCACATCGTCCGCGAACTGCCCGAGTTGTTGAGGGAGCGCAAGCCCATCCACAACCGCACCGCGCTCGATTACCTGCATTTTCAGCGCGAGCATGGGTCGTTGAGCTGGAACCTCTCTTCGTGGCTGAAATACAAGACGTAGCGCAAGTCCATCCCTTGCGCCGACGGAAGCAATTTATGAAAGCAATTATTTTTGCCGATTCGATGCGCAGACACCGAACATCAAACTGGAGGAACACATGAATACAAGCATCAGCATATTTGGTCTGGGGTACATCGGCACGGTTTCCGCCGCCTGCTTTGCCAGGCAGGGACACCGCGTGGTGGGTGTGGATGTCAACCCGCAGAAGGTCGAAATCATCAACAGCGGTCACAGCACCGTGGTCGAAGAGGATATTGACGAAATGGTCGGCGAGATGGTGAAAATCGGACGCCTGCGAGCCACCACCGATGTGGACGACGCCATCATGAACTCGGATGTGTCCATGATCTGCGTGGGCACGCCCAGCAACCACAACGGAAGCCTCGATCTGACCTACGTCCGGCGGGTGGTGACAGAGATCGGCGCGGCGCTGGCGAAGAAGGACGCCTTTCACATCGTCATCCTGCGCAGTACGGTCCTGCCCGGCACCACCGAGACGGTTGTGATTCCCGAATTGGAACGCACCTCCGGCAAGACCGCCGGCAGGGATTTCGGCATCTGTTTCAATCCTGAATTCCTGCGCGAGGGAACCTCCGTCCGCGACTTTTTTCAGCCGCCTTTTACGGTGATCGGAGCCTACGACCCTCAAACCGTCGAAGCGGCTTCCGGTTTGTACCAGCCGTTGAACGCGCCGTTGTTCACCGTCCCCATCAAGAGCGCGGAGATGATCAAATATGCGAACAACGCCTTCCATGCCCTGAAAGTGACCTTCGCAAACGAGATCGGGAACATCTGCAAGGCGCAGGGCATTGACAGCCGCGAGGTGATGGATATCTTCTGCATGGATACCAAATTGAACCTCTCCTCCTACTACCTCAAGCCCGGCTTTGCCTTCGGCGGCTCCTGCCTGCCAAAGGATTTGCGCGCGCTTCTCTATCACGGTCACCGCCTGGATTTGAATTTGCCGGTGCTGGAAGCCATCCTGCCGAGCAACGACGGGCAGATCAGGCGCGGGTTCGAGTTGATCCAGAAGACCGGGCGGAACAAAGTGGGCATCCTCGGTTTCAGTTTCAAAGCCGGCACCGACGACCTGCGCGAGAGTCCGCTGGTGATACTGATTGAAACGCTGATCGGCAAGGGCTACGATGTCATGATCTACGACCGGAATGTTTCGCTCGCCCGCCTGCACGGGTCGAACCGGGATTACATCGAACGGGTGATTCCGCATGTCGCCGCCCTGATGTGCGATTCGGTCGAGGAAGTGGTGGCGAACAGCGAGGTCATCGTCATCGGCAACGGCTCGCCCGAATTTCAAACCGCCATCCAAAAGACGCGCCCCGACCAGATCGTGGTTGACCTGGTCTGCATCTCCCAAAATGGAATGGAACTCGCCGCCCAATACGACGGCATCTGCTGGTAACAGGAATCACGCATGAACAATAATCACTCGCAAATCGCGAAAACCCCCGCACGCCACTGCATGGTCGTCCACGCCTACTATCCCCTTGGGGAGACGCGCGTGGAGCGCGAAGCCCTGGCGCTGGTAAAGCACGGTATCGAAGTGGACGTGATCTGTCTCAAGAAGCCAAGCGACCCGGAATCCGAGCGCATTAATGGCGTACAAGTCCACCGGCTGCCCGTCCAGCGGCAGAGGGGGCAGGGTTTGTTCGCCCAACTCTTCGAATACCTGGCGTTCTTCATCCGCGCCTTCCTCCGCCTTACGCGCCTGCACTTCAAGAACCGCTATCATATCGTCCAGGTTCATAACCTGCCGGATTTTCTGGTCTTTGTCGCGTTGATTCCCAAACTGATGGGCGCCAAGGTGATTCTCGACATCCACGACCTGATGCCGGAGTTTTACGCCGAGCGCTACCAGCGCCCAATGAACAACTTCCTCGTCCGGCTCATCCGCTTGCAGGAATGGCTTTCCTGCCGGTTTGCCAGCCACATCATTACCGTCACGGAGTTGTGGCGGCAGGCGTTGATTCAACGCGGTCAGCCCGCCGAAAAGATCTCGGTGGTGATGAACGTGGCGGATGACAATATTTTCCGCCGGGGCGCGGGCGCGCGTACGGCGAAGCAAAACCGGTTCCTGATGATCTATCACGGCGTGATCGGTCAGCGGCACGGCTTGGACCTCGTCCTGCGGGCGATGCACAAAATAAAAGGCGAGGCGCCGGATGTT
Source organism: Chloroflexota bacterium (assembly GCA_024434165.1). Lineage (GTDB taxonomy): Bacteria > Chloroflexota > Anaerolineae > Anaerolineales > Villigracilaceae > Villigracilis. The sequence goes on along the minus strand of QMIW01000007.1, from coordinate 20,429 downwards.
CGTTTTCTGCTGCACGGCTGGGGCGAATACTCGAACGACCTGCTGAACCTGGCGGAAGAACTGGGCATCTCGAATCTCGTCCAATTCAGCACGACAGGTTTGTCAACAAGCGAACTGCCCACACTGCTTACCTCCGCCGACCTTGCCGTGGTGCCTTACCGCAACGGCGTATTTACCGGGGGAATCCTCCCCACCAAACTGATGGAATATGCCGCGCTGGGCGTCCCTGCCATCGCCGCGCGGACGCCCGCCATTGCGGCTTATTTCGACGACGAAACCGTCCAGTTCTTCGCGCCCGATAACGTGGACGACCTTGCCGGCTGCATTCTGTCCCTTTACCGGGACCGCGCCAGGCTTTCCGCCCTGGCGCGCAACATCGTCAAGTTCAACGAAAAGTACAACTGGCAGCGCGTCAGTGAAGATTATGTAAACCTGGTGAACCGTCTGGGAACGAACGGTCGAAGATAAGCGAGAGAGAAAAACATGACTGTGGACATACTGAACTCCATCCCTCACGAGCAATGGCGGGATTTTGTGAAATCCCACCCGCAGGGCAACATCTTTCACACGCCTGAGATGTTCGAGGTTTGGAGGGAAACCAGGGGTTTCTCACCGCAATTCTGGGCGGCAGCAGACGAGGAAGGCATCGCCGCCCTGTGGATACCCGTGCATATTTCGCTGTCCGATGGGCTGTTGAAACGCCTGACCACCCGCACGGTCGTTTTCGGCGGCGCGCTCTGCCGCGAGGGACAGGCTGGCTCGCAGGCATTAGCCGAACTGCTGAAGCACTACAAACGCAGCGCAGGAGCGACATCCTTGTTTACCGAAGTGCGAAACGTGTCCGAACCGAATGGGCTGCTCCCCGTCCTGACGGGGGCAGGCTTCAGGTACGAAGAACACTTGAATTACCTGATCAACCTCCAGGGTCCGGTTGAGGCGGTTTTTAATCGAATCGGTTCGCGCACCCGCCAGCACATCCGCAAAGGCATCAAGCGAAACAAGGTCCGAATCGAGGAAATCCACGAACGGGACAAAGTGACGGACTGTTACCGCCTTCTGGAGAAAACGTACGGAAGGGCAAACGTCCCGCTGCCGGATGTTTCATTGTTCCATTCGGCGTTCGACCGGCTCGCCCCCGCGAACATGGTGCGCTTTGCGCTGGCGTATGTGGAGGATGAACCCGCCGCCGTTTCGGTGGAACTGCTTTACAAAGATACGGTCTACGGCTGGTACGGCGGTGTGGACAGGCGCTTCATGTCCAGCGTGCCGAACGAACTTTTGATGTGGAACGTGCTGGAATGGGGCTGCAAGAACGGATACCGGGTTTACGACTTCGGCGGGGCGGGCAAGCCGGACGAGAAATACGGAGTCCGCGATTTCAAAGCCAAGTTCGGCGGCGAACTGGTCGGTTTTGGAAGAAACGTTTGGGTCGCAAAGCCGGCGCTTTTTGCCGTGAGCAAATTCGGTTATTCCGTTTTGCGCAGCATACTTTATAAATCGTAGGAGAAAATCCATGAGAAAAGACGCCATAACCATAGAGGAATCCCGGGTTGCCGACGAGCAGGCTTCGCTTGCCTTCCCTCCGTTCAAGGAGCGCCACCGCGTTTTCCCCGCCATCTTCGAGAACCGGAATCATAAAAAGATTCTCGATCTGGCGGCGGGGGTCGGCTATGTCACCCAGCGCGTGCTGGAACAGTACCCGGCAAAGATCATCAGCCACGACCTCAGCCCATCGTGCCTGAAGCATCTCAGCAAACTGGGCGCGCCAACGCTCGACTTCGACATTGACAGCCCGGATACCGGCTTCCCTTTCGCATCGTCCTCCTTCGACGCAGTCATCTCGCTGGTGACGATCGAACACGTATTGTTCGTGGATGAATTTTTGTCCGAAATTAACCGTATCCTGTGCGAAGGCGGCTATCTCTATATTTCCACGCCGAACTACGCCGCGCCGGAATATCTCATCGAACCGGTGATTCACGGGCGCGCCTATCACCATCCCAGTTCGCCGGCTTCGCGCTATGAATTCTATGCTCACGTGCGCTATTTCACGTTCAAGACCCTGGGCGTCATGCTCGAAGCGCATGGTTTCGCGCTCGAAGCCGTATACCTCGCCCTGCCGGAAGGCTCGGAGCGCTATCAAAAGTTGCACCAGGAATCGAAATGGAAAGCCTTTGCATTCCGAAATCTGATGCGGCTCAAAGCCCAACTCCTTCCGCTGCACCGCGCGCCGGAGCCCATCCTGTGTCTCCAGAAAACCTCCGTCATGCGCCCGCCTCGATTCAAAAAGGTCCTGCTCTAAAGGAGCCCCTGTGGATAATTCCCTGCCGCCCGTTGACGTACCCAACGCCTTCGATATTTACGAGGATGTGGATTACCGGCTCTATTGGCAAAGCCTTTCGCGCCGAAAACTGGACGAACTCGAACGCGCCATCCTGCGCGAATTACTGCCGCCGCGCGGCAGCGCCGTCATTGACCTGGGCTGCGGGTATGGGCGGCTCTTCCCCTGCTACGCAGACCGCTTCGAACACATCGTCCTGTTCGATGGCTCCGAATCGCTTTTGCGGCAGGCTCAATCGTCGCACCGCGAAAGAGCGCTCTATGTGCTGGGCGATATCAACCGCCTCCCCTTCCGCCCCGCCGCGTTCGATGCCGTCGTCATGGTGCGGGTCTTTCATCATCTGAACCGCCCCGACCAGGTGATGAAATCCATCGCCGGCATCCTGTGCAGAGACGGCGCATTGGTCTTCAACTACAGCAACAAACGCAACCTGCTGCAAATGTTGAAATACCGGCTGGGGCGGACAAAACACAACCCCTTCAGCCCTGAACCGCTGACCGTGGAGGCAAACTTCTTCCATCACCATCCCGCCTCGGTCTCTGGACTGCTGGCTGGTCTGGGGTTCCAAAAATTGATCCACCGTGGAGCGGGCGTCTTCGATAAATTGGCGCCCATCCTCGGTCCGTTGAGTCGTTTCTCTCCAGCCGGCATGAGCCTGGCTCCCTGGCTCGGCAGGACAGCCCTGGCGCCATGGATATTTTGCAAGGCGCAATTGCCGGACGCCCCGCCGCAAGCCGCCGCTGGGCATCCCGAAGAGCTGCTGGCTTGTCCGGTTTGCGGAGGCGCGGTGAAAAGGCGCGGTTCGGTACTGGCGTGCGCCGCCTGCCCGCAGGAGTATCCGGTGAGAGACGGCATTGTAGATATGAGAACGCAGAGGACCTGATGACATGACCAACCATTCGCAAGGACCCAGGAAAGTATATGTTGAAACCGTACTGGGGGTGTGCAACCGAAGGTCTCTCGATGCCGAAAGGATCGCCGCCTTCTTTCGCATGAACCATCACGAGGTGGTCTCGAACCCAGCCAGCGCAGATTTCCTCATCCTGGTCACATGCGCCGTCTCGGTGGACCGGGAAAATAACTCGTTGAGGAGAATCCATGCCCTGAAGAAATTCGACGGGGAGTTGATCGTATACGGGTGTCTCCCGGCGATCAATGGGCAGGCGGTGGCGTCCATCCACACCGGCAGAACCCTCGCAACCTCCCGGTTGAACGATTTCGACAGCCTGTTTTCAGACGAGAAGTTCAAATTCACCGAGATCGGCGATGCCAATCGCTACTTTCCCTCCTATGAGGGGCTTTTCGGGTTCAAATTCTGGAAGATTCTCGCTTCGAAGATTCGGTCTCTCCGGCGGGCATCCGTCGGCTATATCCTGAAAAAGGAGATTCCGACAGCCATCCGCAAGACCCTGGAAAGGAACAAGCCGCAGCAGTTCACCCCCTACCCCATCCGGGTATCGTGGGGATGCAACCAGAACTGCTCCTATTGCGGCATTCGGACAGCCGTTGGACGGTTTCACAGCAAGCCGCTGGAAGTTTGCGTGGATGAATTCAAAGCAGGGTTGGAAAAGGGATATCGTGATTTTGAAATTATTGCAGATGATGTGGGCGCATACGGGGTGGATATCGGCTTGAAGTTCCCCGACTTGCTGAACGCTTTGTGCGACCTGCCGGGGCGGTTTCGGGTCCATATTTGGAATCTTTCCCCGGTCTGGCTGATCAAGTATCAGGAGGATTTCCTGAACGTCCTTCAGAAGGGAAAAATCGAAGAAATCCATTACCCCATCCAGTCGGGCAGCAGCCGCATCCTTCACGCCATGCACCGCTACAGCGACGTTCCCAAACTGAAAGAGTCAATCCACGCCTTGAAGGATCACCGGATGAAGAACCTGCTGCTCACGACGGATATCATCGTCGGGTATCCCGGTGAGACCGAAGAGGACGTGGACGAAACGATAAACTTCCTCGGTCACAGCGGCTTCGACCGGGTTCACATCTTTTTGTACAACGACATTCCAAGCGCGGAGGCTGCCAAATTCCCCGGCAAGGTTTCGCAGGAAGCCGCGCTGAAACGAATTGACCGGATGCAAAAAGAACTCGACGAACTGCATGTGGATTATTCCGTGATCGTATGACCAGCGTGTTTGAGAAGGCCTCACCCATGCCGCGCGGATTGCCATCCACCACAGCGCCAAGTTCCTACGACCTTTACGAAGGGATAACCTACCAGGATTACTGGACCGGCAAGGATACGGCTAACTTCAACGCGCTCGAGCAAGCCATCGTCTGCGAACTTCTGCCGCCTCATGGAGACCGCCTGCTCGACCTGGGCTGCGGATACGGGCGCTTTGCCGGCAGTTACATGGACCGCTTTGAAAACGTGGTCATGTTCGACGGCTCTCGTTCCCTGCTCAAGGCGGCGCAGCAGGCGACGGATGGGAAAGCCTGTTACGTCTGGGGGGACGTAAACTACCTCCCGTTTCGAGCGGGCGTCTTCGATGAGGTCCTGCTGGTGCGCGTCTTCCAGCACCTGGTGGATTCGCGCGGCTGCATCCAAGACGTGCGCAGGATTCTGAAGCCGGGCGGGCGTTTCCTTTTCAACTACAGCAACAAGAGGAACGCCTATCGCGTCATGAAATACCTCCTGGGCGGAACCCGGCACAATCCATTCGACACAAGGATGCTGATGGTGGAGGCGAATTATTATCACCACCACCCGGCTCATGTCGAAGATTTGTTGAACGCTGCGGGCTTCGAGATCGTATCCCGCCGCGGGGCGGGGGTCTTCAACAAGATCGTGGAACATTCGGGCTTCCTGGCGGATATCATCCCGCCCGGCATTTCACTCGCCCCGTTCCTGGGCAGGTTCCTCCTTGCCCCATGGATATTTCTCGATACGCGCGTCAAAGAGAACAGCCCGCCTGCGCCCCCCGCCGGCGATGAAGCCATGTTCGTTTGTCCGCGCTGTGGGTTGGACCTGCTTGCAAAACCGGAATATTACGAATGTTCCGGGTGCCGAAAGACCTATCCGATTGAGGATGGGATCATTGACATGCGTATGGAATCGCTTTAGCCGGTATCGAAAGGAATCTCCAATGTCCCCTATTCCAATTGTACTTACCCCGCTCGACGAGCACATGGGACTGGATATTGCGCGTTCCCTGCACAAACGCGGCATCCCGGTCTACGGGCTGGATCACGACAAACATGCGGTCGGCAAATACTCGAACACCTGTCAGTTCGTCCTGTCGCCGGACCCGCAAAAGAACAGCCGCGAATACCTGGAGTTTCTCGTCCGGTTCTCGAAACAACTGGGATGCAAACCGGTGCTGATTCCCCTGAGTGACGAGCACGTGCTCGCCATTTCCCGCAACCGGGAGATGCTGCAAAACTATTACGAATTCGTCATGCCGGATAAGGAAACGGTCGAGGCGCTTTGCACCAAGGTCGGCTTGATCGAAACGGCGCGCAGGCTAAACATCCCCGCGCCCGCCACCTTTTTTCCAACCTCCGCCAATGAAGTGGAGGAGGTCGCGGCTCGAATATCGTATCCAGCCATCATCAAACCCGGGGAAAGCCCACAGTGGCATGACCCGCTCATTGAAAAACAGCTCAGGCACGGGGTTCTGGATGGACGCGCGAAGGTCGTCCTGTGCAACAATGCCGAAGAGTTGAAGAACGCCTACCGCCAACTGGCTTCGATCAATCCCGAATTGATCATCCAGGAGGTCATTCCCGGCGAAGACAGCCGCCTGTATTATGTGTCGTTTTATATGAATCGCCAGTCGCAGCCGCTGGCGGCTTTTGCCGGGCGCAAGGACCGTGTCATCCCGATCGGTTTCGGTTCGGCAAGTTTCGTCCACAGTTATTACGACCCCGAATTGATCGAGATGGGGCTGCGCGTGTTTCAGGGGGCGGGGTATCAGGGGCTGGGCGGCATCGAGTTCAAAAAGGACCCGCGCGATGAAACCTACAAACTCATCGAAGTCAACACCCGCTTCGGCATGTGGGACGGGCTGGGCGCGCGCTGCGGCGTGGACCTGGGATACATCGCCTATTGCGATACGCTGAACATTCCCGTCGAGCCATGCCTTACCTATCGCACAGGAGTCATCTGGCTGGATTGGCAGCGGGACCTGCGCGCCGCCATTGCCTATGTACGCAAGCGCGTGCTGACCTGGCGCGGATGGCTGGCTTCCCTGCGCGGCGAAAAGATGTGGGCGGTCTATTCGCGTTCAGACCCCCTGCCCGGCATCTTTTTCACGTTTCGTTTGATTCGCATCCTGTTTGCCAGGCTTCTCCCGAATAAATTATGACCATCAATCTTTGGGCTGTAAACACCTCGAAGAATTTCTGGCGGCTCCGTGATCCTGTGGACGATTCGGTTTGGGAGGATGCCGTTCGCAGGGCGCTGCCCGTTCTGCGGCTGAATTCAACCCCAAAGGATGAGGGCGAACTTCTCGAACTCGTGCTGGGCGAAGGTCAATTTGGGAACGGTCATTGGGAACTCAGCAAAATTCGACGGCTCTACTATGCGCTGAAGCCGTTCATCCCGCGGATGCTCAGCCGCGCGCTTCGTCAACTTCTTCAATCGCGCCACCAACGGGACTTTGAGCTGGGCTGGCCCATCGAGGAGCGTTATCCACGCTTTCAGTTTGAAGTGTTGAAAAACGTCCTGGAATTGACCGGCAGGTCCTCGGTCCGGTTCGAGCCGTTCTGGCCCCAGGGCAGGCGCTGCGCCTTTGTCCTCACCCACGACATCGAAGAAGCGAAGGGACAGCAATTCGTCCGCGAAGTGGCGGGTTTGGAAGAGAGCCTCGGTTTTCGTTCCTCGTTCAATTTCGTCCCGGAACGGTATCGCGTGGACAGGTCACTGATCGGCGAACTGCGTGAACGCGGCTTTGAGGTCGGCGTCCACGGCTTGAAGCACGACGGCAAACTCTTCAGTTCCCATACGGAATTCATGCGCCGCGCCGCGCGAATCAACCATTACCTCAAAAAGTACGGCGCGGTTGGTTTTCGTTCGCCGCTCACCCACCGCCACCCGCATTGGATGCAGGCGCTCGAAATCGAATACGACCTGTCCTTTTTCGACAGCGACCCCTTCGAACCCATGCCGGGCGGCACGATGAGCGTTCATCCCTTTTTCATCGGGCGCTTCGTGGAACTGCCCTACACGCTGGCGCAGGATTACACGTTGATATCCGTGCTGGGCGAAACCACTCCGCGCTTGTGGCTGGAAAAGGTGGATTTCATCGAAAAATATCACGGCATGGCGCTGGTAAATTCCCATCCTGATTATTTGCACGACCCAGCCAGCCTTGAACTATACAGGGACTTCCTCTCAACGATGAAGGCGCGCAGCAGCCAGTACTGGCACGCCCTGCCGCGTGATGTCGCCGCGTGGTGGAAAAACCGCGCGGACTCGCGTCCGCGCGGTGAAATGGAGGGAGAGGGTATGGCTGTTGCCGTTTTGAAGGACGGACAGGTATCCGTCGAAGCGGGTCACGGCGCTCTTTCGTACGCGCCAATATCGTGACTGCTTCCCTGCGGGCGGGCCACCCCGTCATAATCCGTCGTGACAATCGAAAGCAGTGCGCCCATATTGATGAGAGGCGACCCTGCCTGCAGGTGGAAGTCGCCCGCCGCCGGGTTTACGAACAGCGGATTCACATTCCACAGGTCTCCTGGATATTTGGTCCCCCGGACGGTCCTGCCATCGCTTCGATAGATATTATTGCGCCCAATCGTGATGCCCTGCTGGGAGACGCCATCCACAAAGTGGATTACCTGATTCAAAGGGTCGTAGAATATGTTGTTTCGAATCAGACTGTTTGGGGTGTTCCTCAGCGTGATCATGACAGGGCTGTTTGCAGTGGACATGCCGAGCTTGTTCGTAAACGTATTATTGACGATCTGCAGGTTGTTGCTGTTGATGGCTTGCAGGACCCGGTATGCCCGCAGGATATTATTCCGTATGATCAAATCATTGGCGTTCTCGATCATGAACGCCTTCCCAACCTCCATGGGAGCCTGTGCCTGCATGTTCTCGCACAGATTTCGTTCGATGACGACATTCCTCGCCGCCTCGTGATAGGAACCGTCGGAAAAGGTCTGGAAACAGTCAATGTGCGGGTTGGGGTTTTCGGGGATGCCGTACACAATGTCATGGATGTAGTTCCCGCGGATTTTATGCCCTGAACCGTGGAAACGGATACCGTCGGCATCCGCCCAGCTCGGGGGATTTGTCCACTTGGGATGGCGCTGAATGGTACCCCAGATTTCGTTGTTCTCCACCCGGTGGTTACGACCGCGAATCTCGATTCCCACGAATCCGTTCCGGTACAAGCGATTATCTCTTACCGTACAATTACGGGTGGCTTTTTCTTTTCCTGGGGATACATACAGGAGAATACCGCCCCGCGTCGCATTATAAATATAGTTGTCCGTTATGATGCAGTTTTTTCCTCTGATCCAGATCCCCCATCCGTTTCTGGAATCATTGGGAGTGTTTGTAACGCTAAATCCGCGAATGGTGATGAAGCTCGCGTTTATCGTAAAGCCCTGGGTGACGACCTCCCCCTGCGCCGTGAATACAATTCGCTCACCCGACACTCCAGACCGGTTAATCATAACGCGCTCGGGGTACACGCCTTCCAGAACAATCACCGTGGAGCCCGGCACCACCACATTTGCCGCATATTGGATGGTGCGCCAGGGGTCGGTCTGCGTACCCGTCCCTGCATTATTCCCATTGGGAGATACATAAAAGACGCCGGGAGCGTCCACCGCCGCTTCAACGGCGGAACGTTGCGCCGCATCCACATCCGTTGGGACCGGCGTATCTGTTACCTGTGTGTCAACAGGGGTTGGAGATAAGGTGGGGGTGGCGGAAGGCTCCGGTGTGCTGGTGATGGTTTCGATTGTCGGCGTTACAGAGGGTTCCGGCGTGGCGGTCTCGGTGACTGTATCTGTGGGCGCCGCCGTTAAAGTCTCTGTCAGTTGATCGGCGTACGCATACAGCGCCTTCACCGTTGACGTTTGCGCAATCGTCGTCCACAACAGAAGCATGCCAGTCAAAACCAAACCGGCACGCTGGTACATTTTTTGATATTTCATTGACGCTCCTTGTTTCTATTGCACCCCTATCTTAACCAGATTTTGGGCGAGTCACCCCCTCCAAAGGTCTCCTTATCAAAACTGTAATAAGGAAAATAATTTTTTGCGAGTCGGAGCGTTTTTAAGTTTTCAAAAATGAAAGGAATCTCCAAGATCACAGAAAATCTCTTCGATTTTTGCCGGTTTTTGGAAAAAACCACTCAAAATCCGGCCCTCCAGGGTGAATCCAAAAAAATTGCCCAAACCCCAAAAAACACACTTATTGCCGGGCGGAAGGCAGAAAAGAGAAGAACACGGCGAGGAAATTGTCCGAGTTGAATGAATTGTCAGACATCCATTCATCTGATCCGATGTCGTAGCCGCTCCCTTGAGGGCGGGGATCGTCGTCGTAATCTGTCGGAACAATGGCAAGCGAAGCGCCCGTGTCAATGAGCGGCGAGCCGGGTTTGAGGTGAAAATCCCCCCGTTCAGAATCCAGGAACATGGGATCTACATTCCACAAATCGTTCGGATACGGTTTCCCAGGCGCCGCCCGTCCATCGCTGCGAAAGACATTGTTATTCCCAATATCCACGCCGGTCCTGGAAAGGTTGTCTGCAAAATAAATGACGTGCAGCAGCGGGTCGAAAAAGATGTTGTTCTTGATCAGGCTGTTGGGCGTGTTGGTCAAGGTGATGATGGCCGGGCTGTTTCTCACGGACAGGTCGAGCCGGTTGGTAAACGTGTTATTGATGATCTGCAGGTTGTCGCTGTCAATGGCTTGCAGCACCCGGTAGGACCGCAAAATGTTATTGCGGATGATCAAATTTGCCGCATCTCGAATCATGAAGGCTTTGCCGGCTTCCAGCGGGGATTGCGCCTGCATGTTCTCGCAGAGATTTTGTTCAAAGACGACATTGCTTGCCGCTTCATGAAAACTGCCGTCGGTGAAGGTCTGGAAACAGTCAATATGGGGTCTGGGGTTTTCAGGGATGCCGTAGTGAATGTCATGGATGTAATTCCTTCGGAATATGTGCCCCGACCCGTGGAAGCGTATGCCGTCAGCGTCCGCCCAGTTCGGCGGGTTCGACCATTTGGGGTGAATCTGGATGGTACCCCAAACCTCATTTCCCTCTATGAGGTGGCTGCGCCCGCGAACTTCGATTCCAGCGAACGCATTTCGGTAGAGCCGGTTATTTTTCACCACACAATCGTGGACCTGCGTCTCCTCCCCCGGAAGGACAAACAACAGGATGCCGCCCCGCGTGGCATCATGCACATAGTTGTTTTCCAGGACGCAATAACTGCTTCGCGCCCAGATTCCCCAGCCATCCCGCCCATGGTCGGGCGTATCGGTGATTTCAAACCCGCGAATGGACACGTAATCGGCGGCGATTGTAAATCCCTGGATGACGACCCTCCCCTCCGCCTCGAACTGGAGCGGCAGGTCCGCCGTGCCCGAGTGGATGACGGCGACCCGTTCAGCATAATTCCCTTCTTTTACGAAGACCGTCCCTCCTCCCACCACGCTATCCGCCGCCTTCTGAATCGTCCGCCAGGGTTTGCTTTGTGTGCCAGTGTTGGCGTCATCTCCGTCCGGGCTGACGTAATAGACGCCGTTTGGCAATTCGATTGGAGTCGGCATGGGCGTTGGCGTGGCGGCTGGCGGGACCGAGGTGGTGCAGAATAGATTCATAACCCCCAGCAGCAAAAAGAAAACTGGAATCCTGTATTTTTTCATCATAAGGCGGCATCCATAAATCTGCCCGCAGATTCTACCCGTTTCGAGGGAGGATAACCAGTGTATTAATACGGCAGTTTGCCGGGCGGCGCCCAAAGCGGACTTCCGTCACAGTCTTTCTCCGAACTCTCCATTACAATCCGGGGAACTGACAACGGAGATTGAACATGAATAGAAAACGGTTTGCTTTCACACTTGCTTTGGTTCTGCTCATCCCAACGATGGTTGTCTTTGCCAAGGGCAGCTTTTCCTACATCACCGTGAAGGGACCCGGCATCACGGGCGAGATCAACGTCACCAACCCCGCGCTTACGCAGGATTTCTTCGCCTTTGCCGATTTCGCGCAGGGTGAAATCCCCGCTCCCGCCGACCCCGGACAGGGCTACCAGATCGTGCGCGTGTACGTGGAATATACCGGCGACAAGCCGAAAGACGTTCCCTTCGACCAGCTCCATTATTACCCGTATACCGGCTATGTCTTTTACGATGGATTGGTGAAGGGTTCGTCTGAATATGACGGAAAATGGTATACCGCCAATCCCGCCGCCGAAGCCCCCTTCCGCAATGTGCTCGTCCAGCGCGCATTGCTGGCGTGGATTCCGTTTGGAGTGTTGCTGGTGATCTTGATCTGGTTTGCAGCGGCGTACAATCGAAAACCAAAAAAGACGATGGACGATAGACCATAGACCATCAAGAGGGACTGTTCGTCCATGGTCCATGGTCTATCGTCTGTTACCGCAGCACAAACGCATCCTGCTTCTCGTCGTACGCGAGGATCAACGCCCTGCCCTTTTCAAAATTCACCTCGCCCGAATACGACAGCCGATAATCGTTCGCATCGTCCTTGATCCATACTTCCACCTGATGGACGCCCGGCGCGATTTCCAAAAATTCCAGCGCCGAGATGCGCCCGTTGCCGCTGATGCCCGAAGGCTTATAGGTTTCATTCAGGATCGTTTCGCCGTCCATCACCACGCGCACGCTGACGGGGAAATGCACGCCGCCGAAGATCTGCACGGGGTCCGCCCCTTCGGGCAGGGTCACGCCTTCGGGAATCGCCGCCGCTTCGACCTTGCCTTTCGCATCCACCGCCACCCGCAGGGCGCTTTGCTCCGCCGCCCGCATACCCGCCGAAATATCCAGCGGCAGCGCCAACGCGAACAGCCCCAACAGCAGCAGGGTTCCAGCCGCTCCGCTCACCAGCGACGGGATGAATTTGTTTCTCTCCTTCACAGGAGGCAGAGCAGGCGGGCGCTTTCCATTTTGCAGTTCCGGCTTGTGCAGGTCGTTCAAAAACCCTTCCACGCTCTTCGCATCGCCCGGCGTGACCTCGAGCCAGTGCAGACCGGGCTTCACCAGCGCGGGGCGCAGGTGCAAACGATTCAAGATCCAATGTGCATCTTCGCGGTTGAGGCTGTCGTCGTACGGCTGTGAAAGAATGACGATATCGCGCGCGCCGTCCTGATGAAGCGACTTGATCCACTCGATGTTGACCGCGCCCGCCGAAGGAATCACCGCCGTGACCACGCGCGCCGCCCCATCCTCACCCCAGGCGGATACTGCAACTGGAGAACCATCCTTGCTGACGGTTAACCGGGCGGGCAGGCTCCCCAGCGCTTCATCACGCTGGCTTGCGAAGAGGATGGTAACGGCGTTCCCCTCGCTCTTCTCGCGGTGCAGCGCGCCCTTCACCGCATTGAAGACCTGCTCCCCGCTGTAGCCGCCCTTCAATGCAATCGCATCGGTGGGACACGCCCCCACGCAGATGCCGCATCCCGTGCATTGTGCGGCGTTGATGACGGCGAGTTTGCGATAACCCGTCTCGTCGTCGCGGTCCACCATGCGGATGGCGTCGTACGGACATTCGGCGTAGCAAATGTTACAGCCAGTGCAAGCCGGGTCGGTAACAGCGGCAGGCCCGAGGTCCCGCCCCGAGGCGAGCCAGGGGAGCAGGAACAAACTTCCGCCAAGCAGAATTGCCAGTCCCCAGAAAATCAGGTTTCCCCACTGGTCAATCACCGGAAGGAAGCCGAGATAATACGCATCCATCGGCACGGATTGGACGAGGGTGGAAAGGTCTGCCTGCGCAAAGGATTGAACGGGCTTGATGAGCGATAGAACCGTCAAACCGATGAGCGCCTGAACGCTCACCCAGCGCGGCGACCACCAGCGCGCGCGGGAAAGGCGCAAACCGTGCAGGTAAATGCCGAGAAAACCGATGATCGGCAAAAAGACGTGCAAAAAGAGAATGATGACGAAGTTGGAAAACGTGCGCGATTCGATATCCGCCGCGACATAGGTGAGACCCGACGTGCCCGCCAGGGTCTGCATCATGTATTCGGTCATCCACTGCGCGCGCTGATCCCAGACGAGCCAGTAGCCCATCGTCCCGGTCAGCCACACGCCCGCGAGCATGATCCAGCCGCTCGTCCACGCCAGCCAGCGCTGACCCCAAAACTTGTCGCTGAACAGCATCTTGAAGATGTGCAGGAGGATGAGCAGGATCATCGCGTCGCTGGCGTAGCGGTGGATGCTGCGCATGAGCGAGCCGAACCAGTTGGAGTCGATTCTTTCGACGGTGGCGTAGGCAACATCCAGCCCCGGGCGGTAGAAGACGGTGAGATACACACCCGTGGCAAGCAGGACGATGAGCATGAAGATGGTCAGCGTGCCGAGGTGATAGAGCGGGTTGAAATCCGATCTGGTAAAGCGGTTGACTGCGCCTTCCATGCGCGCCCATAGTTTTTCGAGCGTGCGTAAAAGTTTGCGTTGTGCGTAGGGGTTTTGGGTCATTGCTTCCTTTTTCAAACACGAAGGACACAACGGTCACGAAGGAAATATGACCGGACTGCTTCCAAAAGGTTGTGGTTCGTGTTGGGGTTGAAATTCTAAATGCGAATTTAGCGAATTGACGAATGGCGCGAATGTTCTTAGACCTTTATGTACTTCGTGTCCTTTGTGTTCAAAGATTTTCATCCTCACCGTATAATAACGGAAACTTATTCATCTTCATTGCGTTGCTCGTGACGAAGACGCTGCTCGCCACCATTGCAAACGCGGAGAAGACCGGCTGTAACAAACCAGCCATCGCCAGCGCCACGCCGAGCAGGTTGTAGACCACCGCCCAGCCGAGGTTTTGGCGCACGCGCTTCATGGATTCGCGCGAAAGGTCCACGAGCCAGGGAATGACTTTCAAATCATCGCGCATCAGCACAATGTCGGCGGCGGTGCGCGCCACATCGGCGCCATGATTCATCGCCAGCCCAACCGTCGCAGCGGCAAGCGCGGGACCATCGTTGATCCCGTCGCCGACCATCGCGGCGTTTTCCGCCAGCCGCTTCATTTTCTCATCGGGCGTGAGCGCCGCCTGCACGGGAATGCCCAGCGTCTTTTGCCAGCGCCCGCCCGCACCGGCTTCATCGCCCGTCAGCACGCCGAGCTTCAGTCCGCGCGAATGCAATCGAGCGACAACCTCTTTCGCCTCCGCGCGGACTGTCTCCCCTAGCCCCACTGCCCCGACGACATGCCCATCCCATCCGGCATAGATGACGATCAAGCCCGCCTCTTTCCACGCCTTAGCCTGTTTTTCGATTTCCTCGGATAGTTCCAACCCCTCGGCAGACATAAGACGTAAAGAGCCAATTGCAATTTGGGAATCGGTAATTGGGTAATTGGTAATTGGAGAAGTGGGTAATTTGCCCATTACACCAAGTGCGGGCAGGGCTTTGAAGGACTCGGGTTTTTGCAGTTCGATGCCCTGCGCTTTTGCATACTCCACAACCGCCTTCGCCAATGGGTGTTCCGATTCGTTTTCGATGGAGGCGATGATTTGAAGAAATTTCACTGTTGGAGTCAGCCGGTTTGCCGGCGACACTTCTGGAGTCAGTGATCTTGCTGATGACGGGAGCAAGCCTTCGGATGTCGGGAGCAAGCCTTCGGATGTCGGGAGCAAGCTCCCTGACTCCACATGGATTTTCTGCACTTTCATCGGCAACTGCGTCAGCGTGCCGGTTTTATCGAAGAAAATCCTTTCGACCTTTGCCAGTCGTTCGAGCGCGGCGGTGCTTCGCAGAATTGCGCCCGATTCGGCGGCGCGCTCCAAAGACAGCCACAGGGTAAGCGGCGTGGCAAGCCCCAGCGCGCAGGGACAGGCAATCAGCAGAACGGACAACGCAACCAGCAAGCCTGTTTCGACGCCGGAAACATAATTCCAAATGAAAAAGGCAATCGCTGCCAGCGCAAGCGCGGCGGGTGTCATCCACGCCGAGAGTTTGTCCACAAGGCGTTCGAGCGGAGAGCGTGCCCACAAGGCTTCGTGTAAAAGCCTGCCGATTTGACCCGCCATTGTGGTTTCGCCCACCGCCGCAGCGATGACCTCGAAGCTGCCGTCGAGGTTGATCGTCCCCGCTTTGACCGCGTCCCCTGCGCGGCGCGGGACGGGTTTGGGTTCCCCCGTCAGGAGCGATTCGTCCACGTCGCCTTCCCCGGCGGCGATCAAACCGTCTACGGGGAAGCGGGCTCCGGGTCGAACCCGGAGGCGCATGCCCGGTTTGAGGTCGGATACGCTGACATCCTTATCCCCTTCGCTTGTCACCACCGCTGCCGAGTCCGGAATCTGTTCGAGCAGTTTCATCACAGCCTTGTTGCTGGATTTGTGAGCCTGCATTTCGAGCCAGCGTCCCACCGAGACCAAAAAAATGAGCATGGTGGCGGTGTCGAAGTACAAGCCTCCGTAACCGGCGATGAGGTGATAGACGGACAGACCAAACGCAGAGAACGTGCCAATGGTGATCAGTGTGTGGATGTTGGGCTGTCCGCGCAGGAGGGAGGCAAAGCCTGCCCGCAGAATCGGCAGACCGAGCAGGATCAAAACCGGGATGCTGGTGACCATCATCATCACCTGGAAGAAGTCCACCAGCGGCTGCGATTCGGGCGTTGCCCAGCCGAAGATCTCACGGGCGTAAATCCCCGCGCCCACGATCATGTCGTGCAGAACCATCACGCCGCCGATGAGCAGGCGGGTGAAGAAAGATTCTTCTTCATCGTGCGGTTTTTCGTTTGGCAGCGCGGCTTGATAGCCGAGCGAGCGCACGCGCTTTTTTAGCGATTGGGTATTGGTAATCGAGGAGTCGAAGGTGATGTTGGCTTGCTGCTGGATGAAACTGACTTCCGCGTTCACCACGCCCCGCGTCCGTTTGAGCTGCTCATTGACCAGCCAGGCGCAGGAGGAGCACCACATGCCGCCGAGGGTGAGGGTGATGTTTTTCGCCTCTCCCTTGACCTCAACCTGCTTCGCCTCCTCTAGCGGACTCTCCGCCAGCAGCGCCGCCACTTCCCTGCACGAAGGACAGCAAAACACATCGCCTGCGTCGTTTGTGAGCGGATGGAGTGTGGTCAACCCGCACAGGGAGCAGGTGGAAGTTAGTTTTGCAGTTTGGTAGTTGGCTAGTTGCATGGTTTGCGCTTTACTTGTTTTCGTGTGTATTTGTTTATTTTGACCTACCAGAACATCACCGAGCCGATCATGAAATGCTCCACCCAGCCCAGCGAAGCAAACCCGCGCATGGCGAATTGGAAGCCAAAGAACATCAGGACGAGGGAGGCGAGTCCGCGCGACCAGAGGCGGGAGGCGGATTTTGCCGCCAGCCATTTGACGGCGAACAGGCTGGGGATGGTGGCAGCGCCGAAAATGAACATGTTCAATGCGCCGAGCCAGGCGGATTTGGAAACAACCGCAGTGATGAGCGCGGTCAGGACCAAGCCGCAGGGTAGGAGTCCCCACAGGAGACCGAGCAGGTATGAGGTCCAGAAAGAGGCGGCTTTGAAATTGCGGATGGCTCTTCCCCAGCGTTGGGTCAATCCAGAGAATAAAAGTTCGGGCGAGGGGGTCAATCCAATGAAAGCGGAGGCGAGATAGAAGGCGATCAGCGCAAAGAGAATGGAGAGAATGGCTTGCAGGTTTCCGAACGACCAGAGGGTCTGACCGAACGCGCCAAAGAGTAAACCGAGCAAAGAGTACGTGGTGATGCGCCCGGCGTGCGCGAGAATCCACGCATGTTTGTTTTGGAAGACGGGCTGGCGATCAAAAAGGATGATGACGGCGCTGCACATCCCCACACAATGACCGAGACTGCCGAACAGACCGAGGAGAAAGGAGGTCGTCATGTTTTACCAGTAAAGACACGAGGAGGCATAAAGTTTTCGTCCCGCCCGAGACGGCGAAACCTCGGGCAGGACTTTCGAGGAGAGAATTTTAGCGAATGAACCAGGTGCGTCCGAGCAGCCACCAGTTGCCGAGGTAATACATGGCAAACCAGACGAGGAAGGCAAAGACCAGCACCAGCGTCCCTTTGGGCTGGTTTCTGGGATGTTCCATCTGTTCGTCGGTCAGTTGGGTGGATTCGAGCAGTGGGTTGTGCGCGCCGCCGACGAGCAGCAAGCCCTCCGGCTCCTTGCGCGGACCGGTAAGGATGGAGGCGAGCACGATGGTCACGTACATGATGCCGCCGGTAACGGCGATGAGCGCGCCGATGCCGAAAATGGCAAGCGTGAGGTCCACCGTGCCGGGTACGACGCCCGCGAAGGTGATATCCCAGTTGCGGCGGGAGACGCCCTGCAAGCCGCTGGTGATCATGCCGAGCGAAACGAGCGCCGAGCCGATGCCGTACACATAGGGCTGCCAGACCGCCCACTTCTTGAGTTTGAGTTCCTTGCGGAAGATGAGCGGGATGACGTAGTAGGTGAAGCCCATGAAGGCGGTGGTCGTTCCACCGACGACGGTGGCGTGGAAGTGACCCGGCAGGCGCAGGGTGTTGTGCGCCAGCATGTTGATCTGCTCAGTGCCGATGGTGACGCCGGTGACGCCGCCGATCCAGCCGAAGAGGATCATGGACACGACCAGAGCACCGAAGCCCGGTTCATTCCACGGCCCGTTGCGCAGCCAGCCGAACAAGCCTTTGGTATGTCCCCTGGCGCGCTGGGCAACTTCCATGGCGGCGGGGATCGAGAAGGCGTGCATCATCGAACCAAGCACGGCGAGGTACATGGCGTAGGAGGTGTTGACGGCTTTCCAGGCGAAGGAGAGTCCCGGGTCAACGAGCAGGTGGTGTGCCGAACCGAGGTTGATGAAGAACAGGTAAAGGATGAAGGCGAGACGCGAGAACTTTTCGTTGAGCGGGCGGATGCCGACGGTCATCTGCGCGAGCATATACCAGATGGCAACCATCGCCGCGAGATTGACCTGCTGGGCGGGATGACCAAAGCCCCAGAAGAAGTTGCGGTAGATGCCGGGGTCGTAATCGGGCAGGATGCCAAGCGACCAGAAGAAAGCCGGCACAATGGCGGCGGCGCCTTCGAGCAGGGTGTAGACCGCCAGGATGGCGGCGGTCAGCAAACCGAAAACAGCCAGCGGCAGGGAGCCTTCGAAGCGTTTTTCGCGTTTGGCAACCACGAGGTTGATGAAGAAGGTGATGACGGTGATCAGCGCGCCGACGGCGAAGAGGATGTAACTAAGATAGAACAGCGGATGAGCCTTGAGCGGCACATACGCGGTGAAGGTGACGATGCTCTTCGGGTCGAACAGGACGACGAAGTTTGCCATCAAACCGCCGACCGCCATCATGACGAAGCCGGTCCATGCCAGCCCGGGGGCGGCGTGGCGCGCGTTGAGCAGGGCGGTGGAGCCGAAGTGCAAGCCCGCCATTTCAAAGAACACGATCCACGCCACGAGCATGTCAATGCCGTGCAGGGTGAGCAGGCGGTAGAACCAGGTGGCGTCGAGCAGGTGGATCGCCTGCCAGCGGGTGAGCGCGATCAGCAGCGCCGCAATGCCGCCAAGCACCAGGCAGATAACCGCCATCACCGCGTTGGCGATGATGAGGCGTTCGGTTTGCATGTCCACTTTGAGCGTGGTCACGCCGCAGACGCGGTAATCCGCCTTTGCGCCTTTGATCCAGGGGGTTGTGGGAGCGAGTGCAGCCATCTTGTTCCTCCTATTTCACGATAATTTTGCCGATCATGGTGTGATGACCGAGCAAGCAGAATTCATTGCAGACGATGGTGAACTCGCCTGTCGAGGTCGGGATGATGGTTGCCACATAATCGTAATTGGGCAGGATTTGCAGGTTGATGTTCACAGGCTGGAGCGAGAAACCGTGCTGTAGATCCATCGAAGAAATGTGCAGGCGGTAGGTCTCGCCCTTGCGGAACTGCAAAATGGGGTACCACTGCCAGGTGCTGGCGCGCAGGTACACGTCGCTTCCGGGGGGCGCCTCCACGACAGGCAGGGTCACGCCATTGATCGTGTCTTCGCCGACCTTGTATTGCTCCACGAAGGCATTTACCGTTTCGTTGAATTTGGACGGGGTGGTCTTATAGGTTTCGGCGGGAACGTTTTGTTTGCCCATGAAATACCAAAGCGGCATCATGACGGTGAGGAACACACACCATACGAACGCCACGGTGAGCCAGGTCTTTTCCATCCGGCCCATGGGCTTCCACCAGTTTTTTTCGGGTGCGAGCATATCCATTCTCCTTTTGCTGTTTTTTATGGGGCGGGCGGGACGTTCAACAGGTCGTACAAACCCCAGGCGTTGTAAATGATTCCGCTGATGAGCAGGGAAAGCAGAAACAACAGCCAGATGTTGTCGAACACAACCTGCCATTTGGAGGGGGACTCGGTGTCGTGCTTATCTTTCTCGGACATGGTTTTCTCCTCTTCGTAATGTGTCTTTTTTCACAAATATTGTCTCATTATTGGATAATACTCACGATCATCGAACCTAGCCGTGACTTTTGTTACATTTTGCGAATAAGCGGATCGAAACTCCCCCGCTCCCCTTGGATGAACAGGCGCATCAACTTCTGGACCGGCGGCATTTGCCCCCATCCGGGCTGGTGCACGCTCCAGGCTCGTAAAACATGCGCGATGTGATATGGTCTTATGTATAAAATGTGTAATCCATTTAAGTAACTCCCCTTACGCGATTTCATCGCAGGGGCTGCCCGTTTAGGCAAGACAGGCAGCCAATCTGCAAGAAAGGGGCCGCCCTGCCGCGTAACATCAGTTAGTAAATGAAGGTCATAGGGGAATACGGGAGCGCCAGGGCGGTAAGCAGGTAAAATGACACCCGCCTGAATTGTCTTTATAAATAACTCAAGTTGCCGCCTTCCAATAGATTTTCCAGGTTCCCCGCCCAAAGCCCTCACCCTGCCCTCTCCCATCGGGAGAGGGGGAAGTCATCCCAGAAG
>QMIW01000104.1 GCA_024434165.1 Chloroflexota bacterium | reverse complement strand
CCTCACCCTGCCCTCTCCCATCGGGAGAGGGGGAAGTCATCCCAGAAGATATAACCTTGTTTGGGGTGAGGGAAGCCTCTTGAAACCAAGGCAGCAACTTGGGTTAACTCATGTTACGCAGTTTGCTCGTACTGCAACATTCATGCTGCTCTGCAAAGGCGAGATGAATCTCGCGGTACTGCGTAAGGTGAGTTATTAATCGAGAAAACAGGTCGAATTCATCGCAAATTGAAAAGTATCTGCAATCTTTGTTTCCATGAGGAGCATGTATAGTTAAGAACGGTTCTTCGCCGGTCTTTTAACGGCAGGGACATACATTGGGCATGATACAGGAGGTGAATCATGAACCCCGACCAGGCACTTGCGCCCGCCGCAAAGGAAAAGGGGGGCAAGAATAAAAGGGAGAACGGCGCCATTCCCCGCACAGCCTTGATCTATCTGCTATTTGGGGCGCTGTGGATTTTATTTAGCGACGCGGCGGCAAGTGCAATTGCCCCCATCCTTCCTGTTTCCGCCCTGGCGCAAACGCTCAAGGGTCTGTTGTTCGTCGGCGCAAGCGCCTTGCTGATTCACTTCCTGCAAAAGCGCGACATACAAAAAATAGCGGAGAGCGAGCAGCGCTACAAACTGCTGTTCGAAGACAATCCGCATCCCATGTGGGTCTACGACCTGGAAACGCTCGCCTTTCTGATGGTCAACGACGCCGCCATCAACCGGTATGGGTTCACCCGCGAAGAATTCCTGGGGATGACGATCAGGGATATTCGTCCGACCGAAGAGGTTCCCGCCCTGCTGGAAAACATGGCAGACAAAACCTCCGCAATGCAATGGTCGAGCGGCTGGAAACACCGCCGAAAGGACGGCTCCCTGATGGAAGTGGAGATTTCGTCGCACAGCATGACCTATGGAGATCGTCCCGCCCGGCTGGTCCTGGTGAACGACGTCACCGAACGCAGGCTGGCGGAGCGCGCAATGGAGGAAAGCGAAGAGCGTTACCGCACCCTGTTCGAGGCTTCCGGCGACGCCATCGTCCTCAGCGACCTGAATGCGAACATCGTCCTGTGCAACCGGCGGACGGCGGAAATGCTGGGTTTTGACTCAGTGGATGACATCGTTCACCGCAGCGTATTCGATTTCATTGTCCCCGAACATCACGCAAATGCAAACGAGAAGACAAGGCTGGTCCTGGAACGCGGGCAGCTGAAGGACTTCGAGTTCGACCTGCTCAAACGGGACGGCACGCGGCTCTCCGCGGAAGCCAGTTATGTCCTGTTGAAAAACGCGGATGGAATGCCGCGCCTCCTGCTGAGCATCATCCGCGATATTACCGAACGCAAGCGGACGAGGGAACGGCTGGCATATCAAGCCGAACTCCTTTCCAACGTGCAGGACGCAATCGTCGGCACGGATGAGAACCTGCGCGTCACGTATTGGAACCGGGCGGCGGCGGAACTCTTCGGCTGGGCGGAGGAGGAAGCCCTGGGCAGGGAGACAAAAGACCTGTTCCAAACCCACATCCCGGGGTCCTCACGCGGGGAGACGCTCAAAAATCTGGTTGACATGGGGCGTTTCGACGGCGAAGCGTTTTGCGCCCGCAAGGATGGCGTGTATATCAACGTCCACATCCGGTCGGTGACGCTAAAGGATTCACACGGCGGATTCAAGGGATTGGTCGCTTCCATCCGCGATATTACCGAACGCAGGCAGGCGGAGATGGCGATGCGCCGAAGCGAGCAGATCCTGCGCGATGCGCAATCCATCGCCCAACTGGGCAGTTGGACGGCTGATTTGAAATCGGGGTTGTTATATGTCAGCCCGGAGAGCGCGCGTTTGGCGGGCTGGGAGCCGGGCGTTCACAAGGTGGAGGCACTGCTGGAAGCCGCACACCCGGACGACAGGGAACATATCCGGTCTGCGTGGTTGGATGCGTTGAGGGATGTTTCTCCATACAATATCGAATACCGCATCCTTGTCAACGGGGAGGTCCGCTGGCTGCATGTGACGGCAAAAATTGCCTTCGGCGCTGATGGAACGCCGATCTCCGCTGTCGGCGTACTTCAGGATATCACCGAACGCAAACAGGCGAAGATGGCGCGCGAACGCTTGTTGAATGTGCTGGAAGCCAGCCTGAACGAAATCTACATCTTCGATCCCGACAGCCTGAAGTTCGAATACGCCAACAGCGGCGCGCTCCGCAACCTGGGATATTCGTTTGAGGAACTGAGGGCGATGAATCCTGTTGACCTGAAGCCGGAATTTACCGAGGCATCCTTCCGTGAAACGATTGCGCCGCTGCTTCGAGGCGAGAAGCCCATCCTCAACTTTGAAACCACCCACCGCCGCGCCGATGCCAGCCTGTATCCGGTTGAAGTGCATTTGCAATTGGTTGAAACCGGCGATGAGCGCGCCTT
Organism: Chloroflexota bacterium; assembly: GCA_024434165.1. GTDB lineage: Bacteria > Chloroflexota > Anaerolineae > Anaerolineales > Villigracilaceae > Villigracilis. Next base: position 16,627 of record QMIW01000104.1, on the reverse strand, counting down.
CCTGGCGGTCATCAACGACATCACCGAGCGCAAACTGGCAGAGGAGCAGCTCCGCGCCTCTGAAGAGCGCTTCCGCAATACGCTCGATAACATGCTGGAGGGCTGTCAGATCATCGGCTTCAACTGGCAGTATCTTTACGTCAACGATGCCGTCGCCCGGCAGGGACGGATCGCCAAAGAGGCGCTTCTCAACCGCACCATGATGGACATGTACCCCGGCATCGAAAATACGGAACTGTTCGCCGTATTGCAGGACTGCATGGAAAAGCGCATCACGCGGCACATGGAAAATCTGTTCGTTTTCCCCGATGGCGCGAGCGGGTGGTTCGAACTGAGCATCCAGCCCGTCCCGGAAGGGATTTTCATCCTTTCCATTGACATCACCGAACGCAAACTGGCGGAGGAACAACTGCGCCTCTCGGAGGAACGTTTCCGCCTGTTTGCGGAGAACGTCGAGGAAGGGTTCTGGATCACCGACGTGGAGAACGGGCAGGAAATTTACCTCAGTCCCGCCATCGAAAAAATTTGGGAACGCCCCCTTTCGATAATGATGCGCGAAGATACCTTCCTTGAAAGCATCCTGCCCGAGGATCATCACATCGTGTTGAACAACATGGAAAGACAGAAGGAAGGCAAACACACCGACATGGAGTACCGCATCCGCCGCCCGGACGGTTCGGTGCGCTGGATCTGGGACCGCGCCTTCCCCATCCTGAACGACGATGGAACGGTCAGGATCGTAGCGGGGCTGGTGACCGATATTACAGAACGCAAGGAGGCGGAAGGGAGGATCCGGCTTCATCTGCAGCGCATCACAGCCTTGAACGAGATTGACCGCGCCATCAGTTCCAGTTTCGATATGCGTCTCTCCCTTGACGTCCTGCTTCAGGAGACGCTCTCCCAGCTGAAAGTGGACGCGGCTTGCATCCTGCTGTTGAACCCGGTTGACCAATCCCTTGAGTTCATGGCTGGCAAGGGCTTCCGCAGTTCCGCGATCCACCATTCGCGCCTGCACCTCGGCACAGGCTTTGCCGGAACGGCAGGGTTGGAACGCAAGGTGGTGCACGTTTCGAACCTCCTGGAAGCAGGCGCTTTGTTCACCCGCAATAAACTCCTGCGCGGCGAGGAGTTCATCGAATACTTTGGCGTGCCGCTTATCGCAAAAGGCTCGCTCAAAGGAGTGTTGGAAATCTTCCACCGCTCGCCGCTTCGCCCCGACCCGGACTGGCTGAACTATCTGGAGACGCTCGGCGGGCAAGCCGCCATCGCCGTGGATAACGCGCAGTTGTTCGAGGGGCTGCAAAAGTCGAACCAGGAACTGATCACCGCCTACGACGCCACTATTGCGGGCTGGTCGCACGCCATGGACCTGCGCGACAAGGAAACCGAAGGGCACACCCAGCGCGTCACCGAGATCACGCAAAAACTGGCGGAACGCATGGGCGTCAGCTCACAGGAGATGATTCACATCCGGCGCGGCGCGCTCCTGCACGACATCGGCAAACTGGGCGTGCCGGATCACATCCTGCTCAAACCGGATAAACTCACCGAGGAAGAGTGGGAGATCATGAGGCGGCATCCAGCCAACGCCTACAAAATGCTGTTACCCATCAATTACCTGCGCCCCGCGCTGGACATCCCTTACTGCCACCATGAAAAATGGGACGGGTCCGGTTATCCGCGCGGTTTGAAGGGCGAACAGATTCCGCTTGCGGCGCGCATCTTCGCCATTGTGGACGTATGGGACGCGCTGCGCTCGGATCGTCCCTACCGCCCGGGTTGGTCCTCGGAAAAAGTCAAGGATTACATCCAGGAACAATCCGGCAAACACTTCGACCCGCAGGTGGTTGAGGCGTTTATGAAACTGCTGGACGAAATGCCCGACACACATTCGTAGGGCGGGTTTGTAACCCGCCATGCGTATCAAGGAAACGTTTCCCTCGTTTTTTCCAAATCGGAGAGATACCAGGAGAACAGGAACAAAAAGCCGGGCGGGGCGCATAACAGCATGTATGCCCCGCACCGAACACCTTGACGATTTTTCGCGGCGTACTATACTTTAGTGCAGGTAAACGACAGGACTTCCAACTCCATGGCTTGTGTTCCCCGAAAGGAGATGAGAACATGTCTGGCGTACAAATTGGGCAGGTCACTCACTACTTCGATCACCTGAACGTTGCCGTCCTCTCATTGACCGAATCCCTGCGTGTTGGCGATACCGTTCACATCCTGGGTCATTCCACCGATTTCCGGCAGGAAGTGACCTCGCTGCAGGTCGAACATCAGCCGGTCAATGAGGTGAAGCCCGGGGACGACGTGGCGATGAAAGTCGTCCAGCGGGTGCACGTCCACGACAAGGTGTTCAAACTCACGGATGAATGAAAGAGGAAAGTGACAGTCACCTTGCAGGCGGTTGTCACTTTCTTCGGTTCTACCCCAACTCCCCCACCATCTTCTCCACTTCCTCCAAAATCTCGCCCGATTTCACCAGTTTTTTCATCGTGTTGTGATCGTTATACAGCGGGCGGTCAATATCCAGGTGCGCCACGTGTTTGCGAATGACCTCGCGCGCTTTTTGCGTCCCTCTGCCCGGCGTAAACTCGCGGAAGTCCAGCGCTTGCGCCGCCGCCATGAATTCGATTCCCAGCACGCCATAAGCGTTATCCAAAATCTGTCCGTTCTTCAACGCCGTGTTCATACCCATCGAGACGAAATCCTCCTGGTCCGCCGCGGCAGGGATGGATTGAATCGAAGCAGGCGCGGAGAGGATGCGCTGTTCCACGATCAAATGATCGGCAGTGTACTGGCTGAGCATCAGCCCGGAATAGAAGCCCGGCTCGTGCGCGAGGAAATCCGGCAGCCCCTGGGAAAGAGCCGGGTTGGTCAGGCGGTTCAACCGCCGCTCCGAAAGGACGCACACCATCGTGATCGCCGCGCCTGCCATATCCATCGGCAAGGAGACCGGCGTACCTTGAAAATTCGCGCCCGTCAGCGTCAGTTTATCTTCGGGGATGAAAATGGGGTTATCACCCACACCATTCAATTCGATCTCCACCTGCGAACGAGCATACGCAATCGCATCGCGCGCCGCGCCGATGACCTGCGGCGTGGAGCGCATGGAGTAGGCGTCCTGCACCTTTGTTTTCATTTTGCCCGTCGTCAGATCCGACCCGGCGATGACCTTCATAATATTTTGCGCCGAAGTGATCGCGCCTTTAAAGCCGCGCAGTTCGTGCAGTTTCGTATTGTATGGTTTCAAATTCCCAAGCAGCGCCTCAATCGTCATCGCGGCGGCAATCTCGGCTTGTTTGATGAAGCGCTCAAAGTCAAAGATATGAAGCGCAGACATCGCCGTCAGCAGGTTGGAGCCGTTGATCGCTGCCAGACCGTCCCGCGCCTGCAAGCCGGGGATTGCAATCCCCGCCCTGCGCATCGCTTCGTGACCGGGAAGCCGCTCGCCGTTGAGGAAGGCTTCCCCTTCCCCCATGAGCAGGAGCGCGGCTTGCGCCATCGGAGCCAGGTCGCCGCTGGCGCCCACCGAGCCTTTGGTGCAAACGACGGGCGTCACGCCTTTGTTCAGCATCTCCACCAACGTGAGTGTGATCTCGGGGCGGCAGCCGGAATTGCCATGTGCGTGAACGTTGATGCGCGATGCCAGCGCCGCGCGGACGTGTTCGATGGGAGCGGGGTCGCCAATCCCCGCCGCGTGGTTGTAGATTAGATATTTCTGGAATTCCTTCACCTGTTCGTCGTTCAACACTTTTTCCGAAAACTCGCCGATGCCGGTATTCGTTCCGTACATGATCTCCTTTGCGGCAAGTTTTTCCTCCAGCATCGCGCGGCAGACCTTGATGCGCTCCAACGCTTCGGGGGCTAATTCAACTTTTTCGTGATCGCGCGCAATGGCAGCGAGTTTTTCAATCGTGAGGGACGATCCGTTCAAAGTGATGGGCATGATCAATTCTCCTGAAAAATATGGCGCTATTGTAATGCTCACTGTCACTGCGCGCCAGCGCATGCTGCCGGCTCTCAGCCTCCTCGCAGTGACATTCCTTTGGGCTTTACTGATTGACTCACCCTGAAACCGGAGAACTCACAGGCGTTCGTAATAATCCCTGGCTGCGCTTCGCAAAAGCGCTCCTGGGCGATTTACCCGGCGACTTCATTTTTCCGAATGACCTCCGCGTACCATTCGCCTGAATCCTTGATAATGCGCTTTTGGGTGGCGTAATCCACATAGGTCAAACCGAAACGTTTGGAAAAACCGTGTCCCCATTCGAAGTTATCCATCAACGACCAGACCATGTAGCCGCGCACGTCCACGCCGTCGAGCATGGCAAGGCGGGTTTGGATGAAATGGTTCTTGAGATATTCGATGCGGCGCGGGTCGTGGACTTTGCCGTCGGCGCTGATTTCGTCCTTGAACGCTGCGCCGTTCTCGGTAATGATGATGGGCGGCAGGTTGTACTCATTGTTGATCTTGACCAGCATGCGCCTCAACGCCGGGGCGCAGATTTCCCATCCCATTTCGGTGTATTCCGAACCTTCGATCTTTTCCACTTTCCCCTTTGCGGCGAGCACATTGCGCGAATAGTAGTTGATGCCCACGTAGTCCAGCTTTTGGGCGATCAATGCCATGTCGCCGTCCTGAATTTTGGGCATATTCCCGCCGACCATGCCGTACACGGCGGGAGGGTAATGTCCCTTGAAGAGCGGGTCGAGGAATAAAGTTTCCTGTTCGTCCCAATATCTGTTAGCGGCAGCCACATCTTCGGCGGTGTCGGAGGCGGGTTCTGCCATCCACAAATTGAGCACGATACCTGCGTTCACATCCGGCTTGGCGGCGCGGATGGCTTGCACGCCCAAGCCGTGTGCCACCAAAAGATGATGTGCTACTTGGTATGCCATGCGCTGGTCTTTGAAGCCGGGAGCATGTTCGCCGGCAAGAAAGCCAATGTAGGTGATGACGCTCGGTTCGTTGAAGGTCGTCCAGTATTTCACGCGGTCGCCGAGGCGTTTGACCATCAGCGCGGCATAATCGGCGAAGGCATAGGCAGTGGTGCGGTTATCCCAACCGCCTTCGTTCTGCAAGGCTTGGGGCAGGTCCCAGTGGTAGAGCGTGAGCAGCGGCTCGATGTTGGCGGCGCAGAGACGGTCCACAAGACGGTCGTAGAAATCCAACCCCTTGGGGTTGATGCGTCCGCGCCCAGCGGGCAAAACGCGCGACCATGACGTGGAGAAGCGATACGCCTTCAACCCAAGTTGACGCATGAGGGCAATATCTTCCTCCCAGCGGTGATAATGATCGCAGGCGATGTCGCCCGTATCGCCATTGGATACGCTGCCGGGCGTGTGGCTGAAGCGATCCCAGATCGATTCGCCCCTGCCGTCTTCATTCCATGCGCCTTCCACTTGATAGGCGGCAGTGGCGGCGCCCCAAAGAAAGTTGTGCGGGAATTTATAAGCGGTCATGTTGGTCCTCTGTTATTTATCTCATCTTACGCAGCAGGGGCGACCCTTTCTTGTTGATTGAAACTGCATCTGCCCTCTCCCATCGGGAGAGGGGGAAGTCATCCCAGAAGATATAACCTTGTTTGGGGTGAGGGAAACCTCTTGAAACCAAGGCAGCAACTCGGGTTAGTTAACTGATGTTACGCGGTTTACTCGTACTGCAACATTTATGTTGCCTTGCCTGGGCAGGATAAATCTTGCGGTACTGCGTAAGGTGAGTTATTTAATTCGTTTGAAGATCGGCAGGGTATCGAGCGGGGTTGGATAATTTTCGAGCAGGGTATTACCGGTGAGAATCTCGCCCGTCCAATGGTTTTGCCATTTCCCTTTTGGCAGGTAAATATCGCGCTGCGTCGTGTTCGGCGTCACCACAGGCGCAGCCAGAAATTCATCGCCCAATAAAAACTCATCATCGCAGATCAATGCGCGTTCATCAGATGGGTCGAGCCAAAAGATGGGGCGGATGATCGGCTGTCCCTTTGCAATGGAAGCGCGCGCAATTTCCAGAATCTTCGGCGCGAATTCCACATGCAGGCGCGCAAAGCGGCGGCAAAGTGCAGCGGCATCTTCGCCATAATCCCACGGAGCCAGGCTGAACTGCATCGAAGGCAGCAGCGCGTTCAACTGCGTCCAACGAATCATCATATCGGCGTCCGCTTTTTCGTCGTACTCGTTGCCGCCCACCATGTCGGGCAGAATGAACGGATAGCCCGCCAAACTCATCGCCAGCGCGCCGGTCAACACCGAGTGCAAGCCGTTATCCAAACCCCATGAAGTGGTTTTGTCCCATTGACGGAAGAAGATCGGCGCGGCTTGGTTTCGCCAGCCCGAGCGAACCTCGGTTAAGCGATAATGCTTTGCGACCGCATCCACATAAATTTTTGTGTATTCATTGGGATGGATTTTTTGATATGTGACCGCATCACCGGGAAGGAAGCACGCCTCACCCGCATCGAATTTAAAGCCATCGGCTCCTGTCTTGACCTGTAACTGATTCAGCCGCCCGAAGAACCATTCCAACGCCGACGGGTTGGTGACGTCCAGCAAGCCGCCGTGCCCCTGCCACCACGGCACGAGGTAAGGAGAGCCGTCCGCGCGGCGCACGAGCCAGCCGTTCTTCGTCCCTTCGGCAAAGGCATTCGAGCGTTCATCCAAAAATGGGATGACCCACGCGGTGACCTTGAATCCTTTTGCGTGCAATTCGGCGATCATCGCCTGGGGATCGGGGAAACGCTGCGGGTCGAATTCCAAATCGCCGTAGTAAACCTGCCAGCGGTCGTCAATCTCCATCACGTGATAGGGATAGCCGTTTTGAATGATCTCATCCGCAAACTTCAAAACAACTTCCTGGTGGATGGCGGTTTTGTAACGCGCCCAGGTCGTCCATGTGGGTTTGGTGAACAAGCCCTCCGGCGGTAATTCTATTGGATGCCCAAAGTGTCGAATCTGGTTTTCGTAGGCAGTGACGGCGTTATCGGAGAAGGAGAATTTGAGATGGAGAGAATTTCCTTTGAAGGTGAACAAGCCGTCTCCCTGCCCGCCCTGATCGCAGAAGGGACGGTCGGAGTAGGCGCCGCGCCCGTCGGTGGCGAAACTCCACTTGAAGCGCGGAAAGTCCGCGGGCGGCTGGTTCATGCCAAGCTCGAAGGGCGAGTCTGCGATGATGAGCGCGCCATTGGAGGAGAACCAGGCGGGGTTCATCACGCCGCTCAAGCCGGTGGGTCCGTTATCGAAGGTGTGGAAGGGCGCGCTGTGCAGCATCAACCTGTTGAGCGGGTGATGCTGGTTGATGAGTTCGCCGCCTCCATACCACCAGCCGGGCAGTTGGATTTTGATTTCGACGGGGGAATCGGCTGGGGTGGTGGATAAAGCCCAATGGTCACCGACCAACTTCAAGTCCAGGGTGAAGCGCGGGAATTCTGCGGCGACGGATGAGTCGTCGCTGCGGAGATTCGGCTTGGAATCCGAATCCAGCCGCACGGTCATCATCACTTGATTGTTTTTTTTGAAGGCGATGGAGAAGGGATGGGAAGTGGTTTCGAGTTTGATCATGATTTAAACACAAAGGACACGAAGGTCACGAAGGAAAGGATAAAACCTTTGTGTCCCTTTGTGCCCTTCGTGTTTTTATTTCAGCGCACAAATTTCCTGCCGGTGGCAAGCTCGACGCTCTTGTACGCGCCGTCGTAGATGCCGATGCTTTTGTTTTTGACGATGCAATCGCAGAACATGGTGAGCAGGTCGTCGTGGTCGGTAAGCATGTCAATGGCTTGCAGGGTCTGCGGAATGGTGCGGGTTTCGACGGTGCTGTCGCCGATCTCTGCGCCGCGGATGGCGCCCCACATTTCGTGTCCGCCAACGCGGGCGTTGAAAATTTTGGGGACGGGGTAGAAGGCGAGTTCGCTCGGCTTGGTGATCATCACATCCACGACGCGCATGAGGTAGTTGGTGGCATAGACGGCGTGGAAGGTGTTGTCGTGCAGGAAGACGTGCAAGCCTTTGGCAGGTCCCTTGCGGATGCTGTCGGTGAATTCGCGCGTGTCATCCCATGTGAAGTGAGTTTGAATGAGGTCTTTGTAGTCTTTGAGTTCGCCTTGCAGCCATTCCCAATTATTCTTGTGGTCGCCGAGGTTGACGAAGAGCGTGACTTTGTCCTGCGTGACCAGCGGGATGACATGCTCGACGATGGCTTTGAAGAGTTCACGCTGTGCGCCCGCGCCGCCCATCGTCAACAGGAAGCGGCGGGGTTCCTTCGCCTTCATGCGGCGCATGCGGTCGGCGCAATCCGCTTCGATGTTTTCGACCAGTTCATGATCCACGTGGTGACCGGTGAAGAAGAGCGCATCTGCCGGGGTGGGCTTGAGAATCCTGCCCTTGTCGTCGAAGCCGCGCATCACGCGGAAACCGTAATAGCCGGAGGGAGATTGAACGGCGTGCTTGGCGCCTTCGGTAAGCTGGAACGCCATGGGCCAGTTATCGAACATCATATCCACCACGTTGGTCATGCCGCCGGCGACGGCGCCCATGCAGTTCCACATGTGCGAGGTGAGAATGGGCATATCCCTGGGCAGCGCACCGTAGAGATTATTGAAGAGTTCGCTCATCTTGAAGTCTTTGACTTCGGTCTTGAGGAAGCGCCAGGGCCAGGTGGCGGTCATGTAGTTGAAGAGCCAGTTCAAGCCGGGCAGGGTCGGTTCGCCGGTAGTGAGGGATTCCCACACGTATTTGTCGAACCACGAATAGCGTTGGGAGATACGCGAGTATTTGCTGTAGTTGGTGTTGCACCAGTTGATCACGTCGGTGCTGATGCCGGGGATGCCGAGCAGGTCGAGCCAGTAGGGTGTGAAGCCCATTGCCCGGGCGGCAGAAACGCCCGCCATGGCGATGCGATAGTGACCAAACCCCATGCGAATGGTGCTGACGATGACGCCGTTCTTTTCATCTACGGGTTTCCCCGTCCCATCGCGGACGATGTTCTTCAATCCGAAAATCTCATGTCCGTAAGGATGGTCTTCGACCGTAAGGTTGAACTTTTCGTTCGGGTCGTAATCGAACTTTTTCGCGAGCATGGCTTTCCACGCATCGGCGGCGCGGGATTGACGCTCGGTAATGGGGTTGCCGTACACTTCGTAGCGGCCGTTCTTCTTTTGCAGCATGACTCTTTCTCCTTGAAATGAAAATGATTGCAGATACAGACCACAGGCGATGGACAGTAGACGGCGGTCTGTGATTTGATGTTTATGAAGCCAGTGTTCTTTCCATGAAACTCAACGACAGGTTCGTGACCTCATCCAGTTCCTTTTCGATCAGAATGGGGTGGGCGGAACGCTCCATCCAATGATGTTCCTTTACCTTCGAGCGCACCTGGCGCAGAATTATATCGCCAGCCTGCGGAACCACCGCAGTATCCTTTCGTCCCTGAAACACTACGATGGGCTGGGCGATGTTCGGCAGAACCTGTTTTACCGCATGTTGAAATTGTAAAAGTTGAAGGATGCCCTTCGTGGGCAGTTCGGGATGGTATCCCTGCCATTTATCCGAGGTGTCCAACGTTTCGCGTTTGGCATAGGGCATGAAGGATGAACCCAGGTAAAGCTTGACCTTGTCCGCTGTGGAAATGGTCAACTCGATGGCGGGAGCATATAACAAAACGCCTCTTGCTCCGGGATGGCTGTTTGCCAGATACAGGGCGACCAGCGCGCCCATGGATTCCCCGCCGATAAAAACATGCTCGCAATGAGCCCTGAGCTGCTGATACACCTTCTCGCCGCTCTCGACCCAATCCCGCCAGCGGATACGGTTCAGGTCCGCGGGTTGGGTGCCATGCCCAGCCAACAGCGGACCTGCCGCTGTGTATCCTTTTTCGTGCAACCGTTTGGCGAACAAACGTACTTCCGCGGTGGTGGCGGTGTATCCATGCGAGAGGAAAACACCTACCGGACCTGCTTTCCAGAAAAATTCCCCGCCTTCAAGATGCGGATTATGAAGGACGTACCCCGGCATGGGATTATCCCTTCACGCCGCTGCCAGCTACACTCTCCACAAAGAAGCGTTGACCGAGGATGAAGACGATCAACGGCGGGATGATGGCAATCGCCGCACCCGCCAGGATGAGGTTGGGCGTGTCGGAGGCGCGTCCGCGCAGCACATTGAGCGCAAGGGTGAGGACGTGATTCTTCTCGTTGCCTACGTTGATGATGACCAGGGGCCAGATGAACGAGTTCCAGGCGTAGAGAAAGGTAAAGGTCGCTTGAGTAGCCAGGGCGGGGACCGAGGCGGGGATGATGATGTCCTTGAGGATGGCAAAACGCGAGGCGCCATCCAACAGCGCGGCTTCCTCGATCTCTTTGGGGAAGGTGATGAAGTGCTGGCGCATGAGGAAGGTTCCGTAGGCGGTGAAGATCCACGGGATGATGAGCGAGGCGAGGCGGTCTGTCCAGCCGATGAGCACCATCAATTGATAAAGCGGCACGATCAGCATCACAAAGGGAATCATGATGGTGCCAAGATAGAAGACGAAGACCGTATCACGCCCGGGGAATTTCAGGCGGGCAAAGGCATAGCCGCCAAACACCGAGGTGATAAGCTGACCAATGACGACCAGAAGGGTCACAAGCGTGGTGTTGGTGAGCGCGCGCCCAAGGTTATTGAGCTCAATGACTTCCCTGTAGTTTTCAGGATGCCAGGTGATGGTTTCGACCGGCTCGCTCAAGCGTACATTCTGGAAGACCGGCTCGCCTTCGGGGTTTTGGGGGTCAATGAACTCCCCCACTGTGGTTTGTTCGAGAAGGATCATCGGGATGACCCGCCCGTCCACCTCCACGTCGAAGAGTTTTTGTTCTTCGCCGTTCACAACGACCTTTTGCTGGTTCATTGCACCGCCGGTCGGCTTGACCTCGGAGAGGAAGCGCTCGACGGTGTTGGTCAGGTCGTCGGCAGGCGCATAGGTTCCAACCTTGATGTTACTCCTGGCAAGGGCGTATTCCTTGCGCACACCATCCACATCCACAAAGTAAAGGGGCAGGGGCTCGTCGTAGCCTTCCACCTGCACGGTGACGGGATCGCGCGGGAGCATGCGCGGCGGGTAGCGGAACGTATCCGAGGGAATCTTGAACGAGGTCGCCAGCATGTACATGAACGGGAAGAGCATGATGAGCGCAAAGAACGTCAGGATGAAATAGACGAAGAAATTGCCCAGGAAGCGCACCAAACGGTAGGATTGGATTTTCATACCTGCCTCCGTTTAACTTTCGTAGATGCTCGAGCGGCGCTGGCGCTGGAATTGAATGAGCGTCAGACCGAAGATGACGATGAACAGGATCCACGCGATGGCGGAGGCGTATCCCTGCTTGAAGTTCTGGAAACCGCTTCGATAGAGGTACAACACCAGCGTGATCGTGGAATTATTCGGTCCCTCCGCCGGGTTCATCAGGATGAAGACCTGCTCGAAGACCTGCATGGCTTGAATGGTGGTGGTGGAGACGACATAGAAGGTCGTTGGCGCCAGCATGGGCAGGGTGATACCCCAGAATTTGTCCCACGCGCCGGCGCCGTCCACGGTGGCGGCTTCGTACAACTCGCCGGGGATGTTCTGCAAACCTGCCAGGAAAAGCACCGTGTTGAAGCCCATCGTCTGCCAGGCGGCGATGAGGATCACCGACATGAGGGCGGTGCGCTCATCGGAGACCCATTGGATCTTCGGGTCCACCAGGGCGGTGTTGAAGAGGTTGTTCCAGAGCTCGACTCCCACAGTGATGAAATAATTGATATACCCGATGGTGGCGTTGTACAACCACTGCCAGACGAGCGAGATGCCTACAATCGCCGCAATGCTGGGAATGAAATACACGGCGCGGAAGAACTTCATGCCGGGCAGTTTGCTGTTGAGAACGTTGGAAAGGACCAGGGCGGGGATCACGCTCAAAGGAACGGCGAACAACACATAGGTCAGGGTGTTGCGAAGCGCGAGCCAGAAGAATTTATCGGCTGCGGCGAACAGGATGCCGGTATCGCCGATGGTGAAGCGTCCCACTTCGTCATACACCTTGATATCAACCACCTCGCGGGCAAGCTGGGTGGGAGTCTCCAGCAGCGCGAAGCGAATGTTCAGGAGTTTGGCGTAGTTCTCGAAACCGACCCAGTTCGGGGGATTGAAGGCGTCTGAATCGGTGAAGGAAAAATAGAACGAAAGGACAAGCGGACCGGCGAAAAAGATGAGGAAACCCAGCAGGTTGGGCGAAAGGAACAACCAGCCGTTGATGATCTGCTCGTGCCCGGTCTTGACGTTGAGCGCGTGCGCCACATGCGGGCGGCTCATTGACCAAAGCGACAAGCCGAAGACGACAAGACCCGCCACGGCAGTCAGCCCGGTCGGTTGGGCAAGTTTGCCAAGAAAATGGAAGATGCCGTTGAGCGCATCCACCCGCCAGAGGAAGAGGACGAACCCGCCCATCATCACCCACCGGCTGACGGTCTTGAGGCTGTTTTCAGAATTAACTTTCTTTTGCGGGAAGTAATCCTCCAGCATGCCGAGGAAATAACCGAGGACGGTGATACCGAGATAGGGAATGCCCTTGCCAAATCTCTCACCGAGCGCGTCAATGCCGATGAAAAATTCGCCCGCGTTCAAGGCGGCAGCGAAACAGGCAACGAATGCCAGGTAATCCAGAAAGAGCGAAGCCATGCGCCCGGCATGATTGCGTTTCGAGATCTGGAAGGAACCGTAGGCGCTAAGCCCTGCCGCGGCTGCCGCGAGGATCGTCAGCAGAATCTTTTGCCAGAGCGGTGTTTCCGGCATCCCCGCCCACAGCCTGACGATGGCGCCCGCCGCCAATACGGCGAACAGGGTGCGCCATATCGTGTGGATGCGCAATAACAGGGCGGTCTGGGCGTCTATCCGTGATTGAGCAGTCATATCCTCATCTCCGTGGTTGGGGACTTCAGAATAGTGACACAAAAAAATCTCGAAGCCGCAAATCAATTTGAAGCTTGGGGATTTTGTTGTACCCCAGAAAAGCGGGGCAGGCAAGGCGGCCTGCCCCGCAGACGTACAGGGGATTTCCTACTGGTTGAAGGCTTTGTTGGCTTCGTCGCAGATGGTGGCGCCAAAGTCTTCCACCGTGGTTGCGCCGGTCAACACACCCTGGATGGCGGGTCCCATGATCTTGTCGAACTCGGGCCAGGAGCCAGCCCACAGCGGACCTTCAGCGGTCGGTTTGGCTTCAGGAGTGATGCCGTTCAGGAACGCCTGGTTGTTGGCAGGCGGCGTGAAGGTGAGGAAGGCATCGAGCGCTTCCTGGCTCACGCGGCTGGGAATGTTCGCGCCAAGAGCGGAGATCTTGCCCTGGGTCTCAGCGGTGGTCAGAGCCTGAACGAGCGCCCAGGCTTCTTCGGGGTGTTCGGTATTGGCGTTGATCACATACGCGCCCCAGAAGAGCCAGTTGCCCGGCGTACCGTTGGGACCGGCAGGCAGCTCAACGACATCCCAGTTGAATTCCACGGTGCGAATGCCCGGAGTAGCCCAGCGGCCGTTCTGGAACATGGCAACCTTGCCGGCGCGGAAGGGCGGCTCGGGATCTTCACCATAGGGGGTGGCTACATCGTAGTCCTGATACAGGGAGCGCTGGAATTCGAGACCGGCGAGCGATTCTTCGGTGTTGAGCGCGCAGGCAGTGCGTTCTTCGTTGAAGAAGCCGCCGCCGGAGGCATTGAGCCAGACGCCATACGGACCCCACCAGGCGCTCGCGCCGTAACCGTAGATGTCGGAGCCAAGGGCGCGGGTCTTCTGGGCGACATCAAGGAAGGCATCCCAGTCCCATTCGCCGTTGGCAGCCAGTTCGCGAGGATCGGGAGCGCCGGCTTCGGCAATCAGGTCGAGGTTAAGGTAGAGCGCGAAAGTGGACACATCGCGGGGCAGACCCCAGACCGCGCCCGAGCCGTCGCCAGAGGCGCCGGTTTCAGGGTTGTAGGTCAGGTGGAACATGGGTCCTTCGTAGAAGTCGGCGGCGGTATAGCCTTCGGTGGCGGCGGCGAGGTCGGCGGCATTGAGGATCAAACCGCGGGTGGCAAAGTCAGCCACATCGGTTCCGGGGATCCAGAAGACATCGGGGGCGGTGCCAGCCGCAATCTCGGCGCGAAGCTGTTCCTGGTAGTTCGCGCCTTCCGAGCCGCCGGGTTCATACGTGAGAGAGATGCCTTCGAGCTGGGCATCGAGTTCGGTGCTGATCTGGCTGTAAACGTCAATTTCTTCCTGGTTGTCGGGGCGTGTGCGCCAGCGAAGGGCAACTTCACCTTCGGCGGGGGTTTCGGTCACCGCCTCTTCCGTCGCGGCGGGTTCTTCGGTGGCGGCTTCTGTTGCAGCGGGGGCTTCAGTGGCAGGGGCGCCGCAGGCAGCCAGCACGAAGGACGCGATCACGAATAACGCCAGGATCTTCATAAGCAAATTCTCTTTCATTTTTTCTTCTCCTTGGAAATTGGGAAAACTCTTAATTCAGTGAGGTTGTCGCTTTGCCTATTGCGAGGTTCGATCACCTCCTTTAGCCGTGGATTGACGCACAACCAATTGAGCTGGTAATTTGATCACGCTGGGCTCAACCGTTTTGTTCTGAAGAATTTCCATCAACTTACGGATGGCTTCCTGCCCAATGAGGGGCATATCCTGCCGCATGGTCGTTAGAGGCGGGTCAAAATACGAAGATAAAGGCATGTCGTCCACGCCGATGACGGAGAGTTGATTCGGCACGATCAAATTCACATCCCGCGCGGCGCGCATTACGCCCATTGCCATGCGGTCATTCTGGGCAAAGACAGCCGTCGGCAGATTATCCTTTTTTATAAAATCCAGGAGCGCATCACGTCCCGAAGAAGCCGACCAATCCCCTTCAAACACCAGCGATTCATCGAATGGAATTCCCGCCTCACCCAGTGCGCGGCGGAAACCCTCCAGACGATCCTGGGAACAATCTTCAGCCATCGGGCCGGTCACCACAGCGATGCGTCTATGACCAAGTGAGGTCAAATGTTGGGTGGCTTCGTAAGCCACCTTCTCGTCGTCGAGAGAGATCGAGCAGACCTCCTCATCATGCGAGCGGGCGCCCACGAAGACCACAGGAAAATCCTTTGGAACGTGCATATAACGCTCATCGGCATACGGGTTGATCACGATCAACCCGTCCACCCGGCGGTGCCCCACCAACTCATCCACCAAGCCCTGAAACGCCTGCGGGTCTGAAGCCGACGATGACAACACAAAATAATTGTGCTGGCGGGCTTCCACCTCGGCGCCTTCAACGATGCTGGCAAAGGTATAGTCTGTAAGATTGGGGGAAATGATTGCGAGGGTGTGGGTCAAACCGCGCGCCATCGAACGGGCTATGGCGCTGGGGCGGTAGCCCAACTCTTCAATGGCAGCCTCCACCGCTGCGCGGGTCTCAGGCAGCACATCGCTGCTGCCGTTGATCACACGCGAAACGGTCTGGTGCGAAACGCCCGCCTGGCGGGCAACATCACGAATGGTGGGACGATTGGGTGCCATTTGATATAATGTGACCGGTCACGTGAGCGGTAACATGAGTCTACATAAAAAAAATGCCTTTGTCAAGTAGTCAGCTCAAAATTGAGGCAAATTGATGGTGAAAATCAAGAACCACCCGCCAAAAATCCAAGTTTCCACCCCGCATTACACCTGGGAATGGAACCCCGAATCCGATCTCGTTTGCCTACACGACAAACATGGACGGCTCATCTCCCGCGCCCAGCACAAACCATTCCTCCTCACCTCCCCCATTCAACTGGAATTTACAACAACAACGCATGAAATTCAGGATGACCAGATTCGCATCACCTATCGCGGACAAAACCCCGCCTCTTCCTTAACCGTGATCTGGTCCTTCCACCCAGACTTTATCTCCCTCGAACCTTTTCTCCTCACCCTCCCCGCAGACATTGACCTAACCCGCATCATCTACTTCCCCGAAATAAATGGCGACTCCTACAAGCCGTCCATGTACAGCCATTATGCCGTCGTCCCCGGTCTGACCATGAGCGCCAGCATCTCGCCCATCGTGGATTTGCACTCGCGCCTCGATACCACCGCCGTCCTCGGCTCCGGCGCCATGCGCGGACCCGGTCTCACGCAACAATGGGGCTTGCCCGCGCACTACTTCTGCACCTTCAACACCTCCGACCGCTGGAACGCCATCGGCGCGAAAGCACAACAAAGTGAAGCCGCCTGCTGGGGACTCGCCGCTTTACCGCAAGGCGACTTCCGCCTGGAGATCCGCGAGATCTGCATCAGCCCCATCCTCAACCTCCGCACCGACTTGTGGAAGCACAAACCCGATTCCTTCGGGTTTCACTTCCTCATCACTTTCGGCGAGAATTATCACGAAGCCATCCGCAAGTATTACCAGGTCTTGCAGCGCGAGAAGTTCATCGCATCCCCTGTCCAAGCCGCTCTTAAAACCGCTCTTGCTCAAACCGCTTTTACTCAAGCCGCTCTTGCTCAAACCGCTTTTACTCAAGCCGCTCCTGCTCAAGCCGCTCTTACTCAAGCCGCTCTTACTCAAACCGCTCCTGCTCAAGCCGCTCTTACTCAAACCGCTCCTGCTCAAGCCGC
>QMIW01000103.1 GCA_024434165.1 Chloroflexota bacterium | reverse complement strand
GACCGTGAGGTTGGCGGCATCAGCAAAACTGGATGCAGCGTGGAGTTTGTCCGCCAGCGCTTTGTACCAGATCGCACCAGCCTTCTCCCAGGCGTAGCCGCCGAGTTCGCGCGCGGCGATGTAGAAGGCGTGGTTGGGGATGCCGGAGTTGATGTGCACGCCGCCGTTATCTTCGATGGTGTTGACGTAATCCTTCATGTGTGCGGGCTGAGGGTCTTTGCCGAGCACCGGGTCGTCGTATGCCGTGCCGGGCGCTTTCATCGAGCGGATGCCCACGCCCTTGACGTTTTCGGTGAACAAGCCTTCGCCGATGATCCAATCCGCCTGGTCGGCGGTCTGCATGCGCTGGTATTGCTTGACGAGCGAGCCGAAGACATCGGACATGGATTCGTTCAGCGCGCCGGGCTGGGCATAGTAATTGAGGTTGGCTTCGTATTGCGTTACGCCGTGCGTGAGTTCGTGCCCGATCACATCCAGCGCTTTGGTGAAGCGGTTGAAGAGCCGTTCGGCGGGGGGCAGGTCTTCGTCGCCGTCGCCGTAGACCATTTGCTCGCCGTCCCAAAAGGCGTTGTCGTAGCCTTTCTGGTAATGGACGGTGGAGTTCAACTTCAAGCCGTTGTTGTCAATGGAGTTTCGCCCGAACGCGTTCAGGAACAGATCGTAGGTGATGCCGCTGCCGTCGTAGGCTTCGTTTACCGCCGGGTCGGGGGAGGCGGGGTCGCCCTCTCCGCGCACTTTGATGCCGGGCAGGTTCGAGCCGTTTTTCGCGTCGAAGATGGTGCGTTCCTTTCCCCCCACGATTGCGCCCGCCAGCGAAGCGGCGATCCTTCCGCCGATGGCGCTGCGTTTTGCGCGCAGGCTTTCCGAGGCGGTCAGCGTCCGCTGCGCCACCTCCCGCTGGGTGGGGGTTCCGTTGCGCGCGATCTCCCTCAGCATGTGCGGCGGCGTGATGCAAAGGATGGAACGATGAGCGTGCATGGGCTCTCCTTTCTCTGCCATTCCAATGAAATCAGTATACGCTCCGCGCGCCTGTTTTTCAATCACCGAAATAAATGTTGACCGCCAGGATGCGAAGAGCGCGAAGATGACTCAAGACCTTCTTCGCGCTCTTCAATTCATCTGTGAGATGCGCTTTCTTGCGCAATTGGCGTCGTTAGCCTGTCCTGCCTGCACTGCCGTTCGCCGCTCGATGATGCAGTGCGGCAGGCGCATGTGAGCAGATTTGCCTACGGCACAAAATAAGTGACAAGCAGGACCGGGCGGTTCGACGCAGCGGCTTCGCCGGTAAAAAGTTTGAGATGATCGGCGCTCATATCGTCGTTATCGCCCAGGGTGAAACGCAGGCGGAATTGGGTCACGCCGTATTTGTTGACGTATTTCAGGTTGGTGCTGCCCAGCACGGCGGTGTACCAGGGGTACGTTTGGGCGGTGAGGCGTTCCTGCACTGCGCCCGCCGACCCCGCTGCGCGAAAATCGGACAGCTGCAGGGCAAGGCTGCCACTGAACGCGCCGGTGCGAATCTCCAGCAACAGGTCGCCGTGCGTGGCGAACGGATCCGTGCCGACGATGCCCTGTCTTTTGATTCTCACCTCCGCCGAGGTGAGGATGGCGTCATCCGGTATGCCGATGGTGTTGAAGGAAAGAATGCCGCGATACTCCCTATCCTTCGCATCATCCCCGACGAGGAGGGTGGTTTCCGTTTTGTTGAGAGAGCCGCCCCGACTGCTGGTCTCGGTGGATTCAAGGATCCAGCCGTCCGGTCCGCTCTTCGAGGTGAATGTGGCGGAAACAAGCGGATGATCGGAGACATCCGTGATGTACCGCGCCAGCAGGACGTTCCCGTCTCTCGTGGCGGCAAGGACGATCATTCCGTTCGGCTGAAGGGCAATTCCGTTGCCGGAATCGGAGGCGTTGTTGAAATCCACCCTCAAAACCCCGTTCTCGCCGAAGGTGTCGTCCAGCGAGCCGTTGCTGTTGTAACGCACGAGCAGAATATCGGCGAAATCGGGCGAATACATTTTTCCGACCAGCACGATCTTGCCATCGGGCTGGAGGACAATGTCGGACGTTCTTTCCCTGAAACCCAGGTCGGTCGTGACGATTCCATCTCCCCCGAAGGCGGTATCCAGCGTCCCGTTGGCGTTGATGCGAGCCAGCGCCAGGTCTTCGGAATTGGGCGTCGCGTAGTAATCAATATATCCTCCCACAACGATCCTTTCATCCGGTTGGATGAGGAGCGCGCCGCTGCTGTGAACAAAGCCGTCCAGCAGAAACGAGACGGTTCCCTTGCCGTTCGATCCGAAATTGGCGGTATCCATCGAACCATCGGGGTTGAGGCGGGCGAGCGTGATCTCCTGGTCGCCGTCGGAGTCGTTCATCATGTCGCCGGACATCACGATTTTTCCATTTCCCTGAAGCGCAACCGCCCTGGCGCTGTTGTAACGGGCGTTCGGAAAATCGTCATCATCCAGGATTCTCACGCCATTTGTGACGAACGTCTCGTCCAGGTCGCCGCTGGCGGTGAGGCGCAGGATGACGTAGTTATAGTAGTTTCCGATGATTTCGGTGCCAACTGCAATGATCTTCTGGTCGGGCTGGATGACGACATCGCTGAAATGGAATACGGCAAAATCGCTGCCGTCATCGGGATAGTACATGACGCCGTTTGCGCCGAAGGAGGTATCCAGGCTTGCGCCGTTTGCGGTGTAACGGCTGACGACAAATCTGCCGTTGCTGGTTCCCGCCACGATCAATTTCCCATCCGATTGAACCGCCACGCGCATGTTCCCGAACGGGCTGATCTGCGGGGTGAGGACACCGTTGACGCCGAAGGCGGTATCCACGCTTCCATTTTCGTTGTAGCGGGCGACGAACGGCGTGGAGTCCTGGTCAAAGCCCGAGACGATGATCCTGCCGTCCGGTTGGAGAATGACGCGATTCGAGAAATCGTATATGCCGTTGAAGTTGGTGGTTACGATGCCGTTCGTCCCAAAGTATGGGTCCAGCATTTCACCCGCCGCCAGCGCGATGGTGAATGCGGATAGCGCTGCAAGAAGCGCCAGCGCCATAGCCGCGCGGCGATTGCGTCTGAAATTCACGAAATTGCCTTTCATGGTTTTTTCCTTTCCGTTAACTTGCTTTCTCCGTGTGGAGTTGCCCCAATGCTGGCTGGTCCCCGGTTTGGATGACACAATTTCATTGTACGGCGGCGGGAGGGAAGTTTCAAGCAAGATGCATTGCAAGTTCGTGCTTCCAAACGTTTTGGGTAATTTTTGTGGGGAATGAATAAATGGTCTCGAGGGTTCGCTTCCAGGACCGTTTTAGCCTTCTTGCTGAAGTCACATTTCTTTCCTGCTCAAAGGTGCGCCCCGCCCGGCGAAGGTTTGATTTTCCCCCCGGAATACCCTATACTGACTTTGGAGGTGCGCCATGCAGACGTTCATTGCCTATCTTTTGATTTTGACCGGGATCGTCCTCGAAGTGATCTCCGTGCTGGTCTGGCTGGGAATCGTCAAACCGGCGGGGCAGGCGTTGACATCCGCCTCTTTCTGGGACGTATTGCTGGAACTGACCAGGAGGGCGCCGTGGCCCGCCGCAGCGGGTCTGTTGATGATCTATGCCGGGTTGAAGCTGCTCGGCGCGGCTTTGCCGTTCTGATAAAAATAGACCTCCCGGTTTTCGCACCCGGAAGGTCTATTTGTTTTACTTCACTTTAGCCATGAAGCAGGACGGCTGCACTTGCTGTCTTAGGGAGCGACGTTCGGGTCTCCTTCGTAAGGAATCATGGTTTCTCTCGTTAAGGTGAAGTGCTTTTCAGCAGTTTCGTCCCCGGCTGTGAAGGGCAACCCGGTCAGATTCAACGAGGCAGAGTCTACATAAAATTTTTCCGTACTTCCAACAGAGCTGCTATAGAATCCAAGCCCAACCTGCCCGGACGGATTGAAACCGGTGGCTGTACCCGAAATAATGAGCGTGTTGTTGATGTAGAGTTTTATGGATGTGCCATTTGCGGCAACTTTGAGCCGGTTGAATCCTCCGTTCACAATTCCGGAGAAAGTGTTCCAATCCACTAAAATGTAATAGGAACCGCCTTCATAGTACAGGAAGTTGAACCATCCGTTGTTCGTGTAAGAGAACCTGAAGCCGGTATCCCAGTTGTTGATGGAAGTCAGCGGAGTGGGAGCGCCGCGGAAGTAAATGGAGTTCACACAGCCATCGCAATCGCCGGTGCGCTTCATGCGCGCCTCGTAGGTAAATGTGGCGTAATTGCCCACATGCGCAGAGGTGACCATGTTGCTGGCGATACCGGTCGCCCGGTAATTTCCACCTGCAACCGTCCACGTGCCGTTGAGGGGCGTCCAGCCGTTGGCGTTATCGGTGAATGTGTCGCTGAATGGACCTACGACCGTGAAGGGTTTCTTCGCGCTGTAGGGCTGCCACACTCCGCCCACCTTCGCCTGTACTCTCCACCTGTAGGTGTTGTAACCCAGAACGGTGGTGGGAGTATCCGTACACACCGAACCCGAGCAGGCGCTGGAGGCTACCGTCCGTGAATAAACCAGGTTTGTGCCCCTGTAGACCTGGTAGCGGTATTGAGTCGCGCCGGTGACTTTGCTCCACTTGTAGGTGGGGGTCCTGTCCGAGATGGAGCCCTTGGGGGCGATGATTCTGGGGGTGAGGGCTGAGGTGAAACTTACGTTGATCTGGAGGTTGACCCCGGAGTACCAGGCGCCCACCAGGATGTAGTAGGTTGTCCCTGCCGAAACGGGTGTTGACACCGCAGAGAGCACGTTGCTGGGGAAGGAAATATCGTCGTTGCAAGCCGCCTCGGTCAGCGTGGCGGGAGATGCGCCGGTGTAAATTCCCACAACGGTGTCGTAGGTGCTTCCCGTAGTGCTAACTGCCAGTGTGCCCGCAGCGCTCGGCGTATAGGCGTACCAGACAGTGTTCGCCATTTGCCCGCCCGTGCAGGAGAAGCCAGGATCGTCCCCCGCGGTCGTCGCGCCGCTGATGTCCTGGTTGTTGACATATGGAGTGGTGGAAATGGCGGTCGCGCCGGCGAAGGGGTCGTTGGAAGGCGCCCCAGCCACAAGGTTCATCTCGGTGGCGAGAGTGGCTTCGTTGACTTCCACACAGTCGGCGGCGGTGATGCCGCTGGTACCGGTCAGGTTGGTGCATGCCTGGTTGAGCGCGTTGCGAAGCGCGAGGTAATTGGAGGAGGAAACCAGGATGTTCGTCTGCGCTTCATAGTAGATCTTGGCGGCTTTGGTAATGCCGATGCCAGTGACGGTATAGCCGTTGAAGGTGTCGCCGTCTACGATCAGGTAGGCTGCTTTGTTGCCGACGCCGCTGTTCCAGTGCACGCCGCCGTTATCCCCAAAGCCGTCGTAGTACAACGGGCTTCCCATCCTATCGGGGTCGCCGAAAGTGGTGGGGTCTTGCATGTCACGGATGGGGCTGCTCACGCCGCTAACCATTACGTCTTCGCCCATCAGCCAGCGCACCGAGGGATCGTCGTTCCCTGCGCCGTTGGTGAGGTCCACAAACTCGCCCCAGATGTCGGAGAATGACTCGTTGATGGCGCCGGGGTGGTAGGCATAGACCAAACCGGATTCATATTCGGTCACGCCGTGGGTCATTTCATGCGACACCACATCGTCCACCACGATATCACAGCCATCGCCATAGGTCATCTGTGTCCCGTCCCAGAAGGCGTTGCAGTAGTTGACGCTGTAATGAACGGTGGAGATCAGGGACATGCCGGCGTTATCAATGCTGTCGCGTCCGTGATTGTTGGCATAGAACTGATAGGTGTCCTCGGAGTATGCGTGAGCGGCTTTCGCATCCGCATCGCCGGCGGAGCAGGTTGGATCGGTTTCGTCGCAGACCAGAGTCCCCGGCCGGGTGGTGCCGTTTCCGGCGGTATGGGTGAGGCGGTTCATCGCGGTATCCACCTGGTTGATGTCCAGTACCACGCTTCCGTCATGGGCGTTGATCAGAACCAGTTGGCGGATCGGCGCCAGTTCCACCGGGCGGATTTCCATGCGCCATACCAGGGAGGGGGCACCCCCGCGATTTTCGATCAGGGCGGGACTGTAAACCCAAAGCGCAGGTTCGCTGGAGGTCAGCGCATCCACTCCAAGCCCGTATTTTTCAGCCACCAATTGCAGGGCAGACTGCCGGGCGGCAGCGGCATCGAGAGTGGGCTGAGGATCGAGTTTGGCGGCGGGCATCAAGTTCCCGTTGACCAGGATGACGTTGTTATCGGCTGTGAGCTGCATGAGCAATTCGCCGCCGACCACCGGAATGCCCTGATAGTACTGCTGGAAGCGCACAACCGTGCGCCCGTCTTCGGTGCTGCGCTGTTTTTGCAGGGTAAGTTCGCTTGCCTGATCCTTCAAACCAAAGAAGGACCCGCACTCGGAGAGGTATCCGCGGGCGGCTTCTTCAGGCGATGCGGCTTGCAGTCCTTTGGCGGGGTTTTGAATCGGATTTGCCGGGCTGGCTCCCACAAAACCGGCTTTGCCGGTCCAGGGGCTGAAACTGGCGGTGCCTGTCTCGCCGAAGCATTGCGTCGCGGCTTTCTCGAGGTTCACAGGAGCCGGATTCAGCGGTTGAGAAGGCGTCTTTGCGGAGACAGGGGTGTTCCCGCTGCCCGCAATCAGCATGGAAATCACAATTAGAATGGATAATACATTAAACACTAATGCTTGTCTGGTAGTATGTTTGGCTTTCATGGTCCTCTCCTTAAAAATAGTGTTGCATAGATATGGGTTGAAGAATACTGCTGAACTAGCAATTGGCGGGGAATTTTTATGCCATTGTCCTCCTTTTCTGTGAATCGTAAAAAAAAAGCACAGTTTAATCTTCGATTAAACTGTGAAAATCGTAACATTAATAAAAATTAATGTCAATGGATTTTGAGCAAATTGATAATTTAGAGGGAAATAGTCTGTTTAACAAGGAGAACAGATCTATTTTTTCGTAAATCTTATCCAATATTTCGGATGTGATATTTGAATCACGTAACCCGCCATGATGCCCAGTTCCAAAACCAACAATGGCGTCAGGCTTGCCGCGCCTTGCAGGTTGAACAAATTTTGTCCGCGATTGCTCATCAAATCCCCAGCCAGGATGTTGGGCAGGCATATTTCATAGACCAACATGCCGGTGTATTCTCCAATCAGATTTCCCGAAATCAAGGTTTCGAAAAATTCGTACAGCCCGGTATATCCGCTGGCGGTCATCAGGAGATTTTGGAAGATGGAGGCAGGAACCAGGAGGAACAGCGCCCATGAAAACCGCTCCGGCAAAAAGAGCAAAGGCAATGCAAACAACGGCAGGATGGGGATGATGTGCCGCGGGGTCAGGGCGACCCCGCCCCACCACATGTAGTACCCTGAGATCAGCAGGATGAACAGAATCACGCCGGAAAGGGAAAACAATAACTCCGGGCGGTATTCCCTGTTCCGCGCCATGAAGAACCATCCGCCCACAGCGGGAATCAACACCGGGCTTTGCCACACAACCCCGAGCGAGGGATGAAGCGTTTGGTAGAAAAAAATCCGCAGGTCGGGGATGCCGATTCCCATGATGTTGGCGGCGTGCGCGGCTTGAAACTCGGCATTGGATTCGTACGAATAGCCGGTTGTGAATGGAGAGCCGTAAATGCTGTAATTGTAGAGCAGCTGCGGGGAGAGGGAGATGACGAACCCAAGCGCGAGGACGACGTATATCCTCCAATCGAAAACCTGCCGCGTTTGAACAAGCGTGTACAACATGTAGAACCCCAGCAAAACCAGAAGCAGGGCGGTCGGGTATTCCGTTATCACCGTGAAGCCCAGCAGAACGGCGGATATAAATGCCATGGACAACGACACCGAGCCTTTGCGCCTTGCGGAAAACCAGATCAGGAATGCCAGAAAATAAAAAACCGCCGCCAGCGCATGACCGTAAAACGCGGTGCTGTATTTGTAGAGGGGCGTCCCCAGGCTGATTCCCAGGGCGATCAGTAATGCCTTGAAACGCCCCGCGCCCAATTGCCCAGCCAGCACGTACAAAAACGGCGCGAGGAACGCCGCAGGCAGGCTGACCCCCAGAAAAGTGACCCACTCGCGGAAAAGGCGCGGGGTGAGACGGACGCCGATCTGGTAATACACCCAGCGGACCGGGTAATACGCCGCCATTCCCAGCATGGATGCGCCGATGGCTTTGTCCGAGTAATAGTGCCCGTTGAAATAGGCTTTATCCACCGTGTACAGTTCGGTGTTGTGATAGGAGTCGATCTCCAGGCGTCCTTCATCCACGAACGCCTTGACGAGCGCCAGCCTCGAATTGATGTTGACGTCGCGCTCGCTGGAGAAGTATCCGTAGGCGGCAAGGACCATCAGGAAGACAAACAGCGCTTCGCGGAGCGCGGCGTGAATGGGCGATTTCTTCATCGGGCTGATTCTACCGTCAATTCAAACGAAAACGACCTCGTGACATGGCATCCCGAGATCGTTCTTCATTCTCCAAATCGGCGGATTGAAGTCCTGCCTTCTTTCGCATTTTCGTGAAAATTCGTGTTCTTCGTGGATGATTTTTTTGTTTTGGATAAAGTCTAATGAAGTCAGATAGCGATTTTCCAAAAATTAAAGAATTGAAGAAATATAGTTGGGCATTGGATTATATGAGTGGACAGTTGTTCTATTTTCTCGCCCTATTATTCCCCTCCCGCCACCCCATCAACTCACTTAACGCCAAACTCGGCGTCGCGTCGCCCTGCCTGCCGGAATTCCACGTCACGATCAACTCGCGCTTGGCGCGCGTGATGCCCACGTAGAACAGGCGCAGGCGTTCCTTCACATAATCCAGCCGCGAGCGCAGCGTCGCCGCGCCTTCCTCGTACCAGTCATATTCACTAGACGACTCTAACGCGGTCAACTGCGCCAGCGCCTCCGCTTCGAGATTCAATCCGCCGCGTACGAACCAGCGCTCCGAAATAAAACGGTCGTTCGGCATGTTCGAGGGAAAATCATAATTATTGACCGACATCAAGTAGACGCGATCCCACTCCAGTCCCTTCGCCTTGTGCATCGTCGTCACCACCACGCGTCCGCGGTGCTTCTCCGGGTCGAAGCCCGAGTCGTCGTCCGCGAAGCCGATGAAGCGCCGTTCGTTCTTCGCGATCACCACCAGTTCCGCTGTCAGTTCGGGCAGGCGCCAATCCGGGTGATCGTCCGCGGCTTTGCGCAGCACCAGCGCCAGTTTATGCGCCAGCGCCAGATCGGACGCTTCGCTGAACACGTCCTGCGCCAGAGTCAGTACCAATTGATCAATCGGAAGCGTGACCGCGTTCAGCCAACGCTGGACATTGACCCGGAATTCATCCAACTCCCGGATGACCGCCTCGGACTCACCGATAGTTGCCAGCCAGTCCCTCATCCCCTCGCCTCTCCCTAAGGGAGAGGGGCTAGAGGTGAGAGGCGCGATAAAATTTTCCACATCAACAAGTTTACGCAAGAGAGTAGATACATAGTTAAGTAGTTGAGTAGTGGATAGGTTCCCCTGCTCCAATCCGCTACCCTCCGCCTCACTACTCCCTGCTCCTCTATTCTCTAATTCTCTACTCTCTACTCTCTGCTCTCTCCAATCCCTCCTCCAAACCTCATACGCCTTCGACAACTTCCGCGCGGATTGTGGGTCCGCCAGATACGCCAGCAAATGACTCAACGCTCCCGCCGCGGCGCGCGTCTCGGATGTGGACGAGATCAACTCAATCGGCTCGATGCCGCGCTGACGCAGCGCATTGACCACCTCCACGCCGCGCTGGTTGCGGGGGACAAGGATGGCTATGGTCGGCTGCTCCTCGATGGGAGTTTCTGCAAACGAATCGAGATAACTCTTCACCGATTTGGCAACCGCTTCGAGTTCCTGTTCGGGCGTGTATTTCGTGCTGATGAATTTGACCGCTTCGGGGTTATCGGGTGGATTCTGCTGCGGGTCATCTGCTGGCACGGGCACGATGTGCGGCAGCGACAACGCCGCCCGCGCTTCGGGGATGGGATGCGCGGTCATCACCCAGTCAATGAGGTGATTTGCCAGCGCGATAATGGACGGCTGCGAGCGCCCCGACTCGGGCATGTCCACGCTGGGGTTGTTTCGGATGAACGCGCGCAGGAGTTCGGGCGAAGCGGTGGTGAACGTCTCGAAGATGGCTTGGTTGGGATCGCCCACGCGGACCCAATTGCCAGCCCCCCTCCTGCTCCCCCCATCCCGCTCGGGCGGGATGGGGGGAGTGCCACGAAGTGGTGAGGGGGGCTCTGCGCCACCAGATAACAAATTCAAAATTCTTTCTTGTGTCAGGCTCGAATCCTGCGCTTCATCTTCCAGGATATATGGATAGCGGTATTGCAGGCGGGCAAGATATTCTTCGTCGCTTTCGAGGAGAGTCAATGCAAGACGAATCAAATCGTCGAAGTCCACCGCGCCGCGATAGGCGAGGGCGCGCTGATAGTCCGCGTAGATGCTCCAGCCGAGTTCCGCCAAAGGCAGCGGCGCAGGAGAAGCATCCAGTTTGGCGCGCAGCTTTTCGGGAGTCAGGAGGCGGTCTTTCGAAGAGCGGATAAAAGCCAGGGTGAGAGAGTCCAACAAATCGGGCAGTTGGTCGCGTTTGACCCAGTCCATTTTGGATTGATCCAGCGCGGGATCAAGATATTCATCCAGCAGGTGATTCGCCAGCCACGCATTGACCGCCTCGCGGCGGATGAAGCCTGCCTCGCGCTCGTCAATGATGCTGAAGCGTTCCTCCAGTCCCACGCGCGCCGGCTTCTCACGGACGATGTCATGCGCCAGCCCGTGCAGTGTGCGGACGCGGTATTTGTATAAAACCCGGATGGGATTCTCGAAAAAGCGTTTGATGCGCGTCTCGAAATTGTCCACCGCCGAGTTGACGAGCGTGACGATGAGCAGTTCCTGCCCGTCCTGAAGCCTGCCCTCCTGAATGATCTTCGCCGCCAGCGCGGAGAGGATGTGTGTCTTCCCCGCGCCGGGGACGGCGGCAATGCCAAGCCGCCCGCCGGTGTAGCGGAGGATGTTTTGTTGGGAAGGGCGAGGAG
>QMIW01000169.1 GCA_024434165.1 Chloroflexota bacterium | reverse complement strand
GCTTCAGGAAATCACGTCTTGTTAATGTATACTTTTTCATTCTTTTCCTCCAGAATAAACAAGACAGTCCTTTAAGGTGAACTAAATACCTATCCGTAAACCGAACTGAGAGTTGGATAAAGATGGTATATCTATAAGAGATTGAAGTCGCCAAACACCAATCAAAGCAGATATGCCATGAGCGAAAAGCTTAGCGAGAAACCGAAAACGTTGATTACTTTCGGGTACGTTGGTGCAAGAAAGCCGATAACTGGTTGGGTTTCGTTCAACTCCCCTGCGCTCACATTCTCCTCACATTCTCATGGATATGACCGTTTACGGATAAGGTACTAAGCGAACAGAGACAGTCAGGCGTTGCCGGTTGGGCGCAGTCTGTCTCGCCGGTGGACTCTCCTAAATTCCGAACTCTCACCTTTTTCCTGATATGCATTTGCATCAGGCGAGAGCACTGACGAGCACCGTAACTGAGTGTGGTTCAAACGTATAAACGAAGCTGTTCCTTTCTACTCTCAGATCGGTCTTAAAAACACTTACCCTGTCAGGGTGATCGAATGAGTTTTCAGCCTGGATGTCCGGGCCGTTAACCACATGCACCTGAACGGGGCCAGCGAACTGGCCGCTGTCGAGCGTGATCCTGGTTTCAAGGGCATCGTGTTCGCTGCGGTTGACGACGTAAACCGACAGTGATTTTTTCTCTTCGTCCAGCGCAGCGGCTACGTCCAGCAGCCGCAGCCCGCTGTAACTGCCGCCGGAGAAGGTTTCACTCTCCCAGAAGGCGTCGAGCGCAATATTGCCGCACGTGCGGCTGTAGACCTCGAACGGGTGAAAGATCGTTTGGAGGAACAGGCCGGTCGGGTTGGTGATGATGGGAGCGATCACGTTAACGATCTGGGCGATGTTAGCCATTTTCACCATCTGTGCATGGCGGATAAAGGCATTAAAATGCATCGCCACTACCAGGGCATCTTCCAGGTTGTAGGTTTCTTCCAGGTTCTTGTGTTCTTCTACCGTCGCGCCGCGCGCTCGGTACCAGACATTCCATTCATCTACGGCAATCGCAATCGGTTTGTGGATGTTGCGCTGCAGCTTCATCGCACGGATCAGGCCTTCGACAACGCTGAGGCGCTCCTCCACCAACTCGGAAGCGGTCATATAGGCTGCGAAATCATTGTCCGGGTTGCCGACATACCAATGAATAGCGAGATAGTCAATATAGTCAGCCGCCTGGTCAAGCAGCAGATTGGTACGTTCAACAAATTCAGGGCGCCAGTTGGAAATTGCTGAAGCCAGAAGCTTGATTGATGGATCCACCCAGCGCATGACCTTGGCAAATTCCTTGTAGGCACGGGCGTATTCCTGCGGAGTCTTGTAGCCGATCTGCCATTCGCCATCAACCTCGTTACCGATACCCCAGTACTTGATGTTATGAGGCGCGTCGAAACCATGCTGGCGGCGCAGATTGGCGAGCGCCGTATTCTGTGCGCCATTGCAGTATTCCACCCAATCGCGGGCCTCGCGCATATCGCCGTCGCCACAATTGACGACAATATACGGCTCGGAATTAATTTTGCGGCAGAATTTTACAAATTCGTTGGTGCCAAAGAGGTTAGGTTCAATTGTTCCCCAGGCCAGCTCAGGCCGCGCCGGGCGGGTTTCAACGGGTCCCACACCATCTATCCAGCGGTAGCCAGAGACGAAATTGCCGCCAGGATACCGCATGACCGGCATTTTCAGGCGGCGCAGCGCATCGAGGACATCAGTTCGCAGGCCATCCTCGTCCGCCAGGGGTGAACCGGGATCGTAGATTCCGCCATATATGCAGCGACCCAGATGTTCGGCGAATCCTCCGAACAAATTGTGGTCAATCAAGCCTGAA
>QMIW01000168.1 GCA_024434165.1 Chloroflexota bacterium | reverse complement strand
AACAAAGCGTGCACAGATGAAGTGGGAAGTCAAGGGTTTCGCGGAAGTTGGTTGCCGCGGTTCAACTCCCCGAAATGAAAACGAGAACAGCGTTTTTGAAAAGCGCCGTTCCCGTTTCTTGGGGGGGACGCTTATTGTACCAGAGCGCTGTCTACCGTCGGTCACCCTCCGTGAAATAGCAACGCTCCGCCACCGCTTTTAAAAAGGCTGCTAAAAGCGTTATCAGGGGATGTATAATGGTCTTGGAGCGATGAGCCCGCAAAACCTTTTATAGGTCTCCGCAAGCGGAGTTATCTATCCTTCGATAGAACTCAGGACAAGTTTGGGACGTCGCTCCTTTGCTTTAGCTTCGAGGGCGGCAAGGGAATCGGTTTCTTCGCGCCCCAGGGGATGCTCGCCAACTCCTCGCCCATCTGCAATTTATCCAGGCGTTCACGCGCAAACTGCGCCGCTGTTTTCCCGGCACGGTTGGCTTTCCCAACCGAGTAGGCAAACTTCAACATCTTCTGCGCCACGGCTTTCGGTTCGGCATATTTATCCGCTTTGCCTTGCAGCACAAACCAGACCGCGATCAACAACTTGCGCGCGATTGCCACGATCGCTCGGTTGTAGCCGATCCGCGGCTGCAGTCTTGCCAGTTCGGCTTTCCAGTGCGGATGGCTGTTCGCCACCACATGCGCCGCTTCCACCATGGCCACACGCAGATCGCGCCTGCCCGCCTTCGTGATCTTTCCGCTCCGGCTACTCATGCCGCTCTCATGCACACGCGCCCCCATTCCCGCGTACCCCACCAGATGGTTGGCATCTTCAAAGCGTCGGATATCTCCGATCGCCGCATAGACCGTCACCGCCGTGATGACGCCAAACCCGGGCATGTGCATCAGCCGTCCGATGTTTTCATCTTCCGCCGCGATCAGCGTCATCTCTTTTTCCGCGCGCGCTTCCTGCTGCCCGGCAAATTGCAGCGTCTCGAGGTCGCTCTGCATGTTCAGCTTTTCCAGTTTCCCCAGCTTCAATGCCTGCCACCAGTCATGGTTCGTCTTCGCAAACGGATTGCCCGCGGGCGGCTTCAAGTGGTGACGTTGGATGACGGCATGCAGGCGGTTCTTCGCCTGGGTCGCCAGCCGCGTCATCTTCTGACGCTGCGCCGCCAGTCCGCGCAACTCGCGCACTTCCTGCGGCGGCGCCCAGATCCCCACCAGCAAGCCTTTCGCCAGCAACCGTGCCAGGATCGAGGCGGCGATCTTGTCGTTCATCACTTGCGACCGCGTGATCAAGGCCACGTGCGGCGGATGCACCACCGTCACTTTCCCGGCATATTCCATCAACTCATCATACAACTGCCAGGTGTTCGTGGTCATCTCCAGCGCCACTTCATCCTGTTTCGTCAGATGCTTTTTCATCCAACTTTCCAGGCGGCTTAATTCCACTCGCCTCATGGGCAGGACTACGTTCAAGTCTGCGTCCACGCCCAGCGCGACCAGATAATGCTTATGCACATCCAGTCCGATATACCGTTTTCTATTCTCTTCCATCGGGGTATACTCCTGTTCATGCTGGCGCTTCCCTGCCAGCCAAGGTCGGGCACGTTTCGTTTTTAGGGAGCGAACGCTACGCAGTCACACACAGATGCGGGCTCAGGCTGGTGGTTGAGTTTATCGATACCATTGCGCCTCTCCCAGTTAAGCGGATTCGAACGGGTCGGCCAAACACCTGAGCGGGCTTGTTCCCGATCTGTCTTGGAACTTCCCATGCACGTTTCGACCGGTCCCTTACGCAGCGTTCCCGGATACGCGTTCCCGTTCACCAAACATTCGGAGCATATCCAAAAACGTGCCCGACTGCAACCCCGTCGGATTGCTCTTTCATGCTAACACCTGACG
>QMIW01000102.1 GCA_024434165.1 Chloroflexota bacterium | reverse complement strand
ATTTTACAAAAATACGCTCCCGGCGGCGTCCCCGCCGCCGAGGACGGCGGCATGAGCAGGAATTTGTTTTCTAAAAACTTATGACCGACTACTTAGGAGCCATTTGTGAAAAAGACGTTTTTATTGCTCTCGATCTTGATCCTCGCCTCGGCGGCGTGCCAGTCTGTGACGACGACCCCGCCGCCCTCCAAGCCGATACCTGATCCTGTTACCCCAACGGTTTCCTCCCCGCAAGCGACCCCGGTCCCGGCGGGCACATCCACACCCGCCGCGCCGAAGGAAGGCGTCATCTTCGTGGATACGCTGGAGCAGGAGGTCTACCCGTTCGTCCAGAATGGAAAATGCTCGCTTGCCGAAGCCATTATGGCGGCGAACACGGCAAAACAATTCGATTCGTGCAATGCGGGTGTGCCGGGCAAATCGGTCATTGAGTTGATGCCGGGCGAATATGTTTTCACCCGGGTTGACCAGTCTCCGCCGGTCTATGAATGGCTTGTCAGCACGACAGATACCGGCACGGCGCTGCCGCCGATTGTTTCCCCGGTCACGATTCACGGCAACGGCGCGGTGTTGACTCGCGGTGAAAACGCCGAGCCGTTTCGTTTTTTTGAATTGATGATCAATTCCGCGTTGACCATGAATAACGTCACTTTGCAAAACGGCGACGTTGCAGACGATTGGGGCGGCGCGGTCTATTCCATGAACGCCTCCATCACCCTGGAAAATACCCGCTTCATCAATAACCGCGCGGAAAACGGCGGAGCGGTTTATTTCACGCTTGGCAGAATGGATATTACAAACAGCGAGTTTGTCAATAACAAAAGCACGGGGAACGGGGGCGCGCTGTTTATTGATTCATCGCGCTCCTTGATTCAATCCACACGGTTTGAGGGCAATGAATCGGACGGCAACGGCGGCGGATTATACGCCTATTTTGCAACCATCGTGATCAGGGATGGGTTCTTTATCAGGAATCGCGTCACCGGGAACGGCAATGGGATTTTCGGCGGCGGAATGTACACCAATCACGTGAATATCACCATTACTGAAAGCCAGTTTTACCAAAATGAAGCGCCCTCCTATGGCGGCGCTGTGGGCGTCATCAACCCCATTCTTGCCGGCATAGACCCTGAAGAGGAGGATATGCTTGAGCAAATCCAGGATCAACCGCTCATTTCAGATATGTTGACCAGCATCCCCGGCTTTCAGGCGACCCTCGAGGCGCACCCCAGCGGCATTTATGTGGACTTCAAGGAGGATATACAAATCCACAACAACTGTTTTGCGAATAACGCAACTCTCAATCCCGCAGAGCCGAATTGGACGAGCGGTATCCACGCCAATGCGGCAATGGCAGACGGAAATTATTGGGGACATCCCAGCGGACCTTCCGGCAGGGGTCCCGGCACGGGCGACAGCGTCGGCAAAAACCGCGTCACCTTTGCGCCGTTCCTGACGGAGGCGCCGCCCCATTGCGACCCGGAATTCGCCGAACGGAAATAACGCTCGTTTGGTTGTAAAATAAGATTGGGTCTACCGTTTTAACGGGAATCTTTTTTCAACCACCCAGGAGACAAAGGGGCACAAAGGGAAAAAGCCCAAAAAACATCCTTTGTGTGCCTTTGTGACCCTTCGTGGTAAGGGTTTTCCCGCCAGAAACGGAAGAGCCATAAGATTGAAAACAGTCCTTGAAAGGAGTTGCGACCATGGACGATAACCACCTCGATTCATTGCTCGAAAAAGTCCGCGCCGAGCTTCGAACCCTGGACCACGTGGACGAAGAGGGGCGCAAATTATTGCAGGACCTGGATGGCGACATTCACGCCCTGCTGAACCGCGCGGGAGAGCCTTTGTCCATCCGCGGGCGGATACAGCGCGCCATCGAACAGTTCGAAGTGAAGTACCCCACACTCACCACCCTGCTCTCGGAAATCTCCGCCATTTTGAACAACGCCGGGATTTGATTTGTAGACACGAGTGACAGTCGTTTCCAGGACGGCTGTCACTTTTTCACTTTGCCTGGTCGGCGAACAGCCACCACCAAAACGTAACGAACAACCCAATTCCGCCGGCGATGAGGACGACAGCATAACTGTGCGCCCCGGCATTTCCGCGCGCGGACCTGCCGAAAATGCGCCGGAAACCTTCGCCCAATTGCTACAAAAACTTTACAAAGTCTTTAAAGTGGGAAAGTAAACTGCGGCTGTATGTAGAAAAGGAGACAACCATGAAAAAAGCACTATTGATCGTTGCGCTGGTCTTGGCGGCGCTGGCTGCAGTGGGGGCGGGTGTGGCGTATGCCCAGGATGAAACTCCGCCCTTTGGCGGCGGGCGCGGCATGATGAACGGCGGCTATGGACCCATGCACACCTTTATGGTGGTGGAGTTTGCCAGGGCGCTCGACCTGAATGTGAACGATATCAACAACCGCCTTGCGGCTGGCGAAACCATGTACGACATTGCCCTCTCTGCCGGTGTGACCGCCGAGGAATTCCCTGCCTTCATGACCGAAGTCCGCGCGAAGGCGCTGGATGCGGCAGTGGCGGCGGGCGTCATCACCCAGGAGCAGGCGGATTGGATGAAGTCGCATCCCGTCGGCAATTGCGGGGGTATGGGCAACGGTCGGCAGGGTAATCGCGGCGGCTACGGTCCCGGCATGATGGGCGGCTGGCGCTGGCAGAATCAGCAGAGCAATCCGTAACAGCGTAATAGCGCAAGTCTCAGACTTGCGCTGCTAGCCAGTTGGTTGAAAAAGAGACGGTCGCTTCCGAAACGACCGTCTCTTTTCTTGCATTTTGTAATAGTGGGTTGAAAACCCGCCCTACTCTTTTCCTTTCATCAAATATTTTTTCAAATCGCCGCCCGTCATCATTTCATCCATGACAATGCCATACTCTCCCATTGCTTTGATCTCGTCATACATCGCGGAAAGTTTCGCCGCGATCGAACGAAAGATGAACGGACCGAAACTGACGCGGTTGATGCCGAGTTCCTGCAACTCCTTCAGGCTGGCGGTCTTCGGGGAGGCGATGACGTTGATCGGCGCGGGGATGCGTTCGCGCAGGATTTTGAGCGTCTCTTTGCCGCCGCGTCCAACGGGGTAGATGCAGTCCGCGCCTGCTTTGATGTATGCCAGCGCGCGGGTCACGGCGTCTTCGATGCGCTCCTCTTCGGAGGAGAAGCCTTCGGCGAGAAAACTATCCGCGCGGGCGTTGATGACGAGATGCACACCGCGCCGCTCGGCAGCCTCGCGGATCGCCTTAATGCGCTCCACTTGTTCGGGGATGGGACGCAGGTATTTTTCGTCGTCGAAACTATCTTCAAAATTGATTCCCACCGCGCCCGTGTCGAGCAGCCTTGAAGTATTTTCCTGCAAGCCTTCGAGGGTGTCGGAATATCCCGCCTCGAAATCTGCCGTCACCGGCACGTCCACACTGCGGACGATGCGCCCGACCATGTCCAGCATTGTGTCCAATTTGATTTGCTCGCCGTCGTGATAACCGAGCGATTCTGAAATCGCCGCGCTGGCGGTGGCGACGGCGGAAAAGCCCTTCGCCTCCAGCATCCGCGCCCCGAAGGGATTCCAAACATTGGGCAGGATCAACAATCGTCCGTTTTTGTGAAGCGCGAGCAGGGTGTTTGCTTTTTCGGATTGGGTCATGGGATTTCCTTGTTATTGGTGTTCGTGTTCATTGATATCGCAATACAGAAGCTGCGTGGCGCAGCCTTCGCATTCCAGTTGCAGGGTCGCGTGCTGAATCTGGTAGCCATGCGCAAGCAATTCATTGATGGTTCGCTGGATGGTCGTCCCTTCGCGGATGGAAACATCCTCGATCACCACGTGGGCGGAGAGCATCCGCAAATTCTCGTTGATGCTCCACACGTGCAGGTCGTGGATGTCGCGCACACCCTCCACAGCGCGGATATCTTCCACCATTTGGTGGACATTTACGTTTTCGGGCGCGCTTTCGAGCAGGATGTGAATCGTCTGCCGCAGGACGCTCCAGGCGTTGACCAGGATGAATCCGCCGATCAACACGCTGACGAGCGGGTCGAGCCAGTTCCATTGCGTGAAAGCGATGACGATGCCCGCGATGACCGCGCCAAGCGTGGAAAGCACATCGCCCATGAGATGCAGAAACGCGCTGCGAAGATTGAGATCGTTCTCGCTTCCTTTGTGGACCAGCCAGGCTGTCCCTGCGTTGATGAGAAACGCCAGCGCGCCGACGCCGATCAGGATGGTCGAATCCACTTCGGGCGGGGAGAGGAAGCGCCGCCAAGCTTCGTAGAAGATTCCCGCCGCGATGAGGATCAGCGTCGTCGAGTTGACCAGCGCGACGAGAATCCCAACACGGTGATAGCCGAAGGTCTTGCCTGCGTGGGCGGGCTTGGCGGCGATGCGCAAAGCGTACCAGCTCAAGCCGAGCGCGATGACATCGGTGAAGTTATGTGCCGCGTCGGTGAGCAGGGCGAGGCTGTTGCCCAAAATCCCCGCGACGATTTCCACGAGGACGAAGACGGCGGTCAGTGAAAGCGAGAGCGCCAGCCGCTTGGTGGTTTGATTGGTGAAGTCGCCAGGTTGAAGGTGGGAATGCGAATGGATGTGCATGTTAGAGCCAGCGTCTGACTTGTTTTTTGTAGTTGAGATAGCCTTGACCGTGTGCACGGGTCAGGAATTCCTCTTCGAGACGGACTTGGATCTGAATGAGAAGGTCGCCTGCGATCAGGGTGACGAGGGATGCGGCGCTGGGCAGGACGAGGAATAGTCCGAGAAGCATAATGCGCATTCCGAGAAAAATGGGATTACGCGAAACTTTGAATAAGCCCGTTTGAATGAGTTCGGTTTTGACATCCTCATCAACGCCGATGCGCCAGGACTTTTGCATGTGGGCTTGCGCGATGAGCACCCAACCAAGTGCGATTATGAGCATGGCGACGCCGATGATGTTGAAGGAGGAATGGATAAGATAGTCAATGGGGACGAGATAAACGTAAAGGTTCGGGAGAAATGCGGCAAGAACCACGATGACCGCAGTGGCGATTAACATCAGGCGGAAGAGAACGCCAATGTAGTCGTGCGCTGAGTCGGAGGAGCCGAGTTTATACGGGTTGACGCCGCTGGTTTTCCAGACTCGATAGGAGGGCAAGACCATCGCCAGCCCAAAGAAGAGAAACAGGTAGAGGAGGAGAAAGATTTTCATAATTATCCATGTTGAACGTGATCGAGCCCGAGCGTGAACAGACGCGAAACATGGTCATCGTCCAGCGCGTAAAAGACCTGCCTGCCCGCCTTCCGCGCGCGGACGAGGTGCATCTGCCGCAGCCCGCGCAGCTGGTGCGAGACGGCGGATTCGGTCATGCCGAGTCCATCGGCGATGGCGCGGACGCTCATTTCGCCGTCCATGAGCAGGGCGATGATGCGCGTGCGGCTGGCGTCGCTCAGGGCGCTGAAGAGTTCGGCAAGTTTGCGGGCTTTGGGGTCGGTGAGTTTCATTATTGAATATATGAACAGGTATTCATATATTACTTCGCAAAATAAATCCTGTCAATGTGACATTTGGCAGATTTTATTTTGACAAGTAACTGTCACCATTAGGGTGACAGCCGCTTGTGAGCAGATATCTTACTTGATAAAAATCCCCGTCACCCACAACATCAGCATTCCGACCAGCACACCGCTGAAGACGGCGCCAGGCATGGGCAGTTTTGCCGTGTCCTTTTGAATGAGCCTGCCGATCTCGACCGCGACCTGGAAGATGGCGCCCGTGCCAATGGCAAGGAAAAGCACGGCGAGGAACAGCGAGGGGGTATATCCGCCGATCCATGCGCCGACGATGGCGGGCGCGCCGCCGAGCAGTCCCAGCAGGGCGAGTTGACCGACAGTCGGACGATCCTTTAGGATGGGCGCGATGATGCCCAGCCCTTCGGTGATGTTTTGGATGATGAATCCCACGACGAGGAACGTGCCAAGCGCGATCTCGCCGACGTTGTACGCCGCGCCGATGGCAAGCCCCTCGCCGAGGTTGTGAATGCCGATGCCCAGCGCAATGCGCCACGCAATGGACATGCGTTGGGAAATTTCGCTTCGTTCCGCAGACTTGGGGCTGTCTATCATTTCGAGCAGCATGTATGTGGCGACCGCACCGATGCCGATCAACCCGATTCCCTGGTAGGTGGCGGGGAGTTCGGCGGCTTGCTCCAGCGCTTCGTTGAGGGTGTCGAGTCCGAGGTAAATGAGCAAGCCTGTGGTCAGCGCCATCAGAAAGATCATCCACTTTTTGCCGAGCGTGCGGAGCGCGGGCAGCCAGAAGATTCCCAAAAAGATGGGAATCACACCCACGTACACGCCAATCAGGGTGAAACTCATGAAAGTCTTTGTTTCAGGTTCGGGTGTCTCGAACGCGACGGGAATTTCCACGTCGAAGGGGATCGCGTTACTGGTGAAGATGCGCACCGCATACGCCTCGCCTTCATTCCAACTGTAATTGACCTTGACCGTTGCCCTGCCGAGTCTTGGAATAGCCGCATCGGGCGTGACCTCGAACGGCATCACCGCTTCGTTGACGATCACCGAAGCGATGGTCAACGCTTCGGGTCCCGTGTTTTGAACGTGCAGTTCGATTTTCCCGTGCTCGAGGCGATAACGCTCAATCGTCAGGTTTTCGATGGGAACGGGGGCTCGGAGGTCGAGTCCACCGCCCGTGTTGAGGAAGAGGAGAATCACTCCAGCGAGGAGCAGGATGGGGAGCAGAAGCAGAATCAAGGTCCGAAACGTGAAGCGCTTCCCTGTCTTGACTTGGGGTTGGTCTGTCATCTCATCCTCCTTCTACGCTGTGACTTCGAACATGCCGTTCCAGCCGAGTTCGGCAAACTCGGTGACGTGCGCGTGGAACATATACATGCCCGGATACTTGTACGTGAATTCCAATATGCCGCGCTGCGCCTGACCCTGAATGATGGTGTCGGTGAATTCAGAGGGCGTGAGGCTGGTGCCGGTGGGATAGTAATGGAAGAAGTTTGCGTGCAGGTGGAAGGAATTGATCAGGTCGAACTCGAGGATGTTGACAAGATAGATGCGAATCTTATCTCCGACCTTGATCTGGATGGGATGGTTCTGGTAATAGAACGGAATGCCGTTGACGGCGTAAAAATCGTTGCCGTCGTCGAAGTCCACGTCAATGCCGTGCATCACCATGACCATCTCTTTATCAACGGGCGGGCGTCCTTCCTTCGGGTCAACGATGAACGCGCCGTAAAGCCCTTTTGCAATGTGCCGCGCGAGCGGGAAGACGTGGCAGTGATAGAGATGCAAGCCGAACGGCTCGGCGTCGAACTCGTAGGTGAATTCATCGCCGGGTTCCACCATGCCGCCCGGACCCGTGCCGGGAACGCCATCCATGTCCCCCGGATGGAAGCCATGGAAGTGCATGGAATGTGGGTGATTGCTTCCGTTTTTCAAGGTGATGCGGATGCGGTCTCCCTCCGTGGCGCGGAAGGTGGGACCAGGGATGCGCCCGTTGTACGTCCACGCGGGGAAT
Source organism: Chloroflexota bacterium (assembly GCA_024434165.1). Taxonomy (GTDB): domain Bacteria; phylum Chloroflexota; class Anaerolineae; order Anaerolineales; family Villigracilaceae; genus Villigracilis. Next base: position 4,239 of record QMIW01000102.1, on the reverse strand, counting down.
TCGATGCCTGGCACGACTTCGATGTTCTTGTTGATGACCACAACTTCGTATTCACGCAGGGTTTGTCCGTTCGGAAGTGTGGAGACTTTGCCATAGTCGAAGTCGTAAAGTACCTTGCCAGGGTCGAAGCCGTTTCGTTCGTGATCCACGTCGCCCGCGCCAGGCAGGTTGTCATGCCCTTCGGGCGTTTGGATTTGTAGTTTGTGGCTGTCATGCGCGGGGTTGACGTTATTCATTGCGGCGGCGGTGCCTGCGGCGGCAACCAATCCCACGCCCCCAAGTTTCAGGAAATCTCTTCTTGAAAATCTTGTGTTCATGCTCTTCACCTCTTTACTTATAAACTGATGTTAGGCACCCTCATCCCGTCCCCTCTCCCATTGGGAGAGGGGTATTTGAATGCCTGGCATGTCCAAACGGGCTGCCCTTACTCTCACGAACTGAATTCCTGATTGGCGCGTTGTTTTCCGAGTTGGGTCAGCGTCAGCAAGCCTTCTTTCTGCTGAACCAAGCCCGTCCTTTCCGCAATGCCGACGATCTCCATTGCGAATTTCGGAGTCCACTTCAAGTGCTCGTTCAGGTGGATGACCTCATTCTCGATCTCGGCTTCCTGCGCGGCGGTGTGATTGGCGATGTGCATCGTCAGCATGGTCAGCGCGAACTCGATGCGCTGGTTTTTGCGGCGGCGGGCTTGGGCGAGGAGTCCGCGTTCGGGGGCGAACAGGTATGAGGTCAGAAAGGAAGCGCCCGTCATCGTCGCCATCGAACCCGCAATGGAAGCGTCCAGAAAATGCGCGAGCCAGTATCCGCTCACGGCGGAGAAAATCCCGATCAGCGCCGAGTAAATCAACATGCGCGAGAGGCGGTCGGTCAAAAGATACGCGGCGGCGGGCGGCGCGATCATAAAAGCAACCACCAGCACCGAACCGACCGCGTCGAACGAACCAACGGCGGTGAGCGAAACGAGCGTCATCAATGCGTAATGGATGACGGTTGGCATGAAGCCCAGCGCGGCGGCAAGCGCGGGGTCGAAGGTGGCGAGTTTGAGTTCCTTGTAAAACAGAATCACAAAGATCAAGTTAAGGATGAGGATGCTGCCTGTGGTGTAAAGCGCTTCGGGACCAAAATCCAGACCGAAGAGTTGAACCCTGTTGAACGGCGCAAAAGCAAGTTCGCCCAGCAGGACCGCGTCGGTGTCGAGATGCACGTCGCCTGCGAAGCGCGAAATCAAAATGACTGCAACGCTGAAGATGGCGGGAAAGACCAAGCCAATGGCGGCATCTTCGCGCACAAGCTGCGTGCGGTTGAGCAGTTCCACAAGGCTCACGGTGATGACTCCCATCAACGCCGCGCCGAGCAGAAGCAATGGAGAGTTGAGGCTTTTCGTCACGAAGAACGCAAGGACGATGCCGAGCAAAACCGTGTGGCTGATGGCGTCGCTCATCATTGCCATGCGGCGCAGGACGAGGAAGACCCCAGGCAGGGCGCACGCAACCGCCACGATGGAAGCGATGACTTGAATTTCGATTTGTGCGAGCGACATTATTCCGCCTCCTTCTTCGACGTTTTGCCTGCTTCATCCATCCCAGCCTGAGTCAACGCCCAGGCATCTTTGCTTAATTCCTGAGCCAAGCCCTGCTCCCTGAGTTGATGCAGCGCCAGCGCCACGCCGTCTGGATTGGGACTCATTGCCCTCAGCACGGCGGAGGAATGTCCGCGCTTTTCGTTGGGATGCTGCATGGCGAGCGTGTTGAGGTCTGCCAGTACCGCCTGCGCGCGCAGGTGACGTCGGTTTTGCAAATGGCGGAGCCAGTTCCAGACCAGTCCGCGATTGGCGGCGAACAGCATCGAAAACAGCACGATGACGCTCATGCACAACACGATGACGGGACCCGTCGGAATCTTCTCGGCAGAACCGCTGATGAGCGTGCCGCTCACGCCAGACAGCGCGCCGAACAGCCCGCCGAGGATGACCATGAATTTGAGTTTGTCGGTCCACTGGCGAGCCGCGGCAGCGGGCGCCACGATCATCGCGGACATCAGCACCACGCCCACCGTCTGCAAGCCGATGACGATGGCGACGACGAGCAGGGTGGTGAGCAGCACGTCGAGGAAGCGCACAGGGTAGCCGAGGCTTGCGGCATATTCGGGATCGAAGGTGATGAGTTTGAATTCCTTCCAAAAGACAGCCAGCAGGGCAAGCGCGATTGCGCCGATGACCGTCATGGTGATCACGTCGCTTTCCAGCAGGGTGGCGGCTTGACCGAAGAGGAACTTGTCCAAGCCTGCCTGCGTGGCGTCGGGTAGTTTTTGGGTGAAGGTGAGTAGCATCAGCCCCAAGCCAAAGAAGACCGAGAGTACCAAGCCCAGCGCGCTGTCATCTTTGATGCGCGTGGTGCGGATGACGTTCAGCATGAAGAGCGTCGCCAGCCAGCCCGCGATCAACGCGCCGAGCATCAGCACAGCAGGTTCACGGCTGCGCGTGAGCAGAAAAGCCAGCACAATGCCAGGCAATGCCGCGTGCGAGATCGCATCCCCAAGCAGGCTTTGCTTGCGCAGCACCGCGAACGACCCAAGCGTCCCGCTGACGATTCCCAGAATCGCCGAGCCGAGCGCCACCGTGCGCAGGGTGTAATCAAAGAAGAGGTCGTGGAGGAGTTGAGAGATGTCCATAAGATGACTCGTGCCCTCATCCCCAGCCCTTCCCCCGAAAGGGGAAGGGAGTTCCCTCTCCCGATGGGAGAGGGTTAGGGTGAGGGAAACTAATGCTTTCCATTCTTCCCGTTCTCATCTGCGCTCAGGAAGGCGATCTTGCCGCCGTATGCCTTGCGCAGATTCTGTTCGGTGAAGACCTCGCTCACAGGTCCGCAGGCGATGCGGCGCACGTTGAGCATCGTCACCCAGTCGAAGTATTCAGGCACGGTCTGCAAATCGTGATGCACCACGACCACCGTCTTGCCTGCCGAGCGTAATTCCTGCAGCAGGGTCACGATGGCGCGTTCGGTGGTGGCGTCCACGCCCTGGAAGGGTTCGTCCATGAAATACAGTTGGGCATCCTGCACGAGCGCGCGCGCTAGGAACACGCGCTGCTGCTGCCCGCCCGATAACTGGCTGATCTGCCGTTCGGCGTAGGCTTTCATCCCAACTTTATCGAGGGCGTCCAACGCCGCTGCGCGTTCTGCTGCGCCTGGTCGTTTGAGCCAGCCTAGCGCGCCGTAACGTCCCATCATCACCACATCCAGCACACTGGTGGGGAAGTCCCAATCCACGCTGCCGCGCTGCGGCACATAGCCGACGAGATGACGCTGTTCCGCGAACGGTTTGCCGTACACAAGCACCTGTCCTGCGGCGGGTTTGACCAGCCCCAAAATGGATTTGATCATCGTGGTCTTGCCCGCGCCGTTCGGACCGACAATTGCCATCAACGTACCCGACGGCACTTGCATATCCACGTCCCACAGCACGGGTTTGTCTTTGTAAGCGATTGTCAGGTCGGTTACATCAATTGCATTTTGGGTCATATCACTCTCCTGCCAGCGCTTCGACGATTGTGTCAATGTTATGACGCACCATGCCGATGTACGTCCCTTCGGGCGTGCCTTCGCTGCCCATTGCATCCGAGAACAGTGAGCCGCCGATCTGCACGTCGAAGCCCTGCGCCTGCACGGCGGCTTGCACCGCTTCCACATTTCTCTGCGGCACAGACGACTCAACAAAGATGGCGGGGATTTGTTTTTCGACGATGAAGCTCGCCAGGTCCTGCACGTCTGCCGTGCCCGCCTGCGCCTCCGTGCTGATGCCCTGCAAGCCGCGCACCTCAAAGCCGTACGCGCGCCCGAAATAATTGAAGGCATCGTGCGCGGTGATGATGACGCGCTTCTCGGCGGGAATTGTTTCTGCTTGACTCAAAACATACTGATGCAATTCTTCGAGTTGAGCGAGATACGCTTGCGCGTTCGCCTCATACTCGGACTTGTGGCTGGGGTCAATTTCAGACAGTGTTTCCGCCACCTGTTCCACCGCCTTCATCCACATGGAGACGTCGAACCAGACGTGCGGGTCGTATTGATCGGGATATTGCGGGTTGGCGAGCAGGATCGAACGGTCAATCTTGTCCGTCACAGCGACGGTCTTGATGCCGAAGTCGTTCATCTTCTCCAGCACTTCGCCCATCTGCGCTTCGAGATGCAGGCCGCTATAAAAGATCAGGTCAGCCTCTTGCAAGCGGCGCACATCGCCTTC
>QMIW01000167.1 GCA_024434165.1 Chloroflexota bacterium | reverse complement strand
TCGTCCACGTTCCGCGCGTTCCTGTCCATCCGTTCGTCGTTGTGGAACAGGTCGCTGCTGATGGTGAGGTCGGCAAGCCGCCCGGCAAAGGGACGCAGCCACTCTTCGGCGTCGTCAACAGTGTTTGCCCAATACGCATTGGTGACGATGCCGACCGAGAAGCCCATCTCCGCGGCTTTGCGGACAGCCTTTACCAGGATCGCGTAATACAGGAACGGTTCGCCGCCTTCGAAGTAAATCGAAGTGACGCCCGCCTCTTTTGCCTGACTGAGGATCTGCTCGATCTGCCCATAGGTGAGCGTCCCCGTCTGCCAGGGACTGCCCCACACGAAGCAATGGCCGCATTCGTAGGTGCATTGATAGGTCAGGAGGATATGCAAGCCTGAGAGTTTCATTTTTCACATCCAAACTTTTACCGGCGTTTCGCCGGCTGCCAGGGGAAGCCCGCGCCGCCCAGGGGATGAACTCATATTTCAGTATACAAAATGCCGAACGGCAAATCATGTGTCAAAAATCACATTGCAGACTATAATCGCAGCAACCCACACCGGAGGAATCATGTCCAACGTACACGAATCCAAGCACCCATTGATTGCCCACAAGCTGTCGAAACTACGGGATAAAAACACCGAACCCAAGAAGTTCCGCGAACTCGTACGAGAGATTGCGGGACTTCTTGCATACGAAGCCACCGCCGACCTCGCCACCGTACCTGTGGAGATCGAAACCCCGCTCAAGAAAATGACCGCCCAACAACTCAAGGAGAAGATTGGTCTCGTGCCCATTTTGCGCGCGGGACTGGGTATGGTGGAGGGGATTTGGGAACTGATGCCGTCTGCCGAGGTCTGGCACATCGGTTTATACCGTGACGAGAAAACGCTCAAGCCGGTGGAGTATTACAACAAACTGCCCGTCGAGCCGCGCGTTTCGGTCTGTCTCATTCTCGACCCGATGCTCGCCACAGGCGGGTCGGCGACCGCCACAGCCGATGTGCTCAAAAAATGGGGTGTGAAAAAAATCAAATACGTCGGGCTGATTGCCTCACCCGAAGGCATCAAAGCCATGCAGACCGCGCACCCCGATATTGACATTTACATTGCAGCGATTGACGACCATCTCAACGAGCGCGGCTATATCGTGCCGGGGCTGGGCGACGCGGGAGACAGACAGTTTGGGACGGGGTGAGGGGTGGAGAGGGTAAATAAGTAATAGGTAAATAGGTAATAGGTAATTGGTAATTGGTAATTGGAGATTGGAGATTGGAGAATTGGATTGTCTTCGCGCGGGAAACCCGATTCTCTTTTTGGTCAACATGAAATTTTGGTTCCGCTTTTGACATGAAGGCGATGCTGCTAGAATCTCTGGGGAAGGTCGAGCCGCTTCATCCTCCGTTGAAGTTGACTCAACACTCCGAGCCGATTCTCAGCCCGGGCGAGGTGCTGCTCAAAGTCACCCGCTGCGGGGTCTGCCGCACGGAGTTGGACGAGATCGAAGGACGGACTCCGCCGCCGCGCCTGCCGGTCATTTTGGGGCATCAGGTAATTGGCGTCATTGTGGAGTCGGGCGGCTTGCTGCCGCAGGAGCAGGCTCCTGCACTCCAGATTTCCACACCCCAACTCGGTCAGCGGGTCGGCGTGGCGTGGATCGCCTCTGCGTGCGGGGAGTGTGATTTTTGCAAATCGGGACGCGAAAACCTCTGCCCGCAGTTCAAGGCAACGGGGCGGGATGTGGACGGCGGCTATGCCGAGTATATGAAAGTCCGCGCAGATTTCGTTCATCCCATCCCCGATTCGTTTTCGGATTCGGAAGCCGCGCCGTTGTTGTGCGCCGGGTCGATTGGGTATCGTTCGCTGCGGTTGAGCAGCTTGCAGGACGGGCAGCCGCTCGGCTTGATGGGCTTTGGCGGGTCGAATCACCTCGTGTTGAAACTGGCAAAACACAAATTT
>QMIW01000006.1 GCA_024434165.1 Chloroflexota bacterium | reverse complement strand
AATTTTACAAAAATACGCTCCCGGCGGCGTCCCCGCCGCCGAGGACGGCGGCATGAGCAGGAATTTGTTTTCTAAAAACTTATGACCGACTACTTAACATTTTATTACCTCCAAATTTAGAAAGATGATAACGCGAGCGGAGTGCTCAACGGCTTAAGGGCGAAGTGCCAAATAGCTGTTTATATGTGTTACACCAAGACTGCAGCCGGGACGTATCATGATCAAAGAAAACATAGAGTGCATAGGTGGCAGCATTCGCTACCGGATATTGACTTTGATCTACTTGTCCATGTATCCAATCCGATCTGTGCTGAAAAAGCACCGCACGAATATGTTCCACTTCTGAATTCAGATCACCACTGGTTGGCAACTGCCAGTTCCACTCCATACCGTAGATGACCAGAATTACTGCTGGGTTTAATGCTGTGCCAAGCTCTGGTCCAGCAGAGGTTTCATGAAAGATGACACCTGCACTTCTTAGTTCACCATGAACCATCTGATGGAAATCAGCCCATGCTGGATCGTGTTCCGTCAAAATACGGTCAAAAACCACAGGATTCCCAGGGCCGAATGTAGTAAGAAGATCGTCGGATATCACCTTAATCTTGTCTTGCGAATGAACTAATTTGCAAAAATCAGGCGTGGCAGTAGAAATAATTGGTGATGGTGTGCTTGTGCGGGTAAATGAGGGAGTAATCGGTGTGCGGCTTGGCGCTCTCGTCGCGGCAGCAGTTGGTGCAGGTGCAGCAATCCCACAAGCCGTCAGCAAAACCACGATAAGAATCATGAAAGATATTATCAATATTCGCTTTAGTAGAGTCGTCAGCAAAAGCATGTTGAACTCCAATCACAAATACAAATTATGAATCTCCCTTTCCGTCGTGTAAAGTTATTGATTTATCCACCCATCATGGTGGAGTTCCAAATAGCTGTTTATATGTGTTACACCAAGACTGCAGCCGGGGTGTATCATGCTCAAAGAAAACATAGAGTGTATAGGTGGCGGCATTTGTCACTTCAGGAAATTGTGCCCGGATTTGTTCATTTTGGGGGTTTGTCCACTCAAACCATAAATGATGGAGTCTCTCACTTATAGCCAAAGACCGCAAAAACAGATCGCTGTTAGATGGCAGCTGCCAATTCAGACTTTCCCCCAATGTGACTAAAGTTACTGCCGAGTTCAAAGCGAACTTTTCTTGAAAAGAAGCCTCCCGCACTATTTTGCCTATCGTCACAGGTTCCGAATACCACGAAACATCTTGTCTGTAGTTTGCCCATTCTGGGTAATCGTCTGCAAGCGCTTGGTCCAGTTCCTCTCCACTCGGACCAAGCGCAAAGAATACATCGTCGCCCAGCACATAAAGTTTCCCCTCTTCGTTGAGAATCACACAGCCTAGCGGAATACCAGGTTCAGGGGTAGCCGTGGGAACTTTCGTTGGTGATGTCGTATTCGTGGCAGTAATTGAGGGAGCAATTGACGTAAGGCTTGGCGCTCTCGTCGCGGCAGCGGTTGGTGCATGTGCAGCAATCCCACAAGCCGTCAATAGAACTACCGTGAGCAGTATGGTAGATAAGCCTAACACCCGTTTCAATAGAGCCATCAATGACAGCATATCAGATTCCTGTTTGTATACCGCGTGTTACGAGACGAATCAATCGTCTATCACTTAGCGCAAATCACAATAGAAAGGTTCTTGAGTCTTGCCTTCCACCATCGAGTATTGCCCCCGACCATTCTGTCCGAAGTATTGCACATTCTCAGATTAAATTCAATACGGAAAATCCCGTACATGCTCATACCCCCACAGTGCAGTCTCGGCGCGCGAGGTTACGCCCAATTTTTGATAGATCTTTTCCAGATGTTTTTCAACTGTCTTGGGAGCGATCTGCATTTCCTTCGAGATGTATTTATTGGTCGCGCCCACTGCCAGCAGGCGCAGGATTTCCTTTTCGCGCGGTGAGAGGCTGTTCCATTTTTTCTCGATATCTTCATGCCAGCGCTGCGCGCGTAACTTCTGTCCCTCATCGAACAGGTTTTCCCCGCTCGCCGCGCGGCGAATGGCACCCATCAAAGCCTCCTCGCGCATGCTCTTATCCAGGTAGCCCACCGCGCCGGCCTCCATCATGCCGGCCAAGTACGCGTCGCGGTCATGGGAGGTCAACACCAGTGTGATGGTTTCGGAGTAATGGTCACGCGCCCATTTTTCAAATGCTGACGGAGAGAATCCCGGCATCACCAGATCGAGCAGGATGACTCTGGGTCGAAGTTCTTCGAGCAACCAGCGCGCTTCCTCGCCATCCTGCGCTTCACCCGCGACATACAGGTCAGGGGTATTTTCGATCATGGCGCGAATCCCTGCCCGGATAGGAGGGTGATCATCCACGAGCAACACAGAAATGATCTTTCCAAATTGTGTGGTCATAGGTTCCTCCCGAACACGATTAAGCAACACAATTTTATCCGTTTTCATCGCAACCCCACGAACAAATCCGCTTCCACCTTCCTGCCGCCGTTGACCAGGCTGAACGCGCGGTAGAAGGTTCCTTGTTTCGCCAGAATGGGAAGAATGGAGTCTTCGTCCAATTCCACGAGTCTGCCGAGCGAAGATTGCTGGCTGGCGTGGCATTTAATGGCGCGCCATGTGGTGCGGCAATAATCAGATATGTCAATGCGGGTGGTGACCGCCCATTCAGGCCAAGGCACCTCGCCGCGCACCTGGTCGTCCACAGGGAAGGTAATCTCATCGAAATACGGCAGTGCGGTCTTTACGAAATCTTCGCCGTCCACCATGTAGTACAGTTTCGAAACGCGGTGCGGCGGGAGGTTCTGCGCGTTTGTGTAACCGGCATCCGCGGCGCAGACGATGGCGGCGCCGGTAAATTGGCTGACCGCAATGTGGTCGGGATGTCCGTAAATGCCGTCGGGCGGGAAGGTGACCACCACCTGCGGTTTGATCCTGCGGATGTGGGCGGCAATCTTCCCGATTGCCTCGGCAGGGTCTGCCTGGTCCACGTCCCCGTCCATGTAATCGAGAAACGAGAGACTCGTCATGCCGAGTTCACGTACGGCGTTTTCCAGCTCCGCGGTACGGATCTGGCCGAGACGCTCAAAGCCGGGATTCTCTTCCTCGGGACCGGACCAGCCTCTCTCTCCGCGTGAAGCGCAGACGAGGTGAGTCTCCACCCCTTCGGCGGAATATTTCGCCAGCGTGCCGCCCATCCCCATGGATTCGTCGTCTGGGTGCGCAAAGACGGCCAGTAATTTAAGTTGATCCATTTCGACTCCTGAAATGCCGCGGGGTTGTCCCTGCCGCGTGAGATGAGTTAAAAGCAGACAGTCACTCGCGAGTGACTGTCTGCCGGGGTTAGCGCTTCGAGACCTTGACCAGTGTCTCCGCCGTGATGTTGTAGGCTTTGGCAAAACCGGCAACGTACCTGCCGCCCCTGGGTGTGATGCGCCAGAAGTTGAAATCTGCCAGGTTGAACAACTTCTCCGATTCGGGGAAGCGCGCCAGGTAGGCGTTCTTGAGGCGGACGTAACCGGGTTCCCCGTTTTGGATGGATTCGGTCACACCGCGGATGGACACGCGCGCCAGCGTTTGCGGGTCCGCCCGGCCGTCGTCGGTTTCGCAAATGAGCAGGCTCACGCGCTTGTCTTTCTGCATATCCACGGTATGCTGTGCCAGGCGGCTGACGTGGATATAGAAGGCGGAAAAATCGTCGTTGACGAGATACGCCACCATGGCGACCTGCGGAGCTTCGTCGCGGAGCGTGCCGAGCGTCGCAATGCGTGTTTCACGAATTAATTGAGCAAGCACCTTTTCCGATTGGGCATCCATGATATCTTTTACTCACCGAGCGGCGGGTTATCCAGGCGCAAACCGTGACCGCGGACTGTGTTGATGTATTGATGACTCGGGTCGAGCAGCGCCAGCCTGTCGCGCAGGCGGCGAATGAGCGCGTCCAACGCCTGGTCGGAAACGCCCGCCATTTGTTCTTCACCCCAAACCACAGAGACCAACTCACTGCGCCCCACCACCTGACCCTGGCGCTCGTACAGCATCCAAAGCAGTTTGAACTGCTGGGCGGATAACGGCGGCACAAGCTGCTGCTGATTCACCCACACCTGGCGCGACTTTTGATCCATCAACAGCCGCCCGGAGCGGCTCCCGCCCTCCGCCAGCGGCATGGTGGCGTCGGATGTAAGGAACAGGAACTGCTGCGCCAGGGCGATTCCAAGCAGGTCGCCGTCTTGCAGCATGATCGGCGCGGTCAATTCCGTGCCGTTGTGGTTCGTGCCGTTCTTGCTCCCCAGGTCTTCGATGGTTACGCCCTCGGGGGTCGGCGTGATGCGCGCATGGAAGCGGGAAACCTGCCTGTCTGAGAGCTGGATATCACAGCTGGGGTCCCGCCCGATCATTAATGTATGGTTCAACGCCCAACGCTGTCCTTTGAGGGGTCCATCCTGGGCAACCAGAATTGGGAAATCACCGTCGTGTTCCATTCTCTCCTCGATCACCGCCTTGTGTAAATTCTCTCGCCAAAACCGGCAGGCGAAAATCATACTCCATAGAGACAAAGGCGTTTATAATATAGCAGAAAATCGGATTTCTGTGCAACGTTATATTGTAAATGTCACGATTTCAATATACAAGTGATACACGCCGAAAATATCACCTTCTGAAATCCGTTTCGAAAGGAAGGCTCTACCGTTTTTAACGGGAAAACCTTTTTCAAACACAAAGTACACGAAGGTCACGAAGGAAAACGCCCGTAAAAATAGTCGCCCTTTGTGTACTTGGTGTCCTTCGTGTTCAGGTTCTTTCCCATTAATTACGGAAGACCCGAAAGGAATCAAGGAGAAGCCTTGCCCCAATCGTTGAAGAACGGGGAGGTCCTGCGTGACCGCTACAAAGTCCGCGAACAGATCGGACAGGGCGGCACGGGCAACATTTACCTTGCAGAAGACACACGCCTGCAAGGGCGTCTTTGTGCTCTCAAGGAAGTGGAGCACAACCAGGCACTCCCGCCCGAAATGCTTGCACAAGCCCGCGAACAATTCTTTCGCGAGGCTTCTGTGCTTGCACGCCTCGACCACCCCAACCTGCCGAAGGTCTCCGATTATTTTGCCGAAGGTCCGCGCGACTATCTCGTAATGGACTACGTCCCCGGCAAGGACCTGCGCGAACGGATGCAGGAAGCGCGCCGCAGCAAGACCTTCCTCCCGGAAAACGAGGTGCTACGCTGGGCAATGCAAATCGCAGACGCCTTGAACTACCTCCATCACCAGGATCCGCCCATTATCCACCGCGACATCAAACCGAGCAACATCAAGATCACCCCAAGCGGACTGGTCAAACTGGTGGACTTTGGTCTGGTCAAGATCATGGCACCCGATGAAGTCACCATCACCGTCATTCACGGGCAGGGAACCGCGCTGTACACGCCGCTGGAACAATACGGCGGCGACGACACCCACACCGACCCAAGAGCGGATATTTTCTCCTTCGGTGCGACGCTGTATCACCTGCTGACGAACGAACCGCCCGCCGAGGTGCGCAAGCGCTTCCTTAACTCCCGAAGCCTGGTCCCGCCCAGAGATATTAATCCACGCCTCAGCCCGCACGTGGAGCGAGCCGTTCTGTGGGCGATGGCTCTCCACCCGGACGACCGTCCGCCGCATGTGCTTGCCTTCCGCGATGCGTTCATCGGAAAGCAGGATGCGCCTCTCAACTTCGAAATGGACCGGTTGAGCTTCGACATGCCAAAGATCCACATCGTCACCCCCGAACAGATCGCAGGGTACGTTGCGGCGGGCTTGTTTCTGGTGGGATTGATCACGACCCTCCTGAGATCGTAATCAACCGCGCCCAATCCCCTTTTTATTTCGCTTCCGCCTTCGCCTTTTCGAGCATCCGGCAAAACGAACACAGCCCCGGCGCGGACGTGGCTTGTCCGCACTCCGGGCAGGTGTGCAGGGTTTTCCTATCGGTCTCTTTCTCCACAAACAGTTCCCCGCTTTGTTTGGCTTCCAAAAACTTGATGTAAAACGTCAGTTTCGTGCCGGGTCGGGCGGTCTCAAGTTGATTGAGCGCCTCTTTGTAGTAAATCTGCTGTGACCCTTCGGCGAACGGACATTCGTCGTAAATATATTCGATTCCGCGCGCGAGGGCGTAGGCGGTCATCTCGCGCTCGTAGAAGCGGCACAACGGCTTGACTTTGCGCGCCAGCCCGTCCGATTCCGGCAGGACGGGTCCCTGGCGAAGCAGGTATTCAGACGACCAGTGCAGGGTGTTGCCAAACAGCACCGCCGCTTCGTCGTCGAGGTTATGCCCTGTGGCGAGCACGTCATAGCCGAGGTCCCGCGCGATGCGGTTCATTTCATGGCGCTTCGCCAGTCCGCACACGGCGCACGGCTTGCCGTATCCGCGGTGGCTGATTTCCGCCAGCATCGGAATCGAATGACCGTATTCCCTTTCGATATCAAAAACGTGGAGTTTGAGGTTGTTCTCCCGCGCGAACTTTTCCGTCAGGCGCTGGGATTCGTGCGAGTATTCGATCCCGCCGTCAATGCCGAGACCGAGATACAACCCGTCCGCCTGGTAGCCCAGCCGCACGAGGATATCCCACAGCGAGAGCGAATCCTTGCCGCCCGAAACCGCCACGAGGACCTTTTCGTCGCGGGTGAACATGCGGTACTTTTTGATGAACCGCTCGGTTTGTTCGGGAATCCATTCGAGGAAATGGTCCTTGCACAGCGCCAGTTTGTGCTGCCGCATGTGGATCGAGGCTTTTTCGCCGCACTTCCTGCATTTCATCTCAACCGCCTGAAATCACCGCAACCAGTTTGATCACATCCCCGTCTTTCAGGATTTCGTCGTCCGTGATCATTTCGCCGTCCCGCGTCGCAATCACAGACTCAGGCACGATATTGCATTTTTTCAAAGCGTCCAGCAGAGCCATGCCTGCCTTGACTTCATATTCCTTGTCGCGCAGAATTAATTTAACCGTCATGGAACTCCTAAGGGATTGCAATTCTACCATGTCAAACCGCCGCCTTGACATTCATCCGCGCATGACGTAGCATAGCCCCATGCGCATCGGAATGATGGTTGACAGTTACAAACCGTACATCAGCGGGATCACCAACTACGTCGAGATCAACAAACACCATCTCGAACAGGCGGGGCACGAAGTCTTCGTATTCACCTTTGGCGATCTGGATTACAAGGATGACGAAAAGAACATCATCCGCACTCCCGGCGTGCCGCTGGCAGATACGGGCTTTTACCTATCCATGCGCTATTCGCGCGCGGCAAAAAAACTACTGCAAACCATGGATGTCGTCCATGTGCATCATCCCTTCCTGAGCGGGCGGCTTGCCCTGCGCTACTGCCACCCCGTGCGGATTCCCATCGTGTACACAAACCACACCCGCTACGACCTCTACGCGCAGACCTACCTGCCCAAACTGCCGGAGGAAGTCAGCCAGGGACTTTTGCAATCCTACATGCCTTCGTTTTGCAAGGCAGTGGACCTGGTGATCACCCCCTCGGCGGGCATGGAAAAAGTCCTGCGCGAGCTCAAAGTGGAGGGACGCATCGAAGTCGTGCCGAACGGCGTGGACCTGAAGAGTTTCCAATCCGCAACGCCGCTTCCGCGCGAGCAGTTCGGCTACAAACAAGACGACATCCTGCTCGTATATGCGGGCAGGATCGCGCTCGAAAAAAACCTGCCGTTTCTTTTGGAATCCTTCGCCGGCGTCTCGAAAGCCGTGCCCAATGCGCACCTTCTTCTCATCGGCGGCGGCATCCAGCAATACGAAGAAGAGATTCATTCATTGATCGGCAAACTCTATCTCTCCGACCGGGTGCGGATGACGGGCAGGATACCCTACGACCAACTGCCCTCCCATCTCGCCATGTGCGACATCTTCACCACCGCTTCCGTGACGGAAGTGCACCCGCTCTCCGTCATCGAGGCGATGGGCGCAGGCTTGCCCGTGATGGGCATGGAATCTGTGGGTGTCGGGGATACGGTCGAAGACGGCGTGACCGGCTTTCTGGCGACGAACGACCTGCCCGCCTTCACCGCCAAACTTACCCGCCTCTGCCTGGACGTGGAACTGCGCACGCAAATGGGCTTTTCCGCCCGTGAAGCAGCAAGCGCGTACGCCATCGAACGCACCACAGCCATCATGCTCGAACATTACGAGCGGCTGGTGAACGAGTCGAAACCCCGTAAAAGCAGCTGGCGCACCCGCCTGCGCAGCCTCGTGGAGCCGTTCATTCCATGAGCAAACACAACCAAAAAGTCGGCGCATGGGGCGAGGCGGTTGCCGCAAAATGGCTCGCGGAACGTGGACACGAGATCGTCGCCCGCAACGTCCGCACACCGTACGGGGAAATTGACATCGTCGCCCGGCAGGGTGATGTCATCGTTTTCGTGGAAGTGAAAACGCTCACCGCCAGCAGAGACTTCCTCCCCGAACACCAGATCACCGCGCGCAAACGCGAACACATGCTCAATGCAGCCCAGCATTACGCCGCCGAAAACGGGGTTGACCACTGGCAGATTGACGTCATCGCCATCGAAGGCAAACCGGGCGGGAAACCCGTCATCACCCATTTTGAAAATGCAATTGGTATATAATTTACTTACCTTACGCGATTTTGTCGCAGGGGCGACCCGTTTTAGCAAAACAGGCAGCCTATCTGCAAGAAAGGGTCGCCCTGCGCCAGACATTTTGCAAAAACATGGCTGGGTCACCCCTACCGCGCAAGGTGAGAATTTATTGGCAGCGGTAAAGGAGGAAGTGAAGCAAAGCGAGATAGTACCTCGCTCTACTCAGCGCATCACTTCAACTGACCCATTGTCAATTTATTTACGCGCACAACTCGGAGGCAGATATGGCAAACGTCATCGGACCCGATGTCAGCTTTTACCAGGACGACCCCCAAACCCCGCAAGGGATAGACTTCGTCAAAATGCGCTCGAACGCCGGATACGTCATCATCCGCGCGGGGCAAAACCTGTGGGGCGACCGGGACTTCAAAGTCAACTGGCGCGAATCGAAAGCAGCCGGTCTGCCGCGCGGTTCCTACTGGTTTTACGACAGCCGCATAGACCCGAAGCGGCAGGCGGAAAAATGGGCATCCATGTTCGAGGGAGATTTCGGCGAACTGCCGCTCTTCGGCGATTTCGAAGACACTTACAACGGACCTTTCAAAGGCTGGAAGCATTGGTACACCTTCCTTGAACGCGTCAAGGAACTTGCGCCGGGAAAAGAGATCGGCGTTTACACCGGCTATTACTACTGGCGGGAAAATACCGAAGCCGCCGGCATCCCTGCCGCGTCCCTGAATTACTTCAAGCAATATCCGCTGTGGATCGCAAACTACGGCGTCGCCAGCCCCCTCGTCCCAAAACCGTGGACGACCTGGACCCTCTGGCAGTTCACCGACAACGGCGATGGAACTCTCTACGGCGTGGAAAGCCTCAACATTGACCTGAACTACTTCAACGGCGATATCAATGCGTTCCGCCAGCGCTTTGGGCTGAGCGATACGCCGCTCCCCGAACCGCCCAAACCGACGAAATATCTCCGGGTCACCGTGCCATCCCTCAAAGTCCGCGAAGGACCCGGACTTGGCTACACGCAGATTGGCAGTATCCTCCTCAATGAAGTCGTCGAGGAAGTGGATTCCAATCCCGACAAGACATGGCTGAAGATTCGCAGAAAGGATGACAGCCTGACCGGATGGAGTTTTGCCGCCTACCTGCAGCGACTCTACGCCTCGCCCGAACCGACGCCTGAACCTGAACCCGAGCCTGAGCCAACCCCTGAGCCCCAACCCGAACCCACGCCCCCGCCCGACGACGAGGACGAAAACTGGTACCGCGTCACCGCCTCTTCGCTGAAAGTGCGCGAAGGACCGGGGCTGGAATACGACTCGATTGGGCTGGTCTACTTTGGCGAAATTGTGGAGCGCATTGACTCGAATACCGACGGTTCCTGGCTCAAGATTCGCAAACAGGATGGCAGCCTGGTCGGCTGGAGTTTCAGCGAATACCTGATCAGCGTCCACGCGCCCACGCCGCAGGAACCGCCCGCCACCACGCCCGTCCCGGAACACAAGGACAAAAACTGGTATCGAGTCAACACAACGACGTTGAACGTTCGTGAAACACCCAGCCTCTCCGGGAAAATCCTGGCAAAACTTTCCAAGAACGATACCGTCCCCGCTTTGGACGATTCATCGAACCCGGAATGGGTGCAGATCCAAAAACTGGACGGTCAGGCTGGCTGGTGCTCCAAAGATTATCTCGTCCAGATCACCACTGCCAGCCGGCCCGCATCCATCACGCAAAACCTGTTTGCAGGAGTCACCTACCTGAGAAAAGACCTGAGCGCCCCGCGCCAGGTCGTTGTGCATGTCCTCGCTGTTGACCTGCAAACCCTGAAACTGGAGTTTTTGGTTACACCTTCCCCGAACAACACGGATGTTCTCTGCACCCGCACAACCTCGCAGTTTTTGGAAGAGTTCAAACTGCATGCCGCCATCAACGGCGGGTATTTCAGTTATCTGGATCCTTCCTACGACCCCGCCGCGCTTTGCCCGAACGGCGGCGACCCGGTGCGCATCAGCGACTATGCCGCTTCGCGCGGGAAAATCTATTCACCCAAGAAGACCATCCAGCCGGTGGTTTATATCGGTCAAAAGAATCAAGTGACCTTCAACAAGGAAACAGGCAAAGTCTTCAACGCCGTTGCCGGAGACCGCATGGTGGTGCAGGACGGTGTCGTGGTGAAGAACCTTGCAGCCCAGGCGCCCAATCCGCGCACCGCCATCGGGCTGAGCCGCAACGGACGCTGGCTGACTCTGATGGTTGTGGATGGACGTCAGCCCGGCTACAGCGAAGGCGTGACCTTCCCCGAACTGGCGGAACTGCTCATCTCCTACGGCGTCCACACCGGCGCAAACATGGATGGCGGCGGTTCGTCTGCAATGGTCATTCGCGGCTTCGACGGCAAGGCGCGCGTCCTCAACTCCCCCGTTGATATGGGCAAACCCGGCAGGGAACGCCGGGTCGGAAATCATCTCGGTCTGCTCATCAAGCCGTAAACTGTAAAAATCAAAACAGTCCAGCCTTGCGCTGGACTGTTTTGATTTCTCAAATACGAACACTATTCGGAGACCAGCATCCACTTTGCCAGCCTGCCATGGAACTGGGAAACCTCACGCACGATGTGCATGAAGATCGTCCACAGCAGGAAACCGCCCAATACCCAAAATGGATATGTGTACGGCGGAAAGATGTAACGGACGCTGCCGATGTAGACTCCCTGCCGGAAGAAATCCTGCAGGATCGGAAATGCAATTCCCGTCAGCGAGAAACTCAACACCACCGTAATTGCCACGAAGTATAAAGTTCCCAATACAAATTGGAGAAGCATATACACCAGCATCATCCATGTGGCTTTATCCGCCGCCAACGCCTTGAGTCTGTCGAACCACTTCATGCCTTGATGGGAAAACAGCGGGCGGCGCGGCATCCGTACGCCGAGCAGGGCTTCCACGAGACGCCCTTCCAACAACGCCAGTCCGCGCACGGAAAGCAGAAACAACAGGGCAAGCGGAAAACCAAAGATAAAGATCAGGAAGGAAATCGAAAGCGAAATTCCCGTCACTGCCCAGGTGAAATAGAAAACACCCGTAATGAATGCGATGAGCATGTACAGCAATCCGCCCCACGCACGCGGATCAACGTACACCCCAAAGAATCGCCCAAGGAAGGAGCGCGGTTTAACGACCTGCGAAATGGCGGGCGGCGTGCGCCGCTCCACTTCCCGGTAGGCGGAGGCGGTCTCTTCAGGCGAACCGTATTCTTCGATAATGGCTTGCAGCGCGTTTGCGTCGCTTACACCCGGATGTTTTTCCCTTGCCGCAGAAAGCGCCAGCGTAAGATGCTCGCGCGCATCCGCAAGCGCATCCTGCACCAGCGCAGGGTCTGCATTCTTCATCTCCGTTTTCAAAGCGTCAAGGTATTCTTCGATTGCGTTAAACATGATGTCATCCTTTCAAAATTGCGTCTATAAATTTTTTCGTTTGTTTCCAAAGTTCGATCCATTCCACCAGGGCGGCGCGTCCTTCGCCGGTAATCTTGTAATACCTGCGCGGCGGCCCGGATACCGACGGTTCGACCCTGCTTTCCAGCAAGCCGTTATCTTCGAGCGAGCGCAGCACGGGATATAGTGTTCCCTGCTTCATCATCGGGACGTCGGGACCGCTCTGCTCGAGCAGTTTTGCGATCTGATACCCGTACATCGGTTCATCGCTGCGGCTGAGGACGCTCAACAGCACAAGCGAAGACGTCCCGGCATTCAGTTCCTTTTGAAACTTTTTTGTATGCAGACTAAGCTCGGTCATCCCAGTTCCCTTTCAATAATATCAAATTGACGCTACTAACAAATCAATAGTAGTATAAATCTATTATTATGTCAAGGGGTTTAATAGGGCAAACAAATTAGTCCCGCCGCCCACGGGACTAATTTGTTCTCACCATGCACAATTTTTTGCCAAGCGAAGCGCGCCCGCCAAAGACAGCTTATTTATCCTGAATTTCCGCCGCGCGGAGCGTGTTCGCCATCAGCATCGCAATCGTCATCGGACCCACACCGCCGGGGACGGGGGTGATGAATCCCGCCACCTCTTTCGCCTCTTCGAAGTTGACGTCGCCTACGAGTTTCTGCATCGGTTTGCCGGTCTTCTGGCTGATCATCGGCGTGCCGTCGGGGTTCAGTTTCGGAATGCCGTTGATGCCCACGTCAATGACCGCCGCGCCGGGTTTGATCCAATCGCCGCGAACCATTTCTGCGCGCCCGATGGCGGCGATGATGATGTCCGCGTTGCGCAGCACAGCCGGGATGTCCTTCGTTTTCGAGTGGACGACGGTTACGGTGGCGTTTTCCTTGATGAGCAGCAAAGCCGCAGGCATGCCGACAATATTCGAGCGGCCCAGGACCACCGCATTCGCGCCCGCAATCTTCACCCCGGCTTCCTTGAGCAGGTAGATACAGCCGTAGGGCGTACAAGGCACGAACAACGGTTCGCGTCCCTTCTGCGCCAAACGACCGAGATTGATCGGCGAGAACCCATCCACGTCCTTCTCGATGCTGATCAGCTGCAGGACGCGCTCTTCATCCAGATGATCGGGCAGGGGCAGCTGCACGAGGATTCCGTTCACCTTCGGGTCGGCATTCAATTCCTTGATGAGTTTTTCCAGGTCTTCCTGGGTGATATCCGCGGGGACGGGGTGATGAAACGAGGTCATCCCCAGTTCAGCGCAAGCCTTTTGCTTCATGCTCACATAGGTCGCCGAGTCAATGCGGTCCCCTACCAGAACGGTTGCCAACCCCGGCTGGGATTTTCCCTCCGCAAGTCGTTTGGCTACTTTTTCCTTCACTTCATCGCGCACCTTTTGCGCGATGGCGGTTCCGTCAATCAATTGCGCGGTCATCGGTTTCGCTCCTTTTTTGTTTGAAAATGCCATAAAAAATTATACATTTCCTCCCTCATTTCAAATAGTGACATTCGTAATTATCGCGCTGCCCGCGCCCATTACGGACTACGCACCCCGAATGATGCCCGTCAATTTCTCCCCATCCACCCGCTCCAGCGTCACCACATCCATTTCGTTCCAGCGCGGCGAAGGCGCAATGGCGCTCACGCGCAGGTAATTGCCCGTCCAGCCTTCCATGCGCCAGCCGTATTCGCCGTATTCGCTGGTGGATTCCCAAAGCACGGACATCGCCTGCCCGATGAATTTCTCTCGATAGGATTTTGCCGACTCTCCAATCACCTCCTGCAGGATGTGATTCCGCCTCTTGCGGACCTCGGGCCTGACCTGCCCCTTCATCTTTGCCGCCCCGGTGCCGGGACGCGGCGAATACGAAAAGACGTGCCCTCCGGAGAATTGCATCTCGCGGACGAAATCCAGTGTCTCCGCAAATTCGTCGTCGGTTTCGCCGGGGAATCCGGCGATGAGGTCCGTCGTGATGGCGGCATCGGGAATGGCGGCGCGGGCGGCTTTCACCAGTTCGCGGAACGAGTCGGGCGTGGTCTTGCGCGCCATCCGCTTCAGGGTGGATTCGCTCCCGGATTGCAGAGGCAGGTGCAGGTGAGGCATGAGGCGCGCGTCTGCCCAAAGGGAGAAGAAGTCGGCGTCCAGATCCCAGGGTTCGAGGGAGGATAATCTCAACCGCTGGACGTCCGTCTCGCGCAGAATGGCTTTGACCAGATCGCGCAGGTGGAAATTCATCTCCTGCCCCCACGAACCGAGGTGCACGCCGGTTAAAACAATTTCCTTCGAATCGCCCGCCAGCGCAGCATGGATGTCGTTGATGACGTCCGCGAGCGGACGCGAACGCCCTTCGCCGCGCGCGATGGTGGTGACGCAAAACGTACAGCGGTTATCACAGCCATCCTGCACTTTGATGAAGGCGCGTGTGCGGCGGTGCAAGCCGGGAATGGGCACGCGGTCCATCGGCTCGAGGTCGAAGGTTTCCCTGGGCAAGCCCAGCACCTCGGGCACAAGGTAATCCTTTTTGTCGTTGGCGACCACATGCCGGACGTTCGGGAGCGCGGCGGCTTCCCTCGGCTGGATGGACGTCCAACAGCCGGTGGCGACGATTTTCCCCACGCCTGCGCGCGCAATATTGCGAATCCTCCCGCGCGAATCGGATGCCGCCTGCGTGGTGACCGCGCAGGTATTGACCACCGCCATATCGGCGTGGTCGGCGGAAGCAACGATTTCATGCCCTGCTGCACGGAACTGACGGGACATGGCTTCGATTTCCGCCTGATTGAGGCGGCAGCCGATGGTATCGAGGAAGATTTTCATGGAAATAAAGAGAGTAGAGAGTAGTTTACCGATCTCCACACTCTACCCACTAACTATTCACTATTCTCTATTCACTGCTCTCTATTCACTATTCTCTGCTCTTCACGGTTGCAGCACGACAAAATTATCAAAGACGATATCCACGCCGGGTGCGCCGAACGTGCCAGCCAGCATGCCCACATCGCCGGAGGTCAGCGCGGCATCCTTTACCTGCGCCGCCTGGAAACCGTTTATGTAAAACGTGAGCGTATCGCCTACGCAGTCCGCGCGCAGGTGATTGACGGCAAGCCCCTTGTTGATATTCGAAGAAGGCTGCAATTCGCTTTGCCCAAGCAGAGTTGCCGCATTGTCCTTGAACAAGCCCACACCGTAGTAGCCGTCGCTGGTGATGATAAAGAAATAATAATTCGCTCCGCTGTACCGGCAGAGGACGCCGATGCGGTTTTCATCGGGTCCCGCCAGTTTACCCGTATCCACTTCGATGCGCACGTCTTTGAAGTTTCGGCGCGGAGTCGCCCAGAAGTTGGTCTCCAGGTCGTTGACGAGGATGCGATACCCGCCCGAGTCATAATCCATAACGCCTTCGTTGACCATGAAACGGTCCCAGCCGGTGGTGGGCTGGGCAAAGTCATCCTGAAAAAGGACCGTCCCGGAGGGCTGCGCCTGAGCCGGAGCCTGCGTGGCGATGGGAAGTCCGGCACATGCACTTAACAATAAAGAAACAAACAAGAGAAGGGAAAAGCGATACATGGGCGTGATTTTATCATGGCGAATGCTGTGGGAAATATTTTTGAAGCAATTGCTTTGCAGTTTCGGCATACACGCCGCCCGCATCCGCATCGCGCACGAAGGTCAACGTGTTGAAAGCGGCGGAGCGATTCCCCTGCGCGAGATACGTCAAGGCGAGGTGAATATGGGCGGGGAAATGCTCCGGGGCAAGGCGGACAGCCTGCAGCAGGATTTGTTCCGCGCTGGCATACCGCCCGGACGATAAATACGACAGCCCCAGCGCGTCCATCATCAGCGGGTCATTCGGCGCAAGCGCAGCGGCTTGCTGTGCGGCAGGCAAACCGATCTCTTCCACATACACCCCATTCTCCGCGCAGAACACCGCCAGCAGACGCAGATACCCGGCGTCGTTCGGGGCAAGTTCCACCGCGCGTTGATACGCCGCCAGCGCAGATGCCGCATCTCCCAGCCGGGCATACGCCTCGCCGATGCTCGCGCGCCAGCGGGGATTCTCCGGTTCATACTCCGCCGCGAGCAGGTATTCCGCAAGCATCTGCTCGTACTTCCCAAGCCGACTCCAGTAAAGACCGCGCAGCGCACGCACATTGACCGAGGTCCGGTCGAGCGATAACGCCCGGTCGAGTTCCGCGCGTCCATCCTGACCGAGTTGCTGTTTCGCCTCCCCAAGCCATGCCCACGCCTCGGCATTTTCCGCGTCCGCTTCCACGGCTCGCTGGAAGGCGAGGAGGGCAAGTTCCCATTCCTGCACCAAGCCGAGGGCGCGGCCAACCGTCACGGATTTACCGGAAGCATCCGGCTGGGTGTCGGAAACATTCAAGGCGGAGATCAAGGTCTGGGCGGCGGAATCAACTTCGGGATTAAGAGAAGAGGCGCGGGTCAATTCCGCGAGGGCGCGCTCGGGCGCATCCAGCATGGACAACAACCCAAGCCGGTAATGAGCGTAGGCGTCGCCGTCGTTCAACCGGAGTTGGTTTTCGAGCGCATCTTTTTCAGCCGTCCAATCCTTTTGGCTGCGGTAGGCGAAGGCAAGCAAACGAAACAGGGATGCTGAATCGTACGAATTCAGACCCTCCCTGGCAGCCGCAATCGCGGATTCGATATCCCCGCTTTGATAATACGAAGTTGCCAGCCACAACCAGCCTTGCTCGGTCAGGACCGGCGGCTTCGCAAAATAAGCGAACGCCTTTTGATAATCGCCGCCCTGCGCGGCAGAAATGCCCGCCCGCTCCCACAGATCGTCCCGCCAAAAGAGCCGCTGCGCCGCACGTGCATACGACTCGGATGCCGCAAGATGCTCGCCGTTTTTTTCAGCCGCCTCCGCTTTTTGCAGGCTGGAGAAACCTGAAAAAAGAAACGACGCCGCCAGTACCCCCGACAGAATCAAAACGATATACCGCGGAGTCCGTTTCCGTTGTGACATGGTGACAATTCTACGCCAATTTATCAAGTGAAGTATAATCGCGTGTGAATGAGCGCATTTACCAGTCTAATCCTGACACAGTTGACCGTTCCGCCGGGGGATTTGATCTATTACATTGTGCTGGTCTTCGTGATCGCCAGCGCGCTTCAATCGGCATTTAATCACTGGAGAGCAAGCGAGTTTCCGCAGGCGCGGCGGGCATTTATCGGGCTGGGAATTCTGCTTGGCGCACAGGTGTTGATGTTCCTGTTCAGCGGGCTGGGCTGGCAGCAAATTCTCGACCCCAAAACCATCCTGCCGCCCATGGACCGCGCGTTCATCCTGTTCGGCATCGTCTGGATCACCTGGCTGTATGCCTTCCCGGAACCCAACCGCCTGGCAGACGCAGCCGTGACCCTGCTGAGCCTGTTCGTGCTGACCGCCCTGGGCTTCAGCCTGCTCTTCTGGCAGCCGCAAATCGCCTTTGTCAGTTACAACCAGACGCTCGACGACCAAATCTGGCAGATTGGCTCGCTGTTCCTTGCCTTGCTGGGAATTATCACCTTGTTCATCCGCAGACCGGACGGGATGTGGTATGGGGTTCTGCTGCTTTTCCTCGGCGCGCTGGGGCATTTGGGTCATCTGCTCACCCAGGCGGATGGAAATTATTCCGGCATTGTGCGCCTCGCCTACATGGCGGCGTTTCCGATTCTGCTCACCCTGCCCCAGCGTTTCGGCGCCCCCATACGGACGGTGATCGAGCCTTCGCAAAAGCCCACAACGCTGAAGCAGGATACCACCGGACGCCCCGAACGCCGGCGGTACAGCACCGACCCCAAAACCTTCCACGCCCTGCTCGCCGTCGCAGCCGAATCCAACCCCACCAAATTGAGCCAGTCCATCACGCGCGCCATTGCTCAAACCATGCTCGCGGATCTGTGCTTCATGATCTACCTGACCGACAACAACAACCAGATGATCATCGCGGGCGGATACGACCTGATTCGTGAAGAATTGCTGGAAGGCGGCTCGCTGAGCAAGGGTTCGATTCCCATGCTGGCAAATTCGCTTCAGCGCGGACGCCCCCTGCGGCTCCCCGCCAGCAGCACCTCCGCCGACATCAAGGGATTGGGCGACATTCTCGGTTTGAACAACCCCGGTCATCTTTTGTGCATTCCCATCCTGACGCCCGAAAAGGAATCGCTGGGCGGCATCCTTCTGCTCTCGCCGTATTCCGACCGCACGTGGAGCGCGGAAGACCAGGCGTTCCTGACCAACATCGCCGCATCGCTCGTACCCATCATCCAGCGCAACCAGAAGATGAACAAACTGGAAGCGCAAAGCGAAATGGCGCGCGCGCAGGCGACCGACCTCGAACGCCGCATCCAGGAGTTGAACCAGCAGCTGCAGGCGGCGCGCGCCGAAGCCGAGAAAGGCGGCGCTGCGGAACTGGCTTCGCTGCGGGCGGCTCAGGACGAGTCGCAGAAGATCATCGAAAACCTTCAGCGTGAAAACGCCGAACTGCGCGCCGGAAAGAACCTGACCACTACGGCGCAGGTCGAGAACGAACTAAAGACAACCCTGCAGGAAGTGGCGCGTTTGCAGAATCTGCTTGCCGAAGCGAACATGAAAGTTCTCGAATTGGAGAAGGGGCAGATCGCCGCGAAGAACACCGAGCAGGCGGAAGTGGTCGCCTCCATCTCACAGGAACTGCGCCAGCCGCTCTCATCCATTGTGGGTTATACCGACCTCCTGCTCGGCGAGTCGGTGGGTATTCTCGGCGCGCTGCAAAGAAAATTCGTGGAACGCATCAAGGCGTCCACGGAGCGCATCCGCAGTTTGACGGACGACATGATCCAGATCACCACCCTGGCGACGGACTTGAACGAACTCAAGCCCGAAGCAGTGGACTTGAACCTGATCATTGACAACGCCATGTCCTACACCAGCACGCAGGTGCGGGAGAAGAACATTTCCATTCATCTTGAAGTGCCGAAAAGCCTCGCTCCGATCCGCGCGGACCGGGAAGCGCTCCAGCAGATATTGATTCATTTGCTGCAAAACGCCGGGGCGGCGACTCCCTTTGAAGGCACGATCAAACTCAAAGTCCAGACCAGAAGCGAGAACGGCGCGGAATTCATCCTCATTCAAGTATCCGACAAGGGCGGAGGAATCGCCGCGGAAGACCTGCCGCGCGTCTTCACCCGTTTGTATCGCGCGGATAACGTCCTGATTCAGGGCGTCGGCGATACGGGCGTGGGACTCTCCATCGCCAAGACGTTGACCGAAGCCCAGCACGGGCGCATTTGGGTGGAAAGCGAGCCGGGAGTCGGCGCCACGTTCAGCGTGCTGCTGCCGATTGCAAGCGAGAAGGCGGCGGAATCTCACGGCGGTAAGGGAAAGAAATAATGCGAGGGCTGCGCGAGTTCGGTAACGCGCTGGTGGTTGCCGTGGTCTCCATCGGGCTGATGCTGGGTGCGTTATCCATATCGCTGGTGGAATTCGTGCCCGAAGCCACGCCGACCCCAACCATGCAGTTGTTCCCATCGCCCGTGCCCGTTACGGCGACGCCGACGCTCCCTTCGACGCAAACGCAAAGCGCCGGAGCGGCAACCCTCACCCTTACGGCAACCAACACGGTTATCCCGCCCACTTCCTGCCAGCCGCCCAACGGCTGGATTCCCATCATCGTCCAAGCCGGCGATACGCTGGAAAGCCTCGCCGCCAGGTACCGCGTCAGCCGCGAACAGTTGAAGAGCGCGAACTGCCTCGCCGTGGACAGCCTCATCCCCGGCACGGCGCTCTTTGTGCCGCCTGCGCCCACCAGCACGGTCGCCGCCTGTATTCCCGGCGCGGTCGGCTGGGTGAAATCCTACACGGTCAAGCCTGGCGACACACTGTATTCGATTGCCGTCAACCATTACACCACCGCCGCCACCCTCCGCAGCGTCAACTGCAAATCAGGCGACCGCATCTTCCCCGGCGAGATATTGTGGGTACCAAACGTCTCCACACGCACGCCGGTGCCCACCCCCCTGCCCGGAAGCACCGTGACTCCCCATCCCACCGACCCTCTGACGGAGACCGCCCTGCCGTTTACCGCAACGGTTGAACCAAGCGCAACGTCCATACCCAATACGCCGACGACTGCGCCAACCCCCACCGCCGTGCCAACTCAAACGGCAAGCCTGACCCCCTTCCCCACTCCCTAACTCGGACAAGCCGAAACCAAAAAGGATTCAACCACAAAGGTCATGACGGCGCACAAAGGAAAATCTTAATTCCCCTTCGTGTACTTTGCCTGCACTGCTGTTCGCTGCGCGAAGACGCAGAGCCGCAGGCACAGCGTGCCCTTTGCGGTAAAAAATTCTTGCGCAAAAAATGCCGCCACGGCGCCGCGCGACGCAAGGATTTCACTTGTAAGATACTAAACAGTTCATCCAAAGCACAACAACGATTCATGAAAGCATCCTTCCGATCTGCATTGACCGTACTCCTTGCCTGGCTGGTCGCGTCCTGCGGCGCGTCGGCTTCCGCTTCCTCACAGGAACAGCCCCCTCTGCCGTTCATCCTGATCACGTCCGCGCCCAACTCCACCCCAACCCCCACCCCCTTTCCGCCCTCGCTGTTTACCCCCACACTGCCGCCGGTGTATTCTTTCGACTCGAACTCCGCGCCGCAGTTGATTCTGCCTTCCGAGACGCCCTCCCCGACGCCCACGCTTCAAGCCTCGCCGACAGCGACAGCCCCCATCGAGCAACTCTTCCCGACCCAGGCGGCGCCCCCGCCCGAAGCGCCCGGCGTCAGCCCCACGCCCCTCCCCCCGCTGACGGATAACGAGACCATCAACTTTCTATTGATCGGTTCCGACCGCCGCCCCACCGGCACATCCCACCGCACCGACACCCTGCTTATCGCCGTCGTCTGGTACAAGGAGGGACAAGTCTCCCTCATCTCCATCCCGCGCGACCTGTGGATTTACATCCCCACCGTCGGGATGCAGCGCATCAACACCGCCTTCCAAAGCGGGGAATCGGGCGGGTATCCCGGCGGCGGGGCAGGATTGCTGAAGGATACGATCCTTCAAAATCTCGGCATCCGCATTGACCATACCGCCATGGTGGAGTTCGACGGCTTCCGCCGCATCGTGGACACCCTCGGCGGGATTGATGTGCCCGTCGCCTGCGCCTACACCGACTGGCGTCTGATCCATCCCTCCTACGACCCGAACAACGAAAACAACTGGTGGCTGTACACGGTCGGTCCCGGGCAGGTGCACATGGACGGCGACCTTGCCCTGTGGTACGCGCGCTCGCGTTCCAAATCCAACGATTTCGACCGCGGACGCCGCCAGCAGGAGGTGATTCGCACGCTCTTCCAAAAAGCCCTGCAAACGGATTCCTTCAGCAAAATCCCCCAACTTTACAACGATCTCGCCAGCACGGTCATCACCGACCTCACGCTGGGCGATATGCTGAGCATGGCGCCCTACGCCGTCAACTTTACCAACGCCAACATCCGCAGTTACTACATCCGCCCGCCTTACGTGCAGGGATGGACGACGCCCGGCGGCGCATCCGTGCTCCTGCCGCAGGAAGACGCCCTGCGTCAACTGATGCTCGAAGCCACGACCCTTTCCCCGTATGCGGCAGTGCGCGAGACCATTACCGTGGAAGTGCAGAACGGCTCCCCCTTCGAGACGATGGAATCGCTCGCCGCTTCACGCTTGAATTACGCCGGTTACCAGACCGTCACCGGCGCCGCCGACCGGCGCGATTACGCCAATTCGGTGCTGGTGGATTTCACAACCGGGCAGGACCCCAACGAGCGCCAGACCATCATCAACGTGCTTGGAATCTACTCCGCCAACGTGATCTCCCTCCCAGACCCGAACAGCGCGGCGCAATACCGCGTCATCCTCGGCGCGGAGTACGAACCCTGCTTCCAGCCGCAGGATCTGACGCATTAGAACTCAACTTCCCATCACCCTCAACAGAATCCCCGGCGTGACGTACGCTTCGATCAGGGCGGCGATTGCCAGCAGAGGCACAACCAGACCGACGAAGATCTTTGCCCAGTCCGCCATTAATTCCAATATCACCTCGCCCATGGATTTGCCCGTCTGCGGCGTGACGATGGCGGCGCCGATGTACAGCACCACCGCGCTTCCGATCATCAATGCGGGAATCTCGAACACGCCGTGCGGCGCAACGCCCGCCAGAAAGACCATCGGCAGCGACTGCACGCCCAGCAGTTCGAACACCGCATACAGACCGCCGATAAGCGCGATATTGATCATGTAAATCAGGATTCCCAGCACGCTGAACGAGACCAGCCCGGCGACGAAGATGAACGCAACCGCGCGGGTGTTGTTCAGGAACAGGAAGGATGGGTTGAGATGTCCGCGCAGGCTGGAAAGGTCGGGGAGTTCTCCCAGGTTTTCCTCCAGCCTGGCGCGGTCTTCCGCCGAGGCGTGTGAGATCGCATTCGCCGCGTTATCCTTCACCCAGCTGTAACTCATCCACAAACTCGCCCCGGCGATCAAAAGCGTAAAGAGCAGGGCAGGCGCAATACGCCGCAGGGAGGCTCCCAGCGCCCTGCCATACCACTCCCGCACCGAACGCGCCCCGCCGACAAAATTGACCCAGAAGGTTTTCAGCATCCAGCGGAAGTTGAGCGTATCAATCTCGCGCCCAAGCAGATACTCGCGTTGAAAGTGCGCAATGCCCACGCGAATCAACAGCAGGGCGATGATCAACACGCCGGTCACAGCCAGCCAGAGCACCCTTTCGTTGCCCCAAAACAACATCACCGCTTCGCCCTGCATCAGGATCGCCACCGGAATCACGATGAACGACGCCAGCAGGTTCGCCGCCTTCACCGAAGTGGACTGCACCGAAATGACGATCGCCGCGCTCACCATCAGCACCGCATGAGCCGTCGTAAGCAGGAACAACTGCACCATCACCGCGGGCGGCGGAAAGTCCAGCCCCTGCCGCGCGATCAAAATCAGGTACAAGCCGATGGAGAGATAACTCGCAGCCAACGGCGTGACCACACCCACCAGCAGTTTTCCAAAATACAACTGCCAGTCGTCGAATGGCGCACTGAGCAGCGGTTCGATGGTCCCGCGCTCCTTCTCGCCCACGAACGACTCCAACGCCACCACCAGCGAAACGGTGATGGGAAAAAAACCGATGATCATGATCGAGAACGGCACGAGCCGGTCGAGGATCAAATTGGCGTCGAACTGGTTCAGGAAGTCCACCGCCTGTTTCGCAAATTCGTTCATCAGGTACGGAAACGCCAGCGTCAGAATCGCCATCGGCATCAACACGCGCCAGTCGCGGAACTGGTCGCGCAGTTCGCGCCGCGCCACAAGCAGCACCGGTCTCAATTTATTGAACATACTCTCGTCCTTTGGCTTCCGCCATCACTTTCAAATACACCTGCTCGAGCGTGCGCGTTTCTTCCTGAAACGCCATGACGGGGGCGCCCGACAGCAATTTGAGAATTTGCGGATTCGATGCCTGCGGCGCCTCCACCCGGACCTTCAAACTGGTCGGCGTTTCAGCGAGCTTTTCCACGCCTTTGGGCAGTTCCAGCCCGCCCGCGTTCCATGCCCCGGCAAAGCGAATCTCGTATTCCGGCGCGCCCAGCACACTGCGTTTCAATTCGTCCAGCGTTCCCTGCACCAAAATCCTGCCGCGGTAGATGATGGCAATCTTGTCTGCCAGCGCTTCCACCTCGGTCAGGTTGTGCGAGCAGATGACAATCGTCCGGCTGGACGACTTCAGCCGCGCAATCTCGTCCCTCACCAGCCGCGCAGACTCCGGGTCCATTGCAGACGTGGGCTCATCCAGCAGCAACACGCCGGGGTCGTGAATCATCGCGCGCGCCAACGCCAGTTTCTGGCGCATCCCTTTCGAGTATTCGCCGATGCGGCGTTTCGCCGCCTCAGCCAGCCCGAAGTATTCGAGCAGGTTTTCACTGCGCGCCTTCCTGGCGGAGGGCGCAAGGCTGTACACCTGACCGAAGAAATCGAGATATTCGACCGCTGTCATACGCATGTACAAACCGTGCTGTTCGGTCAGCACCCCCACCGAAGCGCGGACGTCGTGTCCATTCCTGACAACGTCGTACCCGGCGACGCGCGCCCATCCTCGTGACGGATGCAGCAGCGCCGTCAACATGCGGACGGTGGTGGTCTTCCCGGCGCCGTTCTGACCCAGCAGCGCCAGAATCTGACCAGACTGTACGGAGAGGTTGACGCCATCCACAGCCATAAAATCGTGAAATTGCTTGCTTAAATCCTGGGTTTCAATCATGGGATTTCCTTTATGGTAAAGAAACGGGCTCTTTTCATTTTATTACCCGCCGCCGCCCGCCCCCTTCACAAAATCCTTACAGTTCCCGTCTCGGGCGATGCCGCCGGAACAGGACAGCCGCCGCAGCTACGAAAGTTACGCCAAAGAACGCCTGGTTGACGTTCAACCCGCCTGCCAGCGCAACATCCAGCCGGAGGAATTCGAGCAGGAAACGAACGAGGGAATAAAAGCCAAGATAGACAAGGAACACATCGCCCGGCTGGAGTTTCTCGGCGAACCGGCGCGCAAGCCAGAGCAGGAAAACCGCGTTCGCCAGGTTCAACAGCGCTTCGTAGGCAAACAGCGGATGGTAAAACTCCACTGCTTCATAACCGGGCAGGCGGCTGGCAGGCGGGATGAAAATTCCCCAGGGCAGGTCTGCCGGCAGACCATAGAGTTCCTGGTTGAAATAATTGCCCACCCGTCCCACCGCCTGGGCAAGCGCAACACCAGGCGCGATGGAATCAACCAAATCCCAAAACGGAAGTTCGTACTTTCGGGAGAAATACACGAGCACGAGAATCCCCGCCAGCAGCGCGCCTGCAAAACCATAGCCGCCGATCCAGAAGGCGAGCATATCCAACGGGTTGGAAAGATAATGCCGGGTGGTCAGACCCAACTGAACCGAGGAAAGAGGCGGGGTGAAGATGTGCCACAGCCGCGCGCCGATCAGCCCCCAAATCAGCAAAGGCATGAAGAGGTAGTAGACAACCTCCAGGTCCAGTTTGCGGCGGTTGACTTCGAGGGCGAAGAGCAGTACGCCGAAGGCAATCCCAAGCGCAAGCAAAATCCCGTTCCAGCGCAGAAACAACGGGCCAAGGGAAATGCCTTCCATCAGGAAGCCGTCTCTCTTTTCTTGCGTTCCAGTCGCATGCGTTCGTGCCCCTGCGCGCGGACGTGAAGAATGCGCTGATAGGCGGTGATGTTCGCCAGCGCGGCAATAACGCAAACCGCAATAAACGGCTGGTCGAAAACGAGTAAGGGTATCAGAACCAGATAACGTTCGACGCGCGTCAGGATGCCGACCTTTGCGGTAAAGCCAAGCCCCTCGGCGCGCGCTTTGACGTACGAGACCAGCACCGAGCCCGCCGCGGCGACGAAGGTGAGCATTACGCCGGGCGAATCGCTGCGCACAAGGAAGTAGTACAGCAAGCCGCCAAAGGTGACGAGTTCGGCGTAGCGGTCGCTGACGGAATCAACGAAGCCGCCGAAATCGCTGGGTTCGCCGCGCAAACGAGCCATCGTCCCATCGAAGGCATCCACGAGAACGGATGCCAGCAGGATGAACGCGCCCGTCGTCATGTGCCCCTGCGAAATGACGTACGCTCCGATGGTCGTCCCCGCGAGACCGAGCAGGGTGATGCTGTTGGGCGTCAAGCCGAGCCGGTTCAGGAACGCGCCAATGGGGTCCAGGATGCCCTTGAAGATAATGCGAAGTCTGTCTGTGAAGGTGGGTTTGGGGTTCATCAATTTACGATTTTCGATTTGGGATTTGGGATTTACGATTTTTGGCAGCGCGGCACGGTACGCATCATGAAACGAATCCTCACTCTTCAGATTCCCCCGTTCCGGGAATTTCGTCATCCTCGCCGATGAGCACTTCACGTTCCTTGCCGCCGCCCTGCGACGGACCGACCACGCCCATCTCTTCGAGCTGGTCGAGCAAACGAGCCGCGCGCGGATAGCCGATTCGCAAGCGGCGCTGCAGCATGGACGCCGAGGCGCGCTGCTGCTGGCGGACGATGGCAACCGCCTGCTCGACCAATCCGTCGTCTTCATCCTCGCCGGGCTCCTGCAATAATTTTTCCCAGGGCGGGACTTCCGTCTCCGATGTCTCGGTGACTTTCTGCCAGTGCGCGATGATGCGCTCGATTTCCATATCGGTGATGAGCGCGCCCTGGGCGCGGACGGGGCTGCCCACCTCGGGGTTGAGAAAGAGCATATCGCCCCGCCCAAGCAAAGACTCGGCGCCCGTGTAATCCAAAATCACGCGGCTGTCCGTTCCTGAGGCAACCGCAAACGCCAGGCGCGCCGGGAAGTTGGCTTTGATGAGACCCGTCACCACATCGGTGGAGGGGCGCTGGGTGGCGACCACGAGATGAATACCCGTCGCGCGCGCCATCTGCGCGAGGCGCACAAGGTTGTGTTCGGTCTGGTCCGGGGCAGACATCATCAAGTCCGCCAGTTCGTCAATCAGGACCACGATGCGCGGCAGGGGCTGTCCGCTGGCAGTGCGCGCCATCTTTTTGTTGTAGGAGGTCAAGTCGCGGGCATGAGCGGATTCGAGCAGGCGGTAGCGGTGCTCCATCTCGACCACCACCCAGCGCAACACGCCCATGATGCGGTTCAAGTTGGTCTCCACCTTGCCGTACAGATGCGGCAAACCGTTGAAGCGAATCAACTCCACCATCTTCGAGTCGATCATCACCATGCGCAGTTCTTCCGGGGTGTTGTTCATGGCAAGGCACGCCGCAATGGAGGTGATGCAAACCGATTTGCCGGAGCCGGTTGCGCCGGCAATCAAAAGATGGGGCATGCGCGCCAGGTCCGCCACAAGCGGGTTGCCCGAAACGTCGCGCCCCAAGGCGATGGCGAGCGGAGCGCCCGCTTTGTAGAACGCATCCGACTCGAGCAGGGTCTTCATACGGACGACCGAACTGTGCATATTGGGGACTTCGATGCCGACGTAAGGCTTGCCCGGAACCGGCGCTTCGATTCTCAGACGTTGAGCGGAGAGCGCCAGCGCGAGGTCTTTCTCCAGGGCGGCGATCTGCGCCACACGGACTTTCATCTGCTGCACGTCTTCTTCGTCGGTGCCCGGCTTTTTGATGAACCCCGGCTGGACGGCAAACTGCGTCACGGCAGGACCCACGCGGTAGCCGATGACGGTGGCGGGGATGCCGAACTCCGAAAGCGTTTTCATGATCAAGCCCGCGGTCTGGTTGATGGTGCGTTCGTCGGCGCGGGCGGCGGTATCGCCAAGCAGAATGGACAGAGGCGGCAGATCGTCGGCGCGGGGCGGCGGCTTGAGAGTCTTTTCCTCTTTTTTGGCGGCGGATTTCAACGAAGTGCGAAACTCCGGCGGGATGGCAGGCGTCTTTTTCCGCGGCACGGACTTCGGCTTTTGAGTTTCCTCAACCTGGGTTTCGGCAGGAGCGGGGGAAGTTACAGCCTGCGGGTGCGCCTCGCCTGCGACCTGCACCAGCCAGGCTTCCAATTTCGACCAGCCGCCGAACGCGGTCACTGCCGCCAGAAGCCATAGAATCAGGAGAATGAGCGTGCCGGGGATGCCCCCCGCAGCGCGCCACAACAACGTAACCAGCCCCCAGCCAATCGTGCCGCCGTACCAACCCGCTTCCGCTTTGAGGAGATCGTTGCCTCCGAAAACGGCAAACAGCCCCAAGGTCAGAAGAGAGGCGATCTCAAAGGCGATGATGCGTCCCCACTTCGTCCCGCCGCGTTCGCGCCGGATGAGGGCATATCCCAAATATCCGATGCCGAGAACGATGAACAGGCTCCCAAGTCCGAACCAGTTCCTGAGCAGGCGGGTCAAAGGCGCAAGCACCAGTCCGCCCACAAGGTTGTTGCCGGGAATATCGCCGCCGTTCGCAAGTTGGATGAAGATGGATTCGAGCACGGCGAACAACATCATCGCCGCGAACGCGGTCAACGCCACGCCCAGCCCGTCCCGCACGAAGCGCCCGAACTGCGCGTTGAAACGCGCCAGCCTTTCGAGCCAGTCGCTCTGGTAGGGGGCGCCTTCCTGTTTGAATTTCCTTTTATCTGCGGGTGTGGTCTGCGGCATCGGACTCTATTCGAATTTCATGCTGAAACCCATGCGTTGATGCGCGGCGTCCAGATGCAGAATCCTGACCTGAACCGAATCGCCTTCGCGCAAAAATTCCCTCAGGGGTTTGCCTTCGGCTTGCGGAATTTCAGAGACGTGAATCAAACCCTCCACGCCATAATCGTCCAGCCGGGCGAACGCGCCATAGGAAAGCACGCTGGTGATGGTGGCGGGTTTGACCGAACCGATGGGGAAATCGGTTTCGGCATTTAACCAGGGGTTGGGCTGCAAGCGTTTGATGCTCAGGGCAACCCGGCATCGTTCGGGTGCGAGGTCGAGCACCTGCACATCAATCGCACTGCCCAACTTGACCAACTGCGCGGGGTGCGAAACCCGTCCCCAGGAAATTTCGGAGATGTGAATCAAACCTTCCACGCCGCCGAGGTCAACAAACACGCCGAAATCGGTAATATTGGTGACCGTGCCCCTTACTTTCTGACCGGCGTGAAGCGAGTGAAACAACTCGGCGCGCCTGCCCGGCTCCGACTGCGCGGCGCGTTCCGAAAAAACCACACGCCCATCCTCCGGCACACACTCGATGACCTTCAGGCGCAGTCTGCGTCCCACATAAGGCGCGAGGTCGTGGTCACGGTCAAGGTTCTCCGTCCGCCCGGAAAGTTCGATCAAATGCGAAAACGGGACAAAACCGTGGACGCCCTCCCCTTCCACGAGCAAACCGCCGCGATTGTGTCCTGTAACCGTCAGGTCAACGATGCTGTCGCTCATGTACAATTCCTTGACCTGATTCCAATTAACGTCCGTTTTCTTCTCCGCAGATTCCGGCTTCGCATCATGCCGGACCTCGGGCTTTGACTCCGCGTAACGAGGAGCAGGCTGTGAGAAGCGGCTCTCCTCCGCTAATACGGACGCCCACCAGCCGTCGTCAATCACGGGCATTAGGTTCTCGCTTTTCGATTTTCCGCCAGCCATAGTTCGCTCCTTGTTCAAATTAAACGCCGGACTCAGACAATGCGCGCCTGTCTTCCGGCTCCCGGTCCAGGGTGTTGACTTCCATTTCAAGAATCGCCCTCGCAACCGCTTCGATTGCCACGCGCTGTTTGCGGTACAAGTCGGCTTCAGACATGGCGAGGCGGGCGGCTACATCCCGCACCTTACGCCCTTCGATGAATTTCATTTCGAGGATGTTATATAGTATCCATTCGGTGGTGAATTTGCGGTCGCCGCGCGGCTTGACCTGGTCCACGGCGCGGCGCAAAAGGGAGCGCAGCGCGTTGGCGAGGTTGCCGTCTTCCTTCTCTGCGAGTTCGCGCACTACCTGGAGTTTGATCAGAGGGTTGTTCATAAACTTTGGACCGCCCCAATAATGCGTGAGGGCGTCCTTGACCCAGTTGGCGAGGTCGGCTTCGTGAGGCAGGGGTTCGGTGAGCAGGCTGGCGCGCGAGTCGTAACGTCCGGCGGCGCGCATCCGCTGGATCAATTCCACCTGGGGTTGTAGATCTGCCAGCGAACGGAAAACTTTTTGCTGCAACTGACGGTCTTCCAGGGCGATGGCGGCGCGCTCGGCGAGAAGCCACAACGCTTCGCGTTGGTCGTGTTCCATGGCGGGTCTCGAGTCCTTTCGCGCAACCCCAAGCAGACCCAGCAAAGGCGGCAGTTCATCCCGATCCATATCGGGATGCCTCCGGCGGTGCAGGGGCAGCACCCAGAAATTGCCCCACAGGAATTCCCGCCGCGCATCGCCGTTGACATGGTCGAGCGCTTCGGTCAAACTCTCCTGGTCCAGCATGGCGCGGTTGCCCGCCACCACGATGGGAGAGAGGGTCACGTCATCCAGCGCCGCCACAAAAGCCGCCGGTGACTGTAGATGATCCCGCACAGCCGCGAGGACGGCTTCGAGGAACTGCTGCAGGTCGCTTTGGGTCAGCAGGCGTTCTTCGATGTTCTGCAATAACTCCAATTCGTTCCGGTCGCGCCCGTAAAACAGCCAGCGTTCCCACAGCGGAGCCGCGAAAGTGATGGCGTGTTCCATCAACAAAACAGACGCCACCATCGTGAACGGCACGAAGGCGCTGTATGGCGCGCCGAGCAGTTCACCGCCGCGGCGCACGACCGTCATCAACGCCAGCGTGACGGATGCCGTCACCGGTCCGCGCATGATCCATTTGAAGAGGCGGCTCTTAATCACCCGGTCGGGCCACGAGACGCCGAAGAACGCCACCGAGTACGCCATGACCACGACCAGTCCACCCACGAGGATGTTAATGACGGTTGCCGTGATCCAGAAAAGATATTGGTGCTGGGCGGCGAGTCCGTAACCGAACAAAAGATAGGGATAGGAGCCAAGCGCCGGGGCGGTCGCGCCCGCCATCAGGTACAACATGCGCCGCCGCCCGGAACGGGTCAGCATCAGGTTGTAGGCGCGCGCAAAATTGACGCCCGCCCACACCATGGCGGTCACGTAAAAAATGGTGAAGATTTCCGTCCAAACGGTGCGGAGGAGGTAAGGCGCCGGTTTGCCATCCGGCACGATGGGACCAAGTAAATATCCAAACGCCAGCAGGACAAGGAACGCCACCGCCACGACATACATGCCGCGCACCGCCAGGCGCCTGCGCCCGCGCGAGGGACGTCCCGCCGTGACGAGCAGGGCATCCGAAAGATGCAAATACGCCGCCGGGAGGAAGACCAGCCCAAACCATTGCAAACGCAGGAGAAGGTCGAGCGCCTCGATGGAGCCGGAGTTATCCTGCAAGGCTTCGGTGGTGAAGATGACGACCACACAAAGCAGGATAATGGCAAACGAACGCGCGACCCTGTCGCGCAAGTTAAATGAAAGCGAGTAAAGGAAAAGCGAAAACGCCGTGATGGCGATCCCCGCCGTCAGGATCTGGTTGAGCGTCTGGATCCCCGCCAGAAACGTTTCAGACCAACCGTTAATCATAAAGCCCTTCCGATAAACATCTTACAACAAACCAGGTTCCCTGATCTGGACTTTTTTATTTTAGCATCTTGGAAAAGAACAAGGCAACGTCCTGGTTGATGTAATAGTGGTCATTATACCCGCAGAACTCAAAACCGGATTTCTGCGCAAGGCGGATGCCCGGCAGGTTCTTCGACTGCACCTCGAAGATCAGGCGGCGGTGCATTCGGGATTCCGCCCATCCCTGCGCCGCCGCCAGCAGGGCAGTCCCCACTCCGCGGCGGCGGCTGGCGGCTTCCACCACCAGGTCGGTGATCCATACCACCGAGGCGGTCCCGCGCTCGAGCAGGCTGATGTAACCGGCCAGTTCCGTATTGACGACGGCGGTATACATCATGGACTTCCGTACCCAGTCATCGGCGAGGGCAAACGGGTTGTGAGGGTACGCCACCTTGATGGAACGCGGCAGGCGCACTTCACGGAAGGTGGTCGTCACCTGCCCGGAATCCCGGCGCAGTTCCAACTGCCAGACCGAATCGCTCGTAACCGAATGGTCGAACGCCATTAAACGGGAAAGATCGCTGGCGACTGTGGGACGTAATTGAATTTCCGACATAAAAATAATTCCTGTTTTTATTGAAGCGGAACGACCCGCACCGGCACCACGCACGGGGAAAGGAGAACGCCCTGGTTATCCACCACCACCAGGCGCAGTTGATAATCTCCGGGGGTCAGGGCGGTGGTATCCCACCTGCCCAAGGGTCCGGCAACCACAACCGAGCGGCCCGCCGCGATGGTTGCCCAGGTATCGCTCCCCGCCGGAGCGACCTCGTATTTGTAAAACCCGAAATTCGGGATGTTCACCGTGCCGGTCAACTCGATTGCGCCTTTGATTTCATCTCCCGGTTTGGGAAAGGAAAGTTCGATTTGATTGGGGATGCAGCCCACCGCGGCGGCTTGGGTTCCGGGCGGCAGGTTGGCAAATTGCGTCATCATTCCGGCGGAAAGCGTGCCGGTGGGCGTGGAGATAAAATCCAGCGTGGGTGTGACGACAAAAAAATCCGCAGGCAGACCCGGAATGACGAAGGTTGCCATGAAGAACTCTGCGCAGAACAGCGTGACGATGATGACCGACAGGGCAATGGAACGCCCCAAGCGGCGGGCGGAAAACTCGCGCTCCAGGGTGAAAACAGCCACCCGCCACTCGTTCCATGAACGCCATAACCAGC
Source organism: Chloroflexota bacterium (assembly GCA_024434165.1). Lineage (GTDB taxonomy): Bacteria > Chloroflexota > Anaerolineae > Anaerolineales > Villigracilaceae > Villigracilis. The sequence goes on along the minus strand of QMIW01000006.1, from coordinate 39,185 downwards.
GAAAGGAAAACAATCCGCCGATTGCCAGCAGGATGTAGATCAGCGCCTCATTCGAGGCGAGGAATTTGTAAAGAGCCGCCATTCGGATCGTTCAACTACCCCATGCCGCGCAGGAAGCCGCGGACGATCTTTTCGATCTTCGGCGTAATGACCCGGCCCGCTTCGATCACCTCTTCATGGGTCGTGATGGTGGAACCGTCGAGATTGGCTTTGTTGCTGATGCCGGAAAGTCCCAGCACGCGCATATTGCCATGCCGGGCAACGATGACTTCCGGCACGGTGGACATTCCAACCGCATCGGCGCCTGCCAGCCGCAGGAAGCGCAGGTCGGCAGGGGATTCAAAGGAAGGACCGCTCAACCCTGCGTAGACGCCTTCGCGCAGGGTGATGTTATTTTCCGCGGCAGCCTTGCGTGCAAGTTCGCAATAGGCGCGGTCATACGGCTGACTCATATCCGGGAAGCGCGGACCGATCTCGTCCAGGTTCGGTCCCATCAACGGGTTGAGACCGGACATGCCCATGAGGTTCAATTGGTCGGTAATCAGCATGACGTCGCCTGGGTTGAAGTCGGCGTTCACGCCCCCGGCGGCGTTGGTCACGATCATGTTCTGAATGCCCAATCTCTGCATGACGCGCACCGGCAGAGTCACCTGCCCCATGCTGTATCCTTCATAGTAATGAATCCGTCCCTGCATGACCAGCGCCGGCTTGCCTTCCAACTGTCCGATCACGAACCGGCCCGCGTGTCCGTGAACGGTCGAGACGGGAAAGTTCGGCAGGTCGCTGTACGGGATGTACACCGCCTGCTGGACGGAATCAGCCAACCCGTTCAGCCCCGAGCCGAGGATGATTCCAACCACAGGCTGAATCGAGATCCTGCTTCGTATCTTCTGCACAACTTCGTCAATTTGATTAAGGGAAATAAAATTTTGCATTAGCGGCTACCCATGTCTGTGAAATTTGCAATTGAGCGCATCCCCCAATATGCCAATCTGCGGTGGGATTATATCAGAAATCACAATCGCCAATTGCGGGGCGTCCGACGACAGCCCCGGCAGGGAACCGGCCTTTGAGAGGTAGATTATTTTTGTTACTTATGCTATCCTCAGCCCCAATGAAACGCCCCTCGGAAAACAACTTTAATCTATTTGCTTCGCTCCTTCTGGGAGGGCTGGGGATCGCCCTGATGCTGGTTCCCGTCTCGACACGCATCGTAGATATGGATCTTCCGGGCTGGGTTTTCCTCATACCCGGTATGGCGTGCTTCATTTTCGCACTCATTCTTCAAGTCAACATGCTTCTGCCCGTGCCGTTCAGGCTGGCGAAGTTATCGCAGCTTCTTTCGGCGTTTCTCCTCATTGTAGTCGCGCGGGTGTATCATGTTCACGGCTTCATCGAGGAAGCATGGGTATTCCTGATCGTGGGAATCATGCAGGCTCTGCTGGCTCTGCCCCCGGCAAGGCGGCTGGGGAACACAAACCCGCTCGATCTGGCGTTCGCCCTCATCGGTTTCCTGATAGGAGCGCATCTGGCTGTCACAAGATCGGGCTCCGCTGCCGCTTCTCTAACGGCGGTTGGTTTTTTTCTCAGCGCGTTCCTGGGCGCCAGCACAACCGTGCTGCCAGCCTTCAAATACAACTACATCCTCCAGCGCTTGCAGATCATCCCCTGGCTCGTGTGGGGCATCCTTTACATTCCTTCCGGTGAAGGCGCGAACTTCGTCGTCCCGGCGGCGGCAATTCTGATTCTGCTGTTGAGGGATTTTCTGCCCTGGGCTCAAATCAGCGCGCCGGAAGGGGACATCCTGGGGCGCCGGGTGATCATTATCGGCGCGACCATCGAACTGACGTTGTTGATCTTCCTCGGCACGCTTCTTCTTGCCGTCGAACAATCCCTGCATGTTGTTTCCGATACCCTCATTACCCCGCGCGAAGCGGCGTTCTATTTTTACATGATCCTCCTCCTCGTCATCAACTACGAAATCATCACCATCCTGATGACGATCAACGGGTTGATGCAGGAACTGTCCTCGGCGGAGGAGGCGGAGAAAACCGCCGGGCAGGAGGAATTGGAGCCCGGTTCCATCTGGACCTTGAGGCTGGCAAGATACCTCAAGCCATATACATCCACTCACGAAGTTACGCGCATCCGCATCAACGCCCAGGCGGATCAAATCCAGGTGCTTTCGCGCCAGCTGACGAATGAAAAAAAGCGGAACGCCCAACTGACGCTGCTGCTGGAATTGAGCCAGCAACTCGAAAACCATCTCGACCAGCCCGTGGCGGCGCAATTAGCGGTCAACACGCTGGAACGGGCGTTGAACTGCTCGCTCGCCACCATTTACGTCCACGAGCCGGAGAACAAGGAATTTATGCTCCTCTCGGCAGCGGGACGGCAGGTCAACCTGATTCCGGCCGGCTATCGGCAGAGCAGTTCCAAAGGCGCCATCGGCAGGACGTACCGCCAGCGGAAAACGCAGATCATCAACGACATCCGCGCGGATGCCGATTACATCCTTTTCGAAAACGAAACAAACCTTTCCGCGCTGCTCATCCCCCTGATTCACAACGGGCATGTGAACGGCGTCATCGTGCTCAACAGCGAATCCGTTAACGCTTTCAGCAGCATTGACATCGGGCTGGCGGAAGCCGTCGCCGCAGAATTGACGCGCGCCTGGGAGCGTTCCGGCTATCACCAGCGGCTGATGGGTCTGATTCAGGCAGGCAGTCAACTTTCCTCTGTGGTGGACCCGACCTCCACTGCGCAGGATGTCGCCGCGCTCGCACGGGAGGTCCTTCAGGCGAAATTCACCTATGTCCACATCCAGTTGGGGCAGGAACGGAACTTCATCCAAAGCGCCTCCTCAGGCAGCGCCCCGCGCCTGCTCGGGTCGCTGCAAACCTCCATCGAAGATGAAGACATCATCCAGATCGCATTTCAAGCGTCCCAGCCCTTCCGGGTTCGGGATGTACGAAGATACTCCGCCACCTCCGACCTGGTGATTGACAACCCCGGTTTGCGGAGCATGTTGATCATCCCGATTCGCTGGCACCAGGTGAACGTGGGCGGAATTTTCGCCTTCGGGAAACAAAACGAGGTCTTCTTTACCGAGAACGATGAGGCGCTGGCGGAGCTTCTTTCCATTCAGGCGGCGGGTGCATTCGAAAGCACCTGGCTTCAGCAGGAACTGCGCTCCTCCCTGCGAATCACCTCCCTGTTGTACCGCCTGAGCAACCAGATCATCCTCTCGGAAGATTTGGAGAGCGCCGCTTCGGACATCGCCCAGACCGCTCATAAACTCGCAAGAAGCGTTTGCACGGGAATCGTCCTGTTCAACCAGGACGAAAGCATCGCCGCGGAAGTAAAACTACATGCGTCCGGCAATGATGCGCATGTCGAGCACCCCATTCAACTGGTCCGCGATGCGATGAGTTCCGGGCAATTGATCTATTTCTCCCAGGGGCAGTCCATGATTCGCGCCTGCATGCCCATTCAGACGCCCATCCGCAAATACGGCGCGCTCTGGATGGATATCCCCGACGAGCCGGGGCATAAACCAAACATGAATCCCAACGACCTGCAGGCGCTTGTCAACCAGGCGGCGATCGCGCTCGAACGCTCGCTCCTGCTGGTGGAATCGCGGCGGCAGGCTGTGGAGATCAAAGCCGCCTACGACATGCTGGAAAGGACGTACGACCACACCCTCGCTTCGCTCATTTCCGCACTGGACGCCAGAGACCAGGAAACCGAAGGGCACAGCATGAGGGTGAGCGCCCTGGCGGTAAAACTGGGGGAGACCCTCGGCTTCTCAAACGAGCAACTAAAGATTCTGGAACGCGGCTCGATTCTGCACGACATTGGCAAGATCGGCATCAGCGATGCCATCCTCCACAAACCGGGTCCGTTGAATGAACGGGAATGGCAGATCATGAAAACACACCCGGATATTGGCGCGAAGATCGTGGAAGGGATCCCGTTTTTGCAGGATACCATTCCGATCATCCGCCACCACCAGGAACGCTGGAACGGCACCGGCTATCCTTCCGGGTTGAGAGGCGAAGAAATTCCGCTTTTGGCACGCCTGTTCGCCGTTGTGGATGCGTTCGATGCGCTCACGAGCAACCGCCCCTACCGGCAAAAAATAACCGCCCATGAAGCGATCCGCTACCTGAAGGAAGAAGCGGGCATCCTTTTCGACCCGCAAATTGTTGACGCGTTCGAGAAAATGGTGAATGAAAACCAATCTGTCCTATTATCGTTGGAATAAACGATGAATAAAACCGGCAATCTCGGTTCCGACCCGCAGGAAAACATCATCCCCATTCTGCCCGCCATCATCATTGGGATGGTCAACCTTGTCCTGGTAATTGCCGTCGCGTTTTATCTGGAACCCGATCCGGGCATCGCCGCCCAATTCATCCTCATCGCTTACGGAATCGCGGGATGCGCCTACATCTGGGCGTATTACCGTCTCTACACCACCATGCCCAACAGGGTCATTTATGAGTGGGCAAACTCCGTCATCGCAGGAACTGCGCTGGGACTGCTGATCTATCTCATCCCGCTGGAGATTGACTACCTGATTCATTCCATGGTTTTGATCGCCGCGCTTTCCTCCGCCGTTGTTTCAGGACGCGCGCCTTCCATGCTGCTGATCGTCATCGCAGGGGCATTTCACTTCGCCTACTATTTCCTGAATTTCACGCCGCTCATAACAAAAGTGATTCACGCCTTCCTGCTGATCTCCGTGGTGATCGTGGTCGAGACCGTCCAGCAGGTCAAGGCGCTTTCGCAAAAACAAATCAACCGGCTCGAAGCAGCCAACGAAATCAGCCGGCAGATCGTTTCCACCCTGGATACCCGGCAGCTGATCGCTCTCCTGAACGCGGCGCTCCACAACGCGCTGGATGCGGATACGTACTACATCGGCATCGAAGACAACGGCAACCTCCAAATGCAGTTGTTCTACGACGACGGGGAATACTTCCACGACATCGCCTACAAACTGGGAGGCTCGCTCTCCGGCTGGGTCATCAAACACCAGAGACCCCTCTTTTTGCCGGACCTGAGAAAACCGCTCAACCTGGACGACGTAAACATGGTCGTCATCGGCAAACCAAAACCCTCCCTTTCATGGATGGGCGTTCCAATGAAAGGCATGCACGTGAACGGCATCATCGCGATTGCCTCCTACCGTCCCCGCGCGTTCAACCGCGGCGATTTCGAACTCCTCATCAGCATTGCCCAGCGGGCGGCGCTGGCGCTGGATAACACCTATCACCATGCGCTCGTCGAGGAGGAAGCCCGCCTCGACAGCCTGACCCGCGTGTACAACCACGGTCATTTCATCCAGACCCTGCGGGCGCAGGCGGAAGCATGCCGCAGCGCCAGCCAGCCCCTCAGCCTGATCATGCTGGATATTGATCACTTCAAGCAATACAACGACTCGTTCGGTCACGCCATTGGGGATGAAATTCTGGTCCGCCTTTGTAACGCCATTCGCAGTCACATCAAACACAGCGACGCCGTCGGCCGCTGGGGCGGCGAGGAGTTTGCCATCTCCCTTCCCAACGCCGACGCCGATCAAGCCATACTCGTGGCTCAGCGCATCACCCAGACCCTGGCGGATTTCAAATTCGACCACAGCAAGACCTTCCCGGTCCCGACCGTCAGCATGGGAATTGCGGTGTTTCCTCACGAAGCAGGCGAAATCACAAAACTGATTGACCTTGCCGACAAACGTCTTTACATTGCCAAACGACGCGGACGCAACCAGGTCGAAGCCGCGCTCACGGTGTAAACAGAACGTCCTGCTTCAACGCCTCGCCGAACGCCCTCACAGCGCGCTCCACAGCCGTATCATCCACCCAATAATGGGTCACCAGGCGGAACTGCCGCGGCGCAGACCAATCCACCAGCACCCCGCGCTTTTTCATCTCTTCGATGATCTGATTGTCCGTCATCTGAATGCGATCCTCCAGGTCGAAATACACCATGTTGGATGCAGGCTCCGCCTCAAGCCTTAGACCGGGGACCTGCCTCAAGCCATCAAAGAGTTTCCTCGCCCGGGCATGGTCCTGTTTAAGCCTGCCCGTCATCTTTTCCAGCGAAATCAGCCCAGCCGCCGCCACCACACCGACCTGACGCATCCCGCCGCCCAGCATCTTCCGCAGACGGTGCGCCCGCGCAATGAAATCCCTCGACCCCACAAGCATCGAACCAACCGGCGCAGCCAGCCCCTTGCTCAAACAGAACATGACCGAATCCGCCGGCGCAGCCAGTTCCTTCACGTCCACATCCAATGCTGCGGCGGCGTTGAAGATGCGCGCGCCGTCAATGTGCAGGCGCAATCCGTTTTCCTTTGCAATCTCCCCCACTTTCGCCGTGTACTCCGCCGTCAGCGGAATGCCGCCGCAAACGTTTTGCGTATTCTCCAGGCAGATGAGCCGCGTAACGGTGCGGTGCGGGTCGTCGGGTTGAATCGAAGCGCGGATGTCGTCCAACCGGAGCGTGCCGTCCTTTTGATTCGCGATGGGATGCGGGTAAATTCCGCCCAGCGCCGCCATTCCGCCCGCCTCGTTGACGTAAATATGCGACTTGTCGCCGAGGATGACCTCCTCCCCCCGCGCACAATGCGACAGCAAGGCGAGCAGATTACCCATCGTCCCCGAAGGGACAAAAAGCGCCGCTTCCTTGCCGAGCATCCCGGCGGCTTTCTCTTGAAGTTTGTTCACGGTAGGGTCGTCGCCGTAAACATCGTCGCCCACCTCCGCCTCCGCCATCGCTTCGCGCATTTCAGGCGTGGGCTTGGTAACGGTATCGGAACGTAAATCTATATAATCCATGGGCCTATCTCCTCACTTCCTCCAACACTGCTTTCAACTCCTCCGGCAGCTCCGCCTCGAACATGCGCGCTTGTTTTTCGCCGGGAAGCGCCAGTTTCAAACGAAAGGCATGCAGAAAATGCCGGTTGATCTCCACCGTCGGCGTGCGCCTGCCATATACCGAATCGCCCACAATCGGACAGCCCAAAAACTGACAATGCAGGCGGATCTGGTGCGTGCGCCCCGTGAGCGGATGAAATTCCAGCAGGGTATGGCGCTTGAACGACTCCAGCGTCCTGTATTCGCTGACGGCGTCGCGCCCCCTGCCCGGCGGGAGAATCGCCATCTTTTTGCGATGGCTTGGGTCGCGCCCAATCGGCGCCTCCACGCGCCCTGCCGGCGTGGGCGGTTTGCCATCCACCAGCGCAAGGTAGGTCTTCTCCACCTTCCGCAAACGGAACTGGTCCTGCAGCCAGTTGTGAGCGCGCTCATTCTTCGCCAGGACGATCAAGCCGGAGGTCTCCTTATCCAGGCGGTGCACCAGCCCGGGGCGTTCCTCGCCGCCGACGCCTTCCATCTCCGGGTCGTAGCCCAGCACGGCATTGACCAGCGTGCCGGAATAATGTCCCGCCGCCGGGTGGACGACCATGCCCGCCGGTTTATTGACCACGATCAGGTCGTCGTTTTCGAAAACGATATTCAGCGGAATATCCTCCGCGATCAAGCCGCTCGGCACAGGCGGCGGGATTCGCACTTCGACCTCGAAACCGTCTTCGAGCATTTGTCCCGCTTTCCTGGCGGGCGCACCGTTGACAAAGACAAAGCCATCTGCGATCAGACCCTGAATGCGCGCGCGCGAAAACTCCGGCAGGCAGGAGACGAGATACTTGTCCAGCCTGTCCGGTATTGTTTCATCGAAGTGAAATCGTTCGACGCGGTCGCTCATGGATTCCCCTCCGGGTTCTTCGATTCGGAATGCTCGGAAGGCTTCCGTTCGGCAAGCCAGAACAACACCAGCAGCATCGCCACGCTGATGTTGATGCTGGCGTCGGCGAGATTGAAAATGTAAAAATTTCCCACCGAGACAAAATCCGTCACCCCGCCGAGCGTCAGGCGGTCAATCAGGTTTCCCACCGCGCCGCCCAGATACAGCCCGGCGGCGGTCCACATCCAAATATTTTCGCTCTCCATCCTGGAAATGTAGTAGAGAATTCCTGCAACCACCAGCAAAACAAGGACGGTCAGAATCGTATTTCCATCCTGAAACATTCCAAACGACACGCCGCTGTTTTGAATATGCCGAAGCCGCGCATACGGCGCAAGCCACTCCAGCGCTTCGGGCAGCCAATCCGTGTTCAATGGAATGTTTCGGCGCACCAGCCATTTCGTCCACTGGTCGAGGGCGACCAGCGCGCCCGCAACAAACAGAAGGATAAAAAAACGCCCCCTGCGAGGCTGATCTTTTTCCTGCAAATTTACGTCGCTCATTGCTGCCCTTCTTTTGCCGGTTCGATAGAAGCGTCTGCCGCGGCAGGCACCTCCCCGCTCTCCAATTTCTCCCGGCGCTCTTTGATCCAGACGCCGAGCAGCAACACGATCACGCCCACTGTAATGGAAGCGTCCGCCACGTTGAACACGGGGAACACGGATACGGAAATAAAGTCCGTCACCTTGCCCATCAGCAGGCGGTCAATCAGGTTGCCCGCCGCGCCGCCCAATTGCAGACCCATCGCCAGTTTCAGCGTCCAATCTTCATGCGCCATGCGCGGAAAATAATAAACAAGGACGCCGATCACAATAAACGCCAAAATCGTAAAAACCAAATTCCCGTTCTGGAACATTCCGAACGCCGCGCCGCTGTTGTACCAATGCACGATCCGCGCGTATGGGCTGAGCCATGCCAGCCACTCCGGCAGCCATTGCCCGCCAAAGGGTATGCTCTCCCTGACCCACCATTTCGTCCACTGATCGAATGCAACCGACAAACTGGAAACCCCGTAAAACAACAAAAAATCTTTCACTTTGGAATTCAAGCAACACCTCAAGATCGAATTGTCGGCTTATTGTACCGCACCGACGTACACCCTCGGCACACGCGCGCTGATGCTCGTCATCACTTCGTACTCGTTGGTGCCAGCCCAGTCTGCCAGTTCCTCCACCGTGATTCCGCCGCCGAGCAGGATCGCTTCATCCCCCACCTGGATATCATCCCCGCCGGCGTTGACCATGAACTGGTCCATGCAGATGCGCCCCACCTGCGGGTAGGATTTTCCGCGGATGACGACCCGCGCGCGGTTTGTCATGTTGCGGAAGTAGCCGTCGGCGTAGCCGCACGGGATGGTGACGATGCGCGTCGGACTCTCCTCTGCCTGCCACAACGACCCATAACTGACCGGCCGCCCGGGCAGGGTGATCTTGCTGTATGCCACTTTCGATTTCCACGCGGCAATCGGCGCAGCGTTCACTTTTCGTTCGATGCCGCGCCCCGGGTAAATTCCATAAAACAAAACGCCCGGACGAACCATATCGAAATGCGCTTCGGGCAGGTTCAGAATGCCGCCGGAATTGCAGACATGGCGCATGGGCATGGGCAGGCTGTTCTTTTCGTAGAAACGAAGAATTTCCTGAAAACGCTCCAACTGCAAGAGGGAGTATTTCCTGTCCACTTTTTCCGAGTTGGCAAGGTGGGTATAAATCCCTTCCACCTCCAGGTGACGGCACGCAAGGGATTTCTGGAGGAACTCTTCGGCTTCGTACTCGTGGACGCCCACCCGCTCCATGCCGGTATCGAACTTCAGATGGACTTTCATCCGCTTGCGGGTGGATTCAGCCAACTGGTCAGCAGCCAGCAACAAGTCGAGAGATGAGGCGGTGAGAGTTAAGTCATGTTCCAGGAACAAGGGCAATTGCTCGATCAACGTCCCGCCTGCAACCAGAATCGGTTTCTTGATTCCCAGATTGCGAAGATAAATGCCCTCCTCCACGATGGCAACACCGAAATAATCCACATACGGTTCAATGAAGGGGGCAACGCCGTCCACGCCGTGACCGTAGGCATTGGCTTTGACCATCGGCATGACCTTCGCGGGCGAAACATGCGCGCGGATGGCTTCGAGGTTGTGCTTGAGTTGGGCAAGATTGATTTCAAGGTATGTTGGGCGCATTTTGGGCTCGCTGGAATTTTATCAGAACGACTCGCTGCCATACAAAACACGGCATATTCATTTCGGCGTGTTTGGCGGTAAAAATCTTTCATGCGCGGCAGGGAGTTGGAACGGGAACTTTTCGGGGGCAATTCCGTCTTATGCCTGCAAAAAACCTTATTGGAGGCACAACATGAAACGATTTTTGTCAGTGATTTTTTTGGCGGGGGCCGCGATTATGCTCGCTGCATGCGCAGGAGGCGCGCCATCTGTAGAAGAGCCGCGTTCCTCGGAAGGCAACGATACGGTGTATCCGGTCAATCGCGTCACTTTGATCCAGATCCTCAAGTCGAAAGGCACGGTCGTTGAGGAAGGTGATGAGATTCAGCAGCCTTTCTTCTCCGTGCCGGGCAGGGTTCTTTTGGTGAACGGCGTTGCGATTCAGACGTTCGAGTATGAGACCGAAGCCGATATGCTGCGCGACTCGGAGCACGTGAACGCCGACGGCAGCGTGGACAACGCGGACGTCAACTGGCTCAACGAGCGCCACTTTTTCCGCCTGGCGGGTTTGATCGTGCTGTACGACGGGAACGATGAAGCCACCCTCGCACTGTTGACCGACGCCTTCGGCGCGGAATTTGCAGGCGGCTTCACCGAATTGAGTTTGATTCAAACGCTGGTGAGCAAAGGTGCAGACGTGGTCGAGGGCGAGACGGTCGAACAGCCGTTCATTCCCGTCGAGGGGAAAATCCTGAAAGTCAACGGCGCGGATGTGCAGGTGTTCGAGTTCGCCTCGAATTCCGACATGGAGCAAACCGCCGCCGCCATCAGCGCGGACGGCAGCTCGGCTGGCACAACGATGATCACCTGGGTTGACGACCCGCACTTCTTCAAGGCGGGCAGGATTCTGGCTCTGTACGTCGGCAGCGACGAGGAAATCGTAAAACTGCTCGAAGGCGCGATCCTGCCGCAGTTTGCGGGAAGATAACAGCGAAAAAGGATGCGGCCCGCCAGGCTGCATCCTTTTTTCATGTTCGCCGCGATCTATTTGAAACCGCGCCCGGCAAAGAGGCTGCCGCCCAGACAGGCGGGGGCGCTGAAATGGAACTTAGATCTTTCCGGCAACGTAATCCAGCACGTCAATCTTGGTCAGGATGCCGACCGGTTTGCTCTGTTCCACCACGATGAGGGCGTAACCCTCCGTGAGCGAAGCCATGGCTTCATCGAGCGAGGTGTCGGGCGGATAGACCGCACCCGCATTTTGAACGAGGTCGTCAATCGGCTCGTCGTGACTGTGGTTATGTTTTTCCAGCATGTGCTTGAGCATGTCCACTTCTTCGATGAGACCGGCCAGCATCCCGTCCTTGTCCACCACCGGCATCTGCGAGACCGCGTTCTGGCGCATCATGCCTTCCACCTTGCGAATGGAATCTCCAAGCGCGGCGGTGAACAGGGTCTTGTTCGGTTTGGCGACCAACAGGTCGCGCAGGGTCATCTCGCCGAACTCCATGGACATGAAGCCGAATTCGCGCATCCATTTATCGTCGTAGAACTTGGAGAGATAACGCGAGCCGGAATCGGGGAAAATGACGACCGCCAGGCGGTCTCCGCTCAGTTTGCGGCAGTATTTCATCGCGCCTGCAATCGCCGAGCCGGTGGAACCGCCCGCAAAAATTCCTTCCTGACGCACCAACTGCCGCGCCCATAAAAAGGATTCCTTGTCGCCTGCGCGCTCGATCCAGTCCACGACCGAAATGTCGGTTGTGGAGGGCAGGAAGTCTTCGCCGATCCCCTCCACTTTATAGGTCTTGGGATACGCGCCTTCGGGGATTTTGCCTTTGTTCTGCCAAATCTCAGTGAGGATCGAACCTTCGATATCCACACCGACGATCTTGATTTCAGGGTTCCTGGATTTGAGATAACGCCCCACGCCGGAGATCGTCCCGCCGGTGCCCATGCCAATGATGACATCGGTCACTTTGCCTTCGGTCTGTTCCCAGATTTCGGGACCAGTGGTCAGCACATGGGTCTGCGGGTTATCGGGATTGTGATACTGGTTGGCTAAAATGGCATTCGGGGTTTCGCGCGCGAGCCGCTTCGCTACTTCGTAATAGGAGCGCGGGTCGTCCGGCGCCACGGCAGTGGGCGTGATGACCACCTTTGCGCCGTACGCCCGCAGCAGCAAGATCTTTTCATTGCTCATTTTATCGGGCATGACGAAGATGGTCTTGTAGCCCTTCAGGGCGGCGGCGATGGCAAGCCCCACACCTGTGTTGCCGGATGTCGCTTCGACGACGGTCCCGCCCGGTTTGAGTTCACCCCGCTTCTCGGCTTGTTCGATGATATTCGCCCCCACCCGGTCTTTGATCGAGCCGCCGGGGTTCATGATCTCCAATTTGGCGTACAGCGGCACGGGCAGGTCTTTGCCGATCCGCTCCAGCCGGACGAGCGGCGTATACCCGATCGCGCCGAGGATGTTGTTGAATACGCGCTTCTCTTTGGATTCTGGTAATCCTGTCATTCTCTCTCCTTGGTTGGGGGTATTTTACCAAAACAGACATGGACTCCGCGCGTTCGGAGAGAGGCAAAATCAATAGATCACGAAAACGCAGGAACGGCTTCAGTCGTTTGGGCAAAAAGCGGCTGCACCCGCCGCCAAAAGGGTACGCCGCACTGCTGATGGGCGAGGTGCTATCGCGCCCTACTACGGGCATAATCACTGATTTCGACCCATCCCAAAACAAAAAGCGGTCACCATTTCTGATGACCGCTCTCTCGAACAAAATCAAAAACTATTGCACCGAGAAGTTGACCGTGCCCGTCAGCGCGCCGTTGAAATACACTTCGACGCGGTACGTGCCTGTGGGCCAGCCGTCTGTGGGGGGCTCGAAGTAGAAGTAAATGGTACCGTTGAAGGATTCTTCGGTCACGTTGATGTCGGCTTCGTCAATCAGGAAATTCGGATCCACGCCATCCACGTTTTCCGCAAACCACTTGGAGGTGATGATATTGCCCGCCACGCCGTTGCTCAGGTCGCTGACCACATACACCGTATCGAACGCGCCGAACGTGCTTGTAGTCTGGACGCCGTCGGCATCCTTCGCCGTGCGGACGTTGCTCAACGTCGGTTCGCCGAGCGCGCACGCCAGCTGTGCAGCAACCAGGGCAAGCACAGCCAGCAAAACCGTAAATTTCTTCGATTTCATTTGCATTCTCCTTTGTTTTTTTTATCAGATAGCAGTTTCGGTCATTATACAACACCGGCGGGAAATCTCCCTCCCCAATTTGGGCTATTCCACCTCGATGTAAATCCGTTTGTTGATGGCGCCCTTGCTCTTGTAATCCACCACCTTGATTTTGCCCACCTCCGAGGTGTTCGACACGTGCGTCCCGCCGTCGGCTTGCAGGTCGAGACCGACGATCTCCACCGTGCGGACTTGCAGAATGCCCTCGGGCAGCAGGTTGATCTTCGTGCGGATGAGGTCGGGGATTTGGAACGCCTCTTCGCGCGGCAGGATGCGCACCCGAATTTCGCGTCTTTGCTGGACCTCAAAGTTGACCGCCGTTTCGATTTCACGCACCAACTCCCCGCGCATGGTCTCGAATTCAAAATCCATGCGTCCTTTGAGCGGCTCCATGTCGCCGCCGGTGACCTTTGCCCCGTAATCGCGGAAGACCGTCCCGCACAGAATGTGCAAAGCGCTATGAGTGCGCATCAGTTGGTATCGCCGCACCCAGTCCAGGGTCCCGTGTGCTGCGGAGCCGGGAGCGGGCAACGGCTCATTCCCGCCGAGAAAGTGCAGCACGTCACTGCCCTGCTTCTTAACTTTTTCCACCGGATATACGACGCCGTTCACTTCCAGCGTCCCAAAATCGCAGGGCTGGCCGCCCCCGCCGGGGTAAAACGCAGAACGATCGAGGAGGACGGCGCGAGTTTCGGCATCCACACGGGTGACGGCAGCGGGAAACTCTTTGAGATACGAATCGGTTTGATAGAGAAGTTCGGTCATGCGGCAATTATAGCGCAGCCGCTTCCAGATTAGCGTTGGATTAGAAGTTGACAACCCGCTTGACTTCGATTATTCAGATATTGTATAGTATTCAGCGGTATAAAAAGGCACCGCCCTAGGGCTGTGTCTTTTATTTGCGATACCGCCATTTTCACAATTTTTACAAGGAGAGGCAATGATCAAAGTTAGTGGTCTCACAAAGGACTACGGCGCCCGGCGCGCCATCCACAACTTGAACTTTGACGCTCAGCAGGGAGAGATCGTGGGCTTCCTCGGACCGAACGGCGCCGGGAAAACCACCACCATGCGCATCCTCACAGGGTACATGCCCCCCACCGACGGCGAGGCGATTGTCGCCGGTTATGACGTGGTCGAGGAATCGCTCGAAGTCCGCAGGCGCGTCGGCTACCTGCCGGAGACGGTTCCGCTCTACAACGACATGATCGTCTTCGATTATCTGAAATTCATGGGCGAACTGCGCCACATTCCCAACGTGGACGACCGCGCCGAGGAAGTGCTGGATATGGTGGGATTGATTGACCGCGCCAACGGTTACATCGGCAATCTTTCCAAAGGGATGCGCCAGCGGGTGGGACTGGCTCAGGCGCTTCTGCACAGACCGGAAGTCCTGATCCTCGACGAGCCGACAATCGGTCTCGACCCGGGGCAGGTGGTGGAAGTGCGCGAACTCATCCGCGAGATCGGCAAGGAGCGCACCGTCCTGCTTTCCACGCATCTGTTGTACGAAGCGCAAAACCTCTGCGACCGCGTGCTGATCATCAACAAAGGCAAGATCGTCGCCGAAGATACGACCGAAAACCTGCAAGCCCGCCTGCTCGGCGCGGAGCGCGTGATCGTGCGCGTGCGCGGCGAGGCGGATGAACTCGCCGACACCATCAAGAAGGTCAAGGGCGTTCAGCGGGTGGAAACCCACGAAGACGGCGCGGTGGAATTCGAGTTCTCTTCCGGCAAGGACCTGCGTCCCGAAGTCGCCAAACAGGTCATCAAGGACGGCTACGACCTGCTGGAACTGCGCCCGCTCGGCATGAGCCTGGAGGAAATCTTCCTCGAGCTGACCGACGACTCAAGGAAGAAATAAGAGGGAAGACCATGAGAAACATCTGGACAATCGCAAAACGCGAATACGATAACTACTTCAACAGCCCGCTGGCGTATGTGGTGGCGTTCGCCATCCTCCTGCCGCTGGGCATTTACTTCTCCCTGATTCTGTTGAACAGCGCCCAAAGCGCCTTTATGGGCGGCGGCGGCGCGCCGGACGGCACCCCCACCAACTGGCTGTTCGTCTTCCTGATGGTGTTCCTCAGCCCGGCGCTCACCATGCGCCTGCTCTCGGACGAAGCCCGCATGGGCACGCTCGAACTGATGCTCACCGCCCCCGTGCGCGACTTTGAACTGGTGGCTGGAAAATGGCTGGGCGCGATGATGTTCGTCCTCTCCATCGCGCTGGTCACGCTTGTCTTTCCGATCATTCTGGAGAACCTCGTCACGCCGGGCATTGACTGGAAGTTGATGATCTCTTCCTATATTGGTCTGGTCCTCGTCTGCGCGGCGATGCTGGCGCTGGGCGTGGGAATTTCGGCGCTGTTCACCAACCAGTTCGCCGCGTATTTCGTCACGCTTGGGCTGTTCTTCTTCCTGTGGTTCATGATCAGCCTGCCCGTCCAGTTCCTGCAGGGAGGCGGCGAATTCCTCAATTATCTCAGCCTTTCCTTTCACTTCGCACAGAACATGAACAGCGGCTCGATGACCCTGGCGGGCATCACCTACTACCTGAGCCTCACGGCGTTGGGCTTGTTCATCGGCACCACCGCAATCGAAATTCGGAGATGGCGCTAATGGCTGGCAAAAAGAAAAATCCATACGCAAAGTACGCATTCATCGGGCTGATCGTCGCCCTGCTTGCCTGTATTTCCACAGGACTGGTCGCTTCCGCCAATGCCCTGACCGGGATTGGCATGTTCAACCTGGAAGAAGCCCAACAGAACGCTCTTAACATCGCCCTGCAGGTCAGCGTCGGACTGCTCTTCATCGGACTGGGCATGTATGCCTTCCTGTCGCCGGACAGCATTCGCCGCCTCGTTACCGGACGCCAGGCACGTTACGGCTCCAATTCGCTGATCCTCACCCTGGCTTTTGTCGGCATCCTGGTCGCAGTCAATTACATCGTCTACAAAAACCAGAGTCTGTTCGGCGCTCCGTGGGATCTCACGGCAGATCAATCGAACACGCTCTCCCAGGAGACCCTGCAGATCCTCGCCACCCTGCCGGATGACGTAACCGCCACCGCGTTCTACACCGACAACCTCGATTTCAGTTCCGCCGAGGATTTGCTCAAGAAATTCAAGGACAACAGCAACGGCAAATTCGATTACGACTTTGTCAACCCGGACCTCGACCCGGTGGCGGCACGCGAAGCGGGCATCACCGGCGACGGGAAGATTCTGCTCCAGATGGGCGATAAAAAGGAGATCGCCTCCTACGCCAGCGAGACGGAACTCGTCCGCACGATGGTGCGGCTCATCAGCCCGGAAGCGCGCGCGATCTACTTCCTGCAAGGGCACGGCGAAATGACCCTGGAACCCGGCGGCGACCTGAGTTATTCCATTGCCAAAAGCACGCTGGAAGCGAAGAACTACACCGTCAATCCTCTCAACCTGCTCACCGATCCGGTCATCCCCGAAGATGCCTACGCGATTGTGATTGCGGGTCCCCAAAAACCTGTCAGCAAAGAGGAAGTGGAACTGCTGAAAACGTATGTGGATAACGGCGGCTCGCTCGTCGTCCTCGAAGACCCGCGCTTCTTCACGGAATTTGGAACCGCCAACGACCCGCTCGCCGCATACCTCGTCCGCGAGTGGGGCATCAAACTCAATGAAGACGTGGTCATTGACCCCGCCAGTTCGCAGAATCCCTTCCAGGCGGTCTCTTCGCTCTACAACCCGAACCACGCCATCACCCAAAACCTGACGAGCAGCCTGATCGTGGTGATGCCGCAGGCGCGCAGTCTCAGCATTTCCTCCGAAAAGGAAGGCATCGTTCAAACCTGGCTCATCAGCACCATCGAAAGCGCCTGGGGCGAAACGGACCTGAACAGCGAACAACTTTCCAACGACCCCGCAGCCGACACGCAGGGCCCGTTGTATCTTGCGGTGGCGGGTGAAAACACCGAGACCGGCGGGCGCGTGGTCGTGTACGGCAACTCGCTCTTTGCCATTGACATCAACTTCGATGTGTACGGCAACGGCAATATGTTCATCAACTCCGTGGATTGGGCGGCGGAACAGGAAAACCTGTTGAACATCACCACCCGTCCGCAGACCCAGCGCATCTTCATCGCGCCGAACAATTTGAATTTCCTGATCCTTGTGCTCCTGACGGTGATCGTCCTGCCGGGCATGGTAGTGTTCTTCGGCATCTCCGCCTGGATCGCGCGCCGCAGGAAAGGTTAATGAAGTATGGCTCGTAAAGCGACGAAACCAACAAAAACCCGCACCAAACGAACCAGGGAGGCGGCTCCCGCGCAGCCAGCCAAGCCCGTTTTCCGCCTCGGAACGTGGATCACGCTGATCGTCTTCGCGGCGGTCCTCGGCGCGGCAATTTACCTGAACTACAATCCCATTCAAACGGACGAGGAAGCGGAAGCCGCGTCCACCAGCGAACCGGCGTTCCTCTTTGATTCCACCAGCCTGGTCACGAGCATCGAGGTCAAGCCGGCGGAAGGTGAAACCGTCCGGCTGGAGCGGGATGAGGAAAACGCCTGGGTGTTGACCCAGCCCGATGAATCAGAAGCAGACCAGGGGTTGGCGGAGGCGGCGGCGTCCCAGGTTGGGGCTTTGCTCATCACAAGCGAGATCGAGGGCGAACCGGAAGTCTTCGGTCTCGATCAGCCCGCGTTCGTCATCACGGTTGAATTCGAAGATGGGACGAGCGGCGTGCTTGAAGTCGGAAGCGTGACGCCAACCAACAGCGGCTACTACGTGCGGATGGACGACAAAATGTATATCGTCTCGCTGGACGGAATCGAGGCGCTCACCAACCTGGTGAGTTCCCCGCCCTACCTGGCAACTGCCACACCCGAAGCGACCGAGGAACCCACATCCACATCCACGCCCACGCTGATACCAACTGCGGAAGCGACCGCCACCCCGGAAGCCACGCCCACTCCTTAACCCATACGGCTGTCTGGATCATCCTCCAGACAGCCGTAATACAAAAACATTGCAAAGCATCTGAAAACCCGAAACCTATTGCTTTTCGGCACAAAAAAGTGTATTCTAACTTTGTGAATTGTAAGACAACTCATTACCATAAAACTGGATGTGTGAATGGATGTAGAAAAGATTTTGATTGGTGACGACGAGGAAGAGTTTCCCGCAATAGCGCGTTTGATTGAATTGGGGCGGCAGAAATCCTATGTGACCCTGGACGATATTCTCCACTTCTTCCCGGAAGCGGAGCAGGATGTCGAACAACTGGAGGAGGCGTTTTCCGCGCTATTGAGCGCCGGGATTCCGTTCGTGGAAGATACGGTGATGCCCGAACCCACCGAGGACGAACTGGTAGCGGTGGAGGAAAGCGGCGAAGCCGAGCCCGAACCGGATCTCGCACTGGACGATTACCTGGCGAATATTGACACCGACGACACGATCGGGCTGTACCTCAAAGAGGTCAGCCGTGTGCCGCTTCTGACCGCGCAGGAAGAGGTCCAGCTTGCGCAGCGCATCGAACGCGGACGGACCGCCCGCGAGGAGCTTGCGCATGGGAATGTCTCTCCCAAGCGGCGCCTCGACCTCCGCCGCTTCATCGAAGACGGCTGGGCTGCGCGCGAACACCTCATCACGGCGAACTCGCGCCTCGTGATCTCGGTTGCCAAGAAGTACATGGGACGCGGCGTGCCTTTCCTCGACCTGATTCAGGAAGGCAACATCGGTCTCATCCGCGCCACCAAGAAGTTCGACTACCGCCGCGGTCACAAATTCTCGACCTACGCCACGTGGTGGATCCGCCAGGCGGTGACGCGCGCCATCGCCGACCAGGGACGCACCATCCGCGTGCCGGTGCACATGGGCGACCAGATCAACAAACTCCTGCGCGTCCAGCATCAGTTGACCCAGCGCCTCGGGCGCGAGCCGAGCGTTGAGGAGCTTGCCGAGGCGTTGGATGTGCCGCCCAAGAAGGTGGAAAACATGATTCAGGTGGCGCGCCGTCCGCTCTCGCTCGAAACGCCGACGGACGACGAGGAAGATTCGGTGCTGGGCGATTTCATCGAAGACGATGAGGCTCCCCCGCCCGACGACACCGCCACCTACAATCTCCTGCGCGAGCATCTGGGCGAGGTGCTGAACAGCCTGCCGCCGCGCGAGGTGCGTATTTTGCAGCTGCGCTACGGCTTGCTCGACGGTCAAGCCTACACCCTCGAAGAAGTGGGACGCAAGATGGGCGTCACCCGCGAGCGCGTGAGGCAGATCGAAGCCCAGGCGCTGAGCAGACTCAGGCATCCGTCCATCCGCAGGAAACTGCGCGATTATCTCGGCGAGTAAACCAGACAGCCCCCGGCAAAAGCCCGGGGCTGTTTTCTGTTAAAATCCGAGCCGTATGAATTCAACGCGAATCATCAAATTCCTTCCGCGCCTGCAAGACATTTTCTTTATCGCGCTATTCCTTGCCATCCTCCTGCTCGGAAACCGCATGATCAACCTCGACGGCGACCTTCCGAGGCACCTTCTTTTTGGAAGGATCATCCTTGAAAATAAAGCCGTGCCAAACACCGAGCCGCTGATCTACCCCTACGAGGGCAGGCAGTACGTTTCGCATGAATGGCTGGCGCAGGTCGTTTACCATCTTGTCCACGCCGCCGCCGGCTTGAAGGGGCTGGTTTTGCTTTCCGCAATCCTGCTTGCAAGCACATTCCATGTTTCCTATGGCTATCTTGTAAAACGATTTTCCCTGCGGCTGCCCATTCTTTTTCTCGTCGGCTGGGGCGCCGCAATCACTTCGCTCAACTGGGCGATCCGCCCGCATTTGTTCTCCATGTTTCTGCTGGCGGTCTGGCTCATCTGGGCGGACGAATTGCGGCGCGGCGAGAAAACATCCATTTGGCAGTTCCCGGCTTTGATGATTCTGTGGAGCAACCTGCATGGGGTTTTCATCGCGGGCGTGCTGGCGCTGCTCGCGTTTGCGGCGGGCTGGGCGGTGGAATATCTCTTCGACCCGAAAAATGCGGATACCGCCCTCGGCAAACGCTTGTGGCTGGCGTTGATCTTATCCGTCCTTGCAAGCCTGCTCAATCCCGGCGGGGCAGGTTCATGGACCAGCATCCTGGGATTCGTCAACAACCAGTACCTGATGTCCCGTATGCTGGAAGCGAACGCGCCAAACTTTCAACTGCCGGAGATGCGAATCCTGCTGGCTTTCATCGCCTTTTCCATTTTCCTGCTGGCGTTCAAACGGGAGAAACTTTCCGCCGGGCAGGGCTTGCTGCTCGCGGGCTTCACCGCCATGAGTCTGATGGCGTTTCGCAACATCCATCTTTACGGCATCGCTGCACCTTTTGTTTTGGCGGAAACGCTCTCCGAAACGAGAAACCTGAAAATCATCCACAGGCTGGAAAATACGCTTGCAGGGATCGAAAATAAAATCGCCGGCTCCTTGTATCCCGCTGCCGTTTCAATTGCATTGACGGTTCTTGTTCTTACATCGCCGCCGGCTTCCGCACTCTACAAATTCGACCCGGACACCTTCCCCGTCAAGGCGGCGGCGTGGCTTGCATCCAACCCGCAGGAAGGGCGCATGTTCAACGACCTCAATTGGGGCGGTTATCTGGCGTTTTCCCTTTACCCGCAAAAGACGTTCGTGGATAGTGTCGCCGACGTGACCGGCGAAGTGACGATGGACTACGAAACCATCCTCACCATGAGCGAAGGCTGGGAGGAGTTAATGAACGCCTACCGCATCGAATGGGCGGTTATCGAAAGCGGTTCCGATCTGGCAGGCGCACTCGCGCAGGAAAAGGGCTGGCAGACCCTGTACGAAGACGAAACCGCCGTCATACTGAGAAAATAAAACACAAGCCCACCGGCTATGAGCAAAACCAAACTCAACCTACCGCTGCTGGCAATACTGTCCTTCGCGCTCGTCCTGCGGCTTATCGGCATCCAATCCCGCCCCATCTGGTACGACGAAGCGTTCTCCCTTCTATTTGCAAAACAAAGCCCGGCGGAAATTCTAAACAACACCCTCTTTCAAAACTCCGACTCCTCCGCAGCGGAAGAACATCCCCCTCTTTACTACTTCGGTCTGCGGGCATGGTTCGAATTCTTCGGCGCATCGGTTGTCTCGGCGCGCCTGTTTTCCATCCTCCTCTCCCTGCTCGTCGTTCTGTTGACCCATCAGATCGCCAGGGAATTATTCGACCCGCATACCGCGCTCTTCGCCGCCGGGCTTGCCAGCCTCCTGCCGTTTCAAATCCATTTTGCGCAGGAAATCCGCATGTACTCCATGCTGAGTCTGTGGCTTGCGCTTGGGACATTCGCCTTCCTGCGCGCCCGCACCGGCTCAAGGGTTTGGTGGTTCGTCTTTGCCGTTTCCGCCGCGCTGGCGCAATATACGCATAACCTTGCCGCGGTTTACCTTTTGACGCTCGCCCTGACGCCCCTTCTTCAACGGGATTGGAAAACGCTTCGCGCCGTGACGCTGGCTGGTCTCTCCGCCCTGATCCTTTACCTGCCCTGGATGCTTCAACTGCCCGCGCAGTTCGCCAAGGTCAGTTCCTCCTTCTGGGTGGAGCAGCCCGGCATCGAGCGCGCCTTCACCCTCGTCCTGTTCTACCTGCCGCACCTGCCCCTGCCCGGAATTCAATTAATGACTGGCTTCTTTCTGGCGATGATGATCCTGGCGCTGGCGGTCTTTCAAACGCATCTTGCCCGGAGGAATAAACATCCCGCCGCCCCGCGCGCTGCATGGGCGGCTTACCTCGCTTTCATGCCCCCGCTCCTGCTCTGGAGCGTATCGCAAATCGTTCCGGTTTATATCGAACGCGCACTGCTTCCCGCCCACATCATGTTCTGCGTCTGGCTGGCGTGGTCGCTCACGCAAACCAGACTCCCGCGCATGATTCAAGGCGCGGCGATACTTTTCATCCTTGCCGCTGCAGGAATGGGAATCGTCCAACACGCCAGTTACAAGGGCTTTCCCTACGGTCCCTATGCGGAAATCAACGCCGGCATACAAAACCGAATGCAAACCGGGGATGTCGTCGTTCATTCCAGCAAATTGACATACCTGCCCGCCTTCGTCCTCGACGCCAGCCTCCCGCAAGGCTTCATCGTGGATCCGCCCAACAGCAGCGTGGATACGCTCTCCCCGTCCGTTCGTGATGCGTTTCAATTGACGGGATATGAAAGCCTCGAGTTCGCATCCGCCGGGGCAAAACGGGTCTGGTTCGTCATCTTCCAGCAATCCATTGACGAATATACATCCAAAGGCTATCCCACCCACCCGCATCTTGAATACCTGGATCAGCGCTTCGACCTGTACGCCGTCGAGGAATGGGATGACATCCGGGTTTATTTATACGTCTCGCCATGAAAAAAAACGTATCGGATAATCTTCTGTTCCTGCTTGCGGCAGTAGCCATTCTTGGATTCAGTTCCATTCCCTTTTGGCTCGGTAAATCCGCCGAAACGGACGCGCTTGCCTTTCGCGGCACATACACCGACACCGCCGATTACGCCGTCCATCTCGCCATGATGCAGGCAGGGAGGCTGGGGGAATGGGCATATCAGTTGCGATTCACAAGCGAGGACCACAACCCGGCATCCATCCGCTTGTTTTACATCTGGCTCGGTCATGCCAGCCGCCTGTTCAATCTCGACGTGGAAACTGTTTTCCACGCCGCCCGCTGGCTCTTTGGGCTGACCGCCCTCTTTGTCCTTGACCGGCTCTTTCATAAAACCTTCCCGCAAAAAGCACATGCCCGCTTTGCCTTTTTCCTGGCAGTTCTTGGCGGGGGAGCCGGCTGGCTTCAACTGATGCTCGGCGCGCCGCTCGAACCGATTTCCCCCATTGATTTCTGGCTGATAGACGCATACATCCTGTTCAGCATTTCCCTTTTCCCTTCCTTCTCCTTCACCCTGACCCTGATGGCGGGCGCCTTGTATTTCTTCTTCCAATTTCTGGAGGATGGCAGGCGGCGCAACATTGCATGGGTAAGCCTGCTGGCGGCTGCAAGCCAACTGGTCAACCCCATTGCCTTCGCCGTCGTTGACTTATCCATGGCGGGCGCCGTTTTATTTACCTGGTGGAAGCACAAGAAGATGGACATCCGGCAGGGGTATGCCCTCTTCTTCGTCGCAATCGTTCAAATTCCCCTGCTTTTCTACAACTTTTGGGTTTTGGCGGGCGACCCGGTTTGGAGTCAGTTCACGCGGCAAAACGAAACCCTCTCCCCGCCCCCGGTTTTTTACCTTTGGGGGTTTGCTCCTTTCTGGCTCTTCGCCATCGTTGGGATCATCCGGTCTTTTCGAGAGAGGAAGCCAATCATGGGAGCCATGTCTATTTGGGTGGCAGGCGGGTTTCTCCTCGCCTACCTGCCTGTATTGATTCAACGCAGGTTTCTGCTCGGCGTCACCATTCCGCTTGGAATCTTAGCCATGTATGGATTTCAATTCGTGATGGCAAAACTCCCTCCTGCCCTGCAGGCGCTAAAAAAACGCGAAGGACTCCTGGGCTTTGCGTATGTGTTGTTCGCATCCGTTTCTTCCCTGTTTTTGATACTCAATTCGAGTCTGTATGTCCTGACGCAGCCAAAATCTCTTTTTTATCCGCGCGCCATTGACGCTGCCGCACAATGGCTGGATGAAAACGCCGCGCCGGGCGACTTCGTCCTTGCGGACGCCGCCACCAGCCAAATCATCGCGCAGCAAACCGGACTGCGAGTTTATATCGGTCACGAAATGGAGACTCTCCACTTTGAAGAAAAACAACGGGAAGTACAACTCTTTTTTGAAGGAAAGGCGCCCAAAGAGTGGCTGGCGGCAACCCAGGCACGCTGGGTCCTGGCGGATAAAGACGATACACCCATCACAGACGGTCTTGAAATCATGTATGAAAATGTCGGTATCATTGTTTTCAAAGTCAAGGGTCAATGACCGCAGTTTCCAAACCACTGGCGCAGGGTATAGGCATCGAGGATGCAGGGCTGCCAGTCTCTCAGGCTGCGCCACTGCAGAGCAAGCCACGAATTTTCGATGGAATTAACCGTTTCGTTGTATTCCACACCTCCAAAGGTGACGGCATTCACCAGCACCTCAAGCGGATTGACCGCCAAAGCCAGCAGCTGAATCACAAACCCCAGCAGGGCAAGAACCAGCACAACGGCAAAGTCGCTGCGCCTGCCCCATGCAAAATCAATTACCGGGGCAGATAAAAATCCCAAAACAGGCAAAATCGGCGTAAGCAGGCGGGATCCCCAGGACCAGCCCCCATCCCAACTATGCCAGGAGGCAGTCATCAAAATATAAAGCACAACGGTCGAGGCGGCGGCAAGGGTTAACGCCTTATCTTTTTTGAGGAACATCCACACGCCGGGAATAGCGAGGGTCAGGAGCGGCGAATATAAAAAGATGGAACGCCCCGGACTCAGCAAAAGCCCGTACAAACCATCCGCCAAATGCGGCAAAAAGCCTTCATCCTGATAGCCAAAATCGAGAACGGAACCGAAGCGGATCCAATTGAAAAACAAAAGCCCAAAGCCGCCCAACAGGATTCCCCACACAGACACAAGCGCCCTTTTACCCCACGCTGCGCGGAACCACACCGGAAAAGCAACAAGATTTGGCGGGCGGAACAACAGGGATAGCCCCAAAGCCAACCCGCTGGCATGAGGTCTCTGGAGGTCTGCAAAATAGAGGCTTGTCATCAACAACGCTCCCGCCCCCACCTCGGATAAAAACCCGCGCGATTGATACCACCAGTCGGTGCAAACGCCCACGAATAGTACGGTCACAACTGCCGTCTTCCAGTTGAAGCGGCGAAGTGTAAGGAGAAAAAGCATGGTCAGCGCCAACGCGCCAAACACGGCATTGATCTTCAGCGCCGTTCTCGCGCCGGTGTTGGAAGCAGCCAGCGGGACCGCCTCCATTGCAGAATTCAGATCCTTTGGCACATCCCAAAGATATGGTTGGTCCGATGGAAGGCTCGCAAGGCGGTAGGCGGCGGCAGCCGTTATGATGTTCCCGGGAAAATATTTTGCGTACAGGCGGCCGTCCCTGCCTGTATCGCCAATGTTGATCTGGTCGTTCAACCATCGCAACTCGTCAATCGCCAGGTCGCCCTGCTCCGCCAGCGATATGGCAGACGCAAAAACCGCAACCTCGTCGGTCAGCTGCAAATCCGTCCGCGAGGTGATGCCGTAAAAAAACAAAAAGAAAATAAAACAAAGAATGGCGGCGCGTTTGCGATTCATGGTATTTGCCCGGTATCATTAAAATCGCAGCGGACTCGAAAAACCTGGTAGTCAATCCCGTTGACGGCAGTCCGCCCCACCTGCTCCAGACTGCGGATGGATATTTCACCACGCTCGTCCGACCATTCCATATCCGCCTTCAATTCAATGCTGTCTTTTACAGCCGGCGCCGGAACGACCAGATGGTCGAATGAATAGCCGCAGTAATCCCCGGTGATTTTGACTTCCTGTCCCATGTCTCCATAATAAACGTTTGGCAGGGATAAGCCGTTCTGATTTAGAACCGCTTGAATATACATATCGTTGAGTTCCCGCATGGATATCCAGACACTTTTGGCGCCGCTTTGCTTGAGCAGGTCCGCCAAATGCTGCGCCTGCGCGTCGTACGGACTGTAAAGAGCGCCATCGGGTCGAATCATCATGGAAAGGACCGCCACCTGAACCGCGGATAAGATGAGCAGGCTATTTCGTTGTCCCTGCGCCTGAGGCGGGCGGACGATGACCACCAGAAGCACAACCAAAGCAATGAACGACACGGCGCGCATGGGGACGCGAAACGTATCCAACAAATGATGGCCTGTGTAGGCAAGCCCCGTCCCCAGGAGGACAAAGATCAAAAGCGAGATCATCAGGGAACGTTCCAACGGCATCCATGCGCCTGCATGTTTGAACTTCAAATATATCTTTTTGAAAAACAGGTAAACAACCGGCACCCCAACCGGCGCCCAGGTTTCCCAGCCCATCGGTTTTGCCAGCCCAATGGACAGCGACGTAACAACCCCGGCAATACTGAGGCGGAATTCCTGTATGGATTGGGCGACATTCCCGCGAGATTCCCCCGCCAGGTAAAGTACGCTCGGCAGATGCAGCAACCCAATGGATGCGCCCAGCGCAAAGAAAGCGGCTGTCTTCCATTTTCCACGACCGATAAGAAGGAATGAAAACAAAATACCCGCATAAAAAGCATAATAATTCGAACCGGTGAGCGGGATGATGCCCAAACAAAGCCCCGCCCAAAGCCCCGTCTCCCATTCGCTCCGCCTCAGGCTGAGCAGGAAGTATACGCCCAGCAGGACCCATCCCCACGACATGATCTTTTCAGATTGCCCCGCTGTGAAGGCAGGCAGGACGGGAGAGGCGAAAAGAATCGCGGCGGCTGTCTTTTCAAGTTCGAAGTCCGAAAACAAGGAAGCAAGCCTCCGCCCGGAGAACAAAATAAACAGCAAATGACCCGCATAGACGATGCGCGTTCCCCAATCCAGCGGAGTAAAAAGATAAACGACCGTTGCGGGGGGATAGAGAAAACTCCACAGCGGATTTTCCCACTGCGCCCTGCCGCCGTACCAAAGATCCGTATACAACGGCAGGCTGCGGTCGTTCAAGATCGAATCGCGATAATGAATGATTGGAAGAAGGTTCGACCACGCATCGTTTCCCACCCAAAACGGGGAAACCAGGGCGGAAAAGCTGTAGAGCGCGCCAAATAAAATTAAAAACATCACCCCAAACAAGGGGTGATTTACGGAATTCCATTTTTGAAGAAAGGATATCCGCGTCATAAGCCAGGGCTGTTTACCAAACCGCATCCAGCATCAACGCCAGGAAGATGAATGCCAGATACATGCTCGACCAGCGATACATCATCCATGCCACTTTGTTGCCGCCCACGCGGAAGACCTTCCACGCGGCGTACAGCAAAAACGCGCCCAGCACGCTCGCAGAGACGAGATAGATCGTTCCTGCCAGGTTGAGGATGGGCAGCAGCAACGTCACCGCAATCAACTCCACCGTGTAGATCAGAATCTGCCTGCGGGTTTTCTCTTCACCCTCCACCACCGGCAGCATGGGCACGCCAGCCCGCGCATAATCGTTCTTGCGGACAATCGCCAGCGCCCAGAAATGCGGCGGAGTCCACATGAAGATGATGGCGAAGAGAATCCACGCCGCCAGGCTGAGTTCCCCGGTCGCCGCCGCCCAACCCACCATCGGCGGAATCGCCCCCGCCCCCCCGCCAATGACGATGTTTTGAACCGTTGCTTTCTTCAACCAGATACTGTAGAAAAACACATAGTAGAAGATCCCCGTCAACGAAAGCAGCGCGGCGAGCAGGTTCACATACCCCGCCATCACGTAATAACTTGCCAGGCACAACGCCAGCCCGTATGAAAGCCCTTCGGCGGGCGTCAGACGCCCGTCTGCCAGCGGGCGTTTGGATGTGCGCTGCATGTTCCTGTCGAGTTCGCGGTCAATATATTGGTTCAATGCGCTCGAACCCGCCGCCGCCAGCGCGCCGCCGAACAACGTCCAGAACGTGAGCGAGGCGGAGGGCCATGCCTTGCCGCCCGCCACCAGTCCGCCGTAGGTCGTCACCAGCAGCAGCAGCACAATGACCGGTTTGGAAAGAATGAAGAAATCCTTCGCACGTTGACCGAACGTCCCCGCATAATCGGGGATACCATCCTCCTTCAACGTGCCGGAGATGAACACCAGCATCGCCAGCGAAATCCACAATGCAATTGCCGTCAGCGAATGAAGCACGACAAGATGAAGCGTATACGCTTCGGTTGTGCTGAGCGCGCCCACAAGCGACTGCCCCAAAAACAACACGCCGGTAATGGTCGTGAGCGGCAGCAGCGTCCTGTGATGGCGTTGTTCACGCCACGCCTTGCGCCACACATCCAGCATCACCATCGAAGCCATGCCCACCAGAACGAAGTGAAACAATTTCAAATAGCCGATTGGCGCGGTGGGCATGCACAGGGGCCAGCCGGAACAGAAGAACGCCGCACCCGTAACCGTCACCAGCCGCCCCACCACGGTGAGCATGAACGTCGCCGCGAGAAGCAGCAGGGTTCTGCGCGCAAACGAAGTTTGCAGGGAATATTTCATCTCAGTCGTCCTGCTTTCGCAAATAGAATGGATAGCCGAAAAACAAAATCGCCGCAAAGGTAAACCACTGCAAAGCATACCCGAAATGCGGGCCTTCCGTCAATTCGATTGCCGGCTGGTAGGGTATCGGCGGAACGTCGTCCCCCGCCCCGGCGTTCGGCTGAACGAACACATCCAGAATGGGATAAGGCAGCTGGGTGGATATCATCTCCACATCGAGGTTGTTCCACACTGCGAGTCTGCTCCCGTCCATCGGCAGCGCATCGGCGACTCCGCCGAAGGCTGGTTTGCCCTGCCCAAGCCGGATCTGCCCCGACACCGTGACCGCGCCCGCTTCATCGTAAACACGCCATTCGTCCGGCGCGGAGCCGCTTTCAGCGGGCACCCAGCCGCGGTTCACCAGAACAGCCGTCCCGTCGAATTGAAGCGGTGTGATGAGGTGATATCCGACCGCCCCATCGTGGACTTGATTCCGCAGGGCAACTTGATTCTCAAAGTCATATTCCCCGGTGACCGTCACCGCCCGCCATTCCATCGAAGCGATGTCTGCGGGAATTTCCTCGTTCAAATTCAGGGGCGGCATGGCGCGCATGGTCTCCACCTGCGCGTTGAAGGCGCGGCGCTGGTCGAGTCGATCCAACTGCCAGATGCCGAGGCGGATGCAAACCGCCATGCCAGCCAGCGCCAGCAGGGTGGTGAGCGCCCACTTCGGCGAAACCATGCGGCGCAAAACGGTCATGCTGTTTCCTTCTTCCTTCCGCCGGGAATCAGCCCGCTGTAGATGACGAAAATCATCGAAAGCGGAAACCCCGCCAGGAAGATGCCGAAGAGACGGGTGCGCCAGGTGACCGGCTCCCGCACGGTGAGACCGAAATAGTTATCCGCCTGGAAGGAACATTCGTAGGCAAGGTTCTCTTCCGAGTCCAGTTTCAGGCTGGCGGAGGAACCGGCGGGAATCCAAAGCGGACCGAGGTTGTGGTTCTCGCTGTCTTCGTTGATCACCTTGATTGTGTCGCCCACCACGAACTGCATGGTATCGGGGAGGTCGAGCTGTTCGCCTTCGCCGCGCCGAATTTTCTCCGCCGTGCCGGGCGGGATGAGAATCTCGACGACGGCGGGTTCGCGGTTCTCCCTTTTGAGGAAAAAATACGCCAGTTCGGTGGTCAGCGCGCCAAGCGCAAGCCCCAGGACAAACGAAACAAGGATGCGTTTCAGGGTGAAATTCATTGGGATTATTTCAACAGTAATTTTATATCATGGACGATGTCTTCCACAGGGGTTCCGTAGGCGTAGGAAAGCCGCAGGTTTCCCTGGGAATCCACCAGATAGGTGCGCGCGGTGTGATTGACGATGACACCCATCGCCGAGTCGCTTTGCACCACTTCACGGAAGATCGAATATGCCTGCCAGACGGGTTCGAGTTCCGCCTCGGCGCCGCTCAAGCCGATGAACGATGGATGAAAATGGTTTGCATACGCCTGGATTTTTTCGGGGGTGTCCCGCTCCGGGTCCACAGAAACGAACACGACCTGCACGTATTGCGAATCGCCGCGCAGGGCATCCATGACCTGCTTCATTTCCGCCAGCGTGGTCGGGCAGACATCGGGGCAGGAGGTGTACCCGAAAAACAGCAGGACGATCCTGCCGCGCTGTTCGCTCAGACGAAAGATTCCGCCGTCCGCTTTGGCGAGGGCAATTTCGGGCGCGGGCGGAAACGGCTCTGCATAACTCGTCCCGCGAAAGGAGGGCGGCCGCCCAAAGATCAGGGTCAGCGCCGCCGCTGTGATGATCAGCACAAGAATTCCGATGCCCATCCAAAATAGTTTTCGATCCATCTTTGAACTCCAAAACAAATCCGCCGCCTGTTCGGCGGCGGAAATTATTCCATTTATACTGCCGTGCCGATGAGATACAGCGCAGGGTAGAAGAAAATCCACACCAGGTCCACGAAGTGCCAGTAGACCGCGGCGGCTTCCACGGGGTAGTGCTGTTCGGCGGTATACAAGCCCTTGCGGGCGTTGTTCCAGACCACGAAGAGGAAGATCAAGCCGGTCAGGACGTGGAATGCGTGCATGCCGGTCATCATGTAGAACACGCCTCCCATCGGACCGGAGACCGGGTTGCCAAAATCGGCGGTCAGCCCTTCGTGCGCCGCCTGCCGCCATTCCACGAACACTACGCCGAGCAAAAAGCCCAAGCCCAGCAGGAAGGTGATCAGCGTATTGGTCATGAAGGCTTTTTTATCGCCGTGTTTCATGGCGGTCTCGCCGCGGTTCATGAAGAAGGAGGAGACGAGCAGGATGGCGGTCACCGCCAGACCGAGCACCTGATTAAGGTGCGGGCGGGTCAGACCGAGCAAGTTGGCGCGCATCGCCATCAGACCGGCGAACACGAACGAATCCGAGAGCAGGAACAACCACAAGCCAATGCGGTTCGTGCCGGACTTGTAGCGGTAGGAGTGCTGGTCTTCTCCATCGTCCTCGTTCAATTTGTAAATGTGCATGTAATAGTACATCACCAGCCCGGCTTTTATCGCCGCCACCACGATGAGCAGAGGCACGGCGTCGAACGCCACAGCAATGAAGTATTCGATCACGGTCAAGACCGCGAGATACACGAAGATCACCACACCCTGCATGAGGGCGGACGATTTATTTTCTGAATGTGCCATTTTTTCGATCCTCGCCTTTATTTATGTGTGCTTTTGGCGGTCCCGGCAAAGCGGACGTACGCCGAATCTTTCAAGCCGTAATCGTAAGGCTCGCCAACCACCTCGAAGGGCTGGTCGTAGTTGTGCGCGGGCATCGGGGAGGGAACCTGCCACTCCGGCGAGCGCGAATCCCACACGTTGCCTTCGGCTTTTTCGCCATTCTTGAGGCTGTTGAAGAAGTTGTACAGGAAGATGAGCACGGAAACGGCGATCAGGTAACCGGCTATCGTCATGATGAGATGATAAACGTCAATGCCGAGCGCAGGGTCGTAGTCCGCAATGCGGCGGCGCATGCCGATCAAGCCGACATACATCATGCCAAAGGTCAGCACGAAGAACGAAGGCGTCATCAGCCAGAAGTGCAGTTTGCCGAGCGTTTCGTTCATCTTGCGGCCCGTCGCTTTGGGATACCAGTAATAGATGGCGGCAAAGAACGGGAAGACGAAGCCGCCGAAGATCGTATCGTGGAAGTGCCCGACGATGAAGTAGGTGTCATGCAGGTGCAGGTCGGTGGAAACGGTTGCGTTCGGCGGACCGGAAAGACCGCCCATGAGGAAGACCACAATCGCGCCAAGCACGAAGAGCATTGGGGTCGGGGTCGAGATTTTTCCCTTCCAGATCGTGGCAACCCAGGAGAAGAATTTCACGCCGGTGGGAACCGCCACCAGCAGGGTGCTGTACATGAAGGGAACACGCAGGTACTCGTTCATGCCCGAGGTGAACATGTGATGCGCCCAAACCACGAAACCGACCAGCGCAATGCCCAGCGAAGACATCGCAATCCAGCGGTAGCCGAAGAGCGGCTTGCGCACGAAGACGGGCAGCAATTCAGAAATCACGCCCAGACCGGGCAGGACGAACACATACACCGCGGGGTGGGAGTAGAACCAGAACAGGTGCTGGAAGAGCACGGGGTTGCCGCCCTTGGCGGGGTCGAAGAAACCCATGCCAAGCAAACGCTGGAACATGACCAATTGAAAGGAGAGACCGATCAACTGTGTGGCGGTCAGGGCGATCAAGGAAGTGGCGATTGCCGCCCAAACGAAGATAGGCATCCGCATGGCGGTCATGCCTTTGGCGCGCATGCGCAGCACGGTGGCAATCACGTTCAACGCGCCCAGAATGGACGACCACCCCGCCACAAACACGCCGAGGAAGAACATCTGCATTCCGACGGGCGCGCGCGCCGAGAGCGGCGGGTAGCCCGTCCAGCCGGTATCGAAACCGCCGAGCACCAGACTCATCAGCAGCAGCACCGCCGCGGGCACGGCGATCCAGTAGGAGAATGCGTTCAAGCGCGGAAACGCCATATCCTGTGCGCCGAGCAGGAGCGGAACGACATAGTTGATGATGCCGGAAATGCCCAGCAGGATGGAAACGATCATGATCATGCCGTGCAGGGACATCAGCGTGTTGTACAACTGCGGTCCGTTCTGACCGAACAGCTTCATGTCGGTTGTCAGGAATTGAAGTTCCGAGGCGGCAAGCTCGGTGCGGAAGATCAACGCAAACAGACCGCCGACGCTGATCAACACGAGCGCGATGAGCGTGTATTGGATGCCGATCACTTTGTGATCGAGGGAAAGATTGATGTACTTCTCCCAGCCGGTATGATGTTCCTCGTGGTGTTCGGGGGTATCCATTCCGCGCGCCCACTTGATCCAGTCGCTGGTCACACCGGAGCCGACAAGGAAGAACAGGGCGCCTGTCAACCCGCCCACCACCCAGGCAGGTTCGGTGAAGAAGAAGGTATCGGTTGCATTTAAGCCCATCAACACACGAATACCTGTGACCAGTCCCGCCCCTGCCAGGATGCCGACGAACTGCCAGAACAAGCCGCGCGCAAGGGCGCTTGAAAAGAATTTCTTCATGGGATTATGCCTCTTCCAATCTATTTCAGCGTTTGGATGTACGCGATGATGTTCGCGATCTCTTCATCCGTCAGGTTCGGGTAGGGCGGCATGGCGGACGGCGAAGTAAACCCAGCCACGATTTTGGCGTTCGGGTCACGAATGGACTCGATGAGATAGGCTTCGTCAACCACAACGGTCGAGCCATCGAGCAGTTCCTCTTCTTTTCCAAACAGACCGAACCAGGTGGGACCCGTGAGCGGCGAACCATCCGCCGAGTGACAGCCCACACAGCCATATTTCACAGCGGCAAGTTTCCCCTGCCCTTCGGGAGTCTGAGCCGCGGCGGCAAGCGCCACCTGCTCTGCCGCCCATGCCTCATAGTCCGCCTGGCTGACGACGGCGATGGGTCCTTCCATGGCGTAGTGCGTCATACCACACAACTCGGCGCAGCGCACCTTGAATCTGCCCTCCAGCGTCGGGGTGACGCGGTACTCGGTCACGCGGCCCGGCACAACGTCCTGTTTGATGCGCCATTCGGGAACCCAGAACGAGTGGATGACATCCGCCGATTCCATCTTAAGAACGACCTGCTTGTTTACCGGCAGGTACAATTCATTGCTCACAATTCCATATTCGGGGTATTCGAACGTCCAACTGAATTGCTGCGCCTTTACGTTGACCACAAATGCCTGCGGGTCCACGCGGCGGACTTCCCCAAGGGAATATGCGCCGAGGTATGCGAAGACCATCACGATGATCAGCGGCACGACCGTCCAGCTGATTTCGAGCGTGGTGTTGCCTTCCACGTGTTCGGCATCCGTCGTATCGCCCTTTTTGCGGCGGAAGACGATCAGACTGTAGATCAACGGCACGACGATGAGGGAAAACAAAAAGGAAATGACGATCATTTCCCAGTTCCATAATTGGTCAATCGAAGCCGCCTGCGCGCTTCCCGCCACTGGATGCATCTGTCTTGCAAGCCCGATGGCGTCAAGACCCAGATACGTGAGAACGGCCATCACCAGCACCAGAATTCCCACAACCACAAAATGTTGCATAGTCTCTCTCCTGAAAAGATTAGCGCGGGGAAAAACCCCGTTTATTGATTGCGTTAAAAATTGGACATATCAAGTCTGATTTGTCTCAATTTTCACAATTTTCGATTATAACAAAATCCGTCTCGATTGTCACGTTTTGTGTTGACGGATGGACGACCCGTTTCGAACGCCTCTTTCCAGACGTGGAAGGCTCGGAGAATCAAGCCGACGGTTTTTTTACACCGCCGGCACGCAAATCAGACACTTACAACACGATAACTCACCGCATGATACGCAGTTTACGCACTCAAACCCAGTTCCGCGAGCAATTCCGCGCTGTGTTCCGCCGGGCGGACGTTTTCATACACCTTTTTGATAACGCCGCTGCCGTCAATCAAAAACGTCGTCCGCAGTACGCCTTCGTACTCCCTGCCCATGAATTTCTTGGGTCCCCACACGCCGTACAGGTCGCAGACTTTATGTCCCTCATCCGCAAGCAGCGGAAACTGCAATTGGAATTTCTTCTTGAATTTCACATGCGATTCGACCGAATCCGGGCTGACGCCGAGGATGACCACCCCGGCTTTTTCATAGGCAGAGTAGTCGTCGCGGAAGTTGCACGCTTCTTTCGTACATCCGGGCGTATCGTCCTTCGGATAGAAATACAACACGACGTTTTTTCCGCGATAATCGGAAAGTTTGCGAAGGGTATGGGCGTCGTCCATTAATTCAAAATCAGGTGCGGGGATGCCGGCAGGGATCGCCATCGAGACTCCATTTGGGAAATGACTCGCGCAATTATAACTGCAAGTGGGAAAGTGGAGAGTTTACAAACCCAATTCGCCAAGCACCTCCACGAGACTCCCGCCTTTCTCCTCGACGGGAGCCGCCCGCACCTTCAACGAGGCGACCAGATGGTTGAACGCTTTTGCATCCGGTTCCATCAATTTAACCGAATGCGCGGCGATTTCCGCCTGTAAGGTGGAAAGCAAACCGTGCGCGGCGCTGGTATTCCCCTCTGCATACAGAATGGAGGCGAGACAAACCAGGCAGGCAATGACCCCGGTGCGATGCCCGATGGCGCGATTGCCGTTCAGGCTTTCCATGCAGGCGGCGCGGGCGCGTTGAATGTCTCCTTCATGCGTCAGCGCGTATGCCAGCATCCGCTGCGGGAACGGCTGTTGGTATTCATTGCCGATGGATTGGAAAAGGGCGAGCGCCTTCCTGGCGTAATTTGCGGAGGCGGAATAATCGCCCAGCACGTTCGCCAGCAGGGAAAGGTTTGCCAGTTCCATGCCGACGCTGATGCGGTCGTCAATCTCGCGCGAGACCGAAAGCGCTTCTTCATAGGCGCGGTAGGAATCGGCGAACTTGCCATCGAAGCGCAGGTTGTCCGCGCGCACACGCAGGGCATAACTCTGCGCCCACAGGCTGTTTTCGCGCTCGGCGATCTCGAGTGCCTCGTCAATGTGGGTCTCGGCGAAGTCGCGCTCTCCCATCTGATAGCGGATGATCCCCAGACTGGTCAATGCCATGCTCAGGCGGATTGGGCGAAAATGTTCGCGGCAAAGCGTCACCGCCTCTTCCACGTTTTTGCGGGCGGCTTCGTATTGTCCGCTTTCGCGCAGGGCGTCGCCCATGTAGCACAGGATTCCGGCGCAGGCGTCATACGCGCCGACCGCCTTGGCAAGCGGCGCACCCTCTGCGCCATAGGTCAGGGCTTGCTGTAAATTGTCGCGCCAGTAGGAAAGCGCCGTGGCAAGGAATAGCAATCGCGCCTTTAAATTGGGATGTTCGTTCGATAACGGGAGATATTTTTCCGCCCACGCAAGCGCCTCCTTGAAGTGGCTGTGCTTGAGCCACACCGACCCCGCTGAGCAGACCAGCCGCAAGCCGGTTTCGGTTTGCTGCTTGTTCGACAGCCCCCATTCCAACGCCGCACGGATGTTGTTGCCCTCCGCATCCATCTGCCCGCGCAATTCCAGCGGGGGTGCGGTTTCGAGCCGCGCCTTCGCCGCTTCCGCCCATCCGCTGAAATAATCCAGATGACGGTCCCGCAACTCCTCCTTTTTGCCAGATTCTTCCAATTTGGAAAGCGAAAAGTGAAAAATGGTGTCCAGGAAGCGATAACGCGCTCTTCCCAAATGCGGCTCTGAAACGACGAGGGAACGATCCACCAATTGTGAAAGCAGGTCCACGACCCTGTTCTTTTTTAGGAGGCGTTCATCGCTGCATACGGCTTCTGCGGCTTCCAGCGTCCACCCGCCGGAGAAGACTGCAAGGCGGGCAAGCAGAGTCCGTTCCGGGTCGGTGAGCAAGCCGTAGCTCCACTCGATGGCGCCGAGCAGGGTCTGCCGCCAGGCGGGCGAGTCGCGCCGCCCTCGAGTGAGCCAATCGAAGAGCCGGTCGAATTGGGCGAGCATGTCGGCGAGGCTGAGCGAACGGATGCGCGCAGCGGCAAGTTCCAGGGCGAGGGGAAGCCCGTCGAGGCGGCGGCAGATTTCCATCACGAGCGGGGCGTTTTCCGGGGTGAGTTGAAAGTCTGGTTGGACGGCAATCGCTCGCTGGACGAATAATTGCACCGCGGGCGATTCTTCCAAAAGATGGACATCCTCGGGCAGCGGCAGGGGCGCAAGCGGAAATTCACGTTCGCCCTGAATGCGCAGCGCCTCGCGGCTGGTGATGAGCATTTTGACTCCGGGCGCGGCGCCCAGCAGTTCGGTCATGTGCGGCGCGGCATCCAGCACCTGCTCGAAGTTATCCATCACGATCAACAGATTTTTATCGCGCAGAAAACTTTGCAGCATCCGCAGGCTGGGAGCGGCGCTGGTCTCCACCAAGCCGAGGGTGTCCGCCAGGGTGTAAAGCACGCGGCTGGCTTTGGCGACCGGCGCAAGGTTGACAAAGACCGCCCCGTGCGAAAAATGATGCGCGATTTTTTCCGCAACATGCAGGGAGGTGCGCGTCTTGCCCACACCCGGCGGACCGATGACCGTCAGCAGGCGGATATCTTCCTGAAGCAGCAGTTTGGCGAGCAGGATGGTTTCCTGTTCGCGTCCAATCATGGCTCCCAGGCTGGCGGGCAGCCGGTATTCGTTTTTTCCGCTGAAAACGGATTCGGTTTTTGGCTGACCCTCCTTTGTTTCTTCCTGCGCCTGGGCGGCGAGTTCCAGCAGGCGTTCCGTCCATTCGGGTTGATTCTGAATCTCCAGCGCGGGGATGAAATGCGCCAGCAGCGTGGCGCGGTCTGGGGCGCGCTGCTGTTTCTCGAAGCGGTTGACGTGGCTGTAGTGATAGCCAACCCTGGCTGCCAGGTCGCGTTGAGAGAGCCCGGCGCGGACGCGCAGGAAGCGCAGGAGTTCGCCGAAGGTATTGAAATCACGGGGCGAGAGACCGCTTGCTTGCTCTGCCATGAAAGAATTTTACCTGAGGCGCGCCCGTTTGCCAGCCAAAAATTAGAGATTTAATCCATGCTTGCAGCACGCGAATCCCTTCCGAAACCCAGTACCGGGGTACCTCCGCAACGTGCAACAAATGTCAACATTTTCAACGGCGGATTTTGTATAGTGGGGCAAGATTTAGAAAAGGAGTAACCCATGTTTAATCGTATTGTTCATCTTATTGTTTTTGCCAGCGTATTGGCAAGCCTGTTTGCGGCTGCGCCCGCCCAGCCTGCGCACGCGGCGGGGATCATTTATGTAAATGACGACGCCGCTGGAGCCAACAACGGTACTTCGTGGACGAATGCTTACACCGACCTGCAAAGCGCGCTTGCCGCGGCAGCCAGCGGCGACCAGATCTGGGTGGCAGCCGGAACGTACAAGCCGACCACAACCACGCAGCGGTTCATTTCCTTCACGCTCAAGAACGGCGTAGCGGTTTACGGCGGCTTTGCCGGCACAGAGTCCTCCCTCTCGGAGCGAGACCCGGCAGCCAACGTGACGATCTTGAGCGGTGACATTGGGACGGCGAATGATATGAGTGACAACTCCTATCACGTCGTCAATGCTTCATCCACGCTCAACACCGCGGTTTTGGATGGTTTCACCATCACAGGAGGGAATGCAACGGGCATCGGTAGCAACGGAAATGGCGGCGGGATATTTATTCTTACAAGTGCAAGCCCTGCCTTGTCAAATCTGATTATTAGCAACAACCATGCGAACGACAAGGGCGGCGGCATGTACAATTATATAGACATCACTCCATCCCTTACCAACGTGACGTTCACCGGAAACTCCGCCGCATTGGGCGGCGGGGTATATACCCAGGATGCCGATCCGACCCTGACGAATGTGACCTTCAGCGGGAATACCGCCAGCAATATGGGCGGAGGAATGTACAACACGGATGGCAGTGTTCCAATCCTGACGAACGTGACATTTATCGGTAATTCTGCCGCCTCTGCAGGAGGCGGGATGCGCAATATCGTCTGCGATCCAATCCTGATCAACGTGACGTTTACCGAAAACTCCGCCGCATTTGGCGGCGGGATGCAAAACCTTGGCGCCAATCCAACCCTGACCAACGTGACCTTTAGCGGCAATACCGCCGGCGGCGCGATTTACAACGGTTCCAGCAATCCAACGATTCGCAATAGCATCATGTATGGAAACACAGGAGGCGAAATCGTTGATACGAATTCAAGCGCCCCCGTCGTCACCTACAGCATCGTACAGGGAGGCTATGCAGGCGAAGGTAATCTTGACGCTGATCCGATGTTGGGCGCGCTGGCAAACAACGGCGGTTTTACCCAAACCATGGCGCTCAGTGCGGGCAGCCCGGCGATTGATGCTGGAACAAATTCCGGCTGTCCCGCCACCGACCAGCGCGGTATAGCGCGCCCGTTTGGAATCCAATGCGATATAGGCGCATACGAAGTCAATTCCGCCACTCTGACTCTTATCTCCACCGATTCGCAGGATGGCTGGATTCTGGAATCCACCGAGACCAGCGGCGTGGGCGGGACGAAGAACAACACCGCTTCGACCCTCAACGTGGGAGATGATGCCGCAAACAAGCAGTATCGCGCCATGTTGTCGTTCGACACGACCCTGCCTGCCAACGCCGTCATCACCGGCGTGACGCTCAAGTTCAAGTATGCAGGCAAGAGCGGCACGCTGCCCTTCAGCACACACGGCAAACTGCTGGTGGATGTCCGCCACGTCAGCCCCTTCGGAAACAACGCCGCGCTGCAGCTGGGCGACTTCAAGTCGGGCGCAAACAAGAGCGCG
>QMIW01000101.1 GCA_024434165.1 Chloroflexota bacterium | reverse complement strand
AATTTTACAAAAATACGCTCCCGGCGGCGTCCCCGCCGC
The DNA here is from genome assembly GCA_024434165.1 of Chloroflexota bacterium. Classification (GTDB taxonomy): domain Bacteria; phylum Chloroflexota; class Anaerolineae; order Anaerolineales; family Villigracilaceae; genus Villigracilis. The sequence goes on along the minus strand of QMIW01000101.1, from coordinate 11,992 downwards.
CGAGGACGGCGGCATGAGCAGGAATTTGTTTTCTAAAAACTTATGACCGACTACTTAGCCGGCAAAGGCCGGCTTTGCAATGGTTGCCGCGACTTCAGTCGCAAACCATACAACACTCACCATGCCAGAAACGACAAATCTCTTCTACCGCCTCGGTCTCACCGGCTCTCCCCTCAGCCATTCCCTCTCGCCCAAAATTCATGCCGCCGCCCTCGAAACCTGCGGACTGCATGGGGAGTATTCCCTCTTCCCCATTCCTCCCGATGACAAGCAAGGATTAATATCCCTCCTTGCCCGTGTCCGCGCCGGAGAAATCCACGGACTCAACGTCACGATTCCGCACAAACAAACGGTGATCGGGTTTCTCGACAAACTCACCCCCGCCGCCCAAGCCATCGGCGCAGTCAACACCATTTACCTGCGCGAAGGCAAACTCATCGGCGATAACACCGACGCGCCAGGATTCCTGTCTGCCCTCAATCGTTTTTTATCCGAAACCCAGCCGCAAATCGAAAATCGCAAATCGAAAATCGTAAATCGAAAATCGGCGCTGGTTCTCGGAGCGGGCGGTTCTGCACGGGCAGTGGTGTATGCTTTGGCGAACGATGGTTGGAACGTCGTCATCGCCGCGCGTAGAATCGAACAAGCCCGCCAACTCGCCGACACATTTCCTAATCATCAATTACGAACCGCTTCTTTCGACCTTCGACCTTCGACCTTCGACCTTCAACCTTCGACCTTCAACCTCATCGTCAACACCACCCCCCTCGGCATGACGCCCAACATAGATCAATCCCCCCTCCCCGAAAATCTGTCATTGCCTTCCAATGTTATTATCTATGATCTCGTCTACAATCCGTCCGAAACCAAACTCGTCCGCAGCGCTCGCGCCCAGGGATTACAAGCCGCCACTGGACTCGGTATGCTGATCGAACAAGCCGCCTTGTCGTTTGAAGTTTGGACTGGACACAACCCGCCGCGCGAAGCCTTATGGAATGCTGTTGCAAACTGATCACTGATCACTGAATACTGATCACTGAATACTGATCACCGATCACTGGCTTCTTCCTGCCGACGACTGGAGACCCAAATGCCCCTGCGTTTTCTCACTGCTGGCGAATCACACGGACCCTCTTTGACCACAATCCTGGATGGAATCCCTGCCGGTTTGCCGCTGACCCCCGACATCATCAACAAAGAACTTGCCCGCCGCCAGCATGGATACGGCTCAGGCGGGCGCATGAAGATCGAAAAGGACACGGTGCAAATCCTCGGCGGCGTGATGGGCGGCGAGACCACCGGCGCGCCGATTGCCATGCTGGTCGAAAACGCGGATCATATCAAATGGAAAGGCAAAACCATCGAGCCAATGACTGCGCCGCGTCCGGGTCATGCCGACTTAACCGGCGCGGTCAAATACGGCTATAAAGACCTGCGCCCCGCTCTCGAACGCGCATCCGCCCGCGAAACCGCCATGCGCGTAGCCGTTGGAGCAGTTTGCAAACACTTTCTCGACCAGTTCGGAATCATCGTCGGCGGATATGTCGTCTCCATTGGCGAAGTGCAAGCCGATTTTGGCGGGATGCCCTACGAAGAACGCTTCACCCGTGCCGAAGAGTCCGATGTGCGCTGTCCGGTTGAATCATCCGCGCAGAAGATGCGGGACGAGATCGAAAAGGTCATTCACGGCAAAAACACCCTCGGCGGCGTGTTGGAAATCGTCGCGCTCAACGTTCCGGTGGGTCTCGGCAGTTTCGCGCAATGGGACAGGCGTCTCGAAGCGCGGCTGGCGATGGCGGTTATGAGTATTCAAGCCATCAAGGGGGTCGAAGTCGGTGACGCATTTGAAAACGCAAGACGGCTCGGCACACAGGCGCAAGACTCGATCAACCTTCAACCTTCAACCTTCAACCTTCAACGTTCGACCAACAGAGCGGGCGGCATCGAAGGTGGAATCAGCAACGGACAGCCCATCGTCATCCGCGCCGCCATGAAACCGATCGCCACCACGCTTCTTTCCCAGCCGACGGTTGATCTTGCTTCGGGAAGCGAAGCCCCCACCCGATATGAACGCTCCGACTTCTGCCCCGTTCCGCGCGCTGTGCCAATCCTCGAAGCGATGGTCGCCTTTGTGCTGGCGGATGCCCTGCTCGAAAAACTCGGCGGCGACTCGCTGAACGAAATGAAACCAAGATTTGAATCCCTCCGCAAAGCCGCGCTCGAAGATTTGCGAATGGACAACCTCCCGCGCGTGTTTTGGGAATGAGAAGGCAGGCAGGTAAATAGGCAAACAGGTACACAGGTACACACTCTCAACCTGTTTACCTCTCTACTATATACCTGCCTACTTGTCTACCTGTCTACTTGTATACTTCTTCATCCTTCATCCCTTATGACCCACCTCTTCCTCTACGGTCCCCCCGGCACGGGCAAATCCACCATCGGCAAACTCCTGGCGCGGAGACTCAAACTTCCGTTCATTGACCTCGACCGCGTCATCGAGTCGAAGGCAGGCATGTCCATTTCACAGATCATGGAGACTCAAGGCGAGACGGCATTTCGTGATTTGGAAACCGCCGCGTTGAAGTCCCTCGCTCCGACTCCTCACCCTCAGGGAGAGGGGCAAGGGGTGAGGGAATCCGTCATCGCCCTTGGCGGCGGCGCGCTGTTGCGGGAGGAAAACCGCGCTTTTGTTGAGAGCACAGGCAAAGTGATTCTGCTCGCGGCGAAAATAGATACCCTGATGGAAAGACTCGGCAAAGACTCAAACCAACGCCCCCTGCTTGCGGGAGATTTGGTATCGAAACTTTCAGCATTGCTCGAAACGCGGAGGGAGCACTACAACTCCTTCCCGCTGAAAATCCACGTGGATGGGAAAACCGCCGAGCAGAATGCACATCAGGCGCAGGTCGCACTGGGGCGGCATCATCTCTCTGCGATGGGGGAATACGATGTGCTTGTAGGACAAATTTCCAATTTATCCCGCCGCCCGGCTTCGATCATCGTCACCGATGAAAATGTGGCGCAATTCCACCTTGAAAAAATCCGGCAAACCATCGGGGAAGATGTCGGAGCCGTCATCATTCCACCCGGCGAAGAGCATAAAAACCTCGAAACCGTCTCGCACTTGTGGAAAGCCTTCCTCGAAAACGGACTGGACCGCAAAAGCACGGTCATTGCCCTCGGCGGCGGCGTGATCGGCGACCTGACAGGTTTCGCCGCCTCCACGTACATGCGCGGCATGGATTGGATCGCCGTCCCAACGACCCTGCTTGCGATGGCGGATGCCTCGCTTGGCGGCAAGACCGGCTTCGACCTGCCCGAAGGGAAGAACCTCATCGGCTCGTTCCACCCGCCCCGGCTGGTGCTGGCTGATCCGCAATTGCTTTCCACCTTGCCCGAACGTGAATTCCGCTCCGGCATGGCGGAAGTGGTCAAGCATGGCGTCATCGCCGACCCGGAGTTGTTTGCATTGTGCAGGCGCGGCATGGAATGGGTGAAAGCCAACCTCGAAGAAGTGATCAAGCGCGCAATGGCGGTGAAGGTGGGAATCATCGAAGACGACCCCTACGAAAAAGGAATCCGCGCGGCGTTGAATTTGGGTCACACCGTCGGTCACGCGGTGGAACTCGTCAGCGGATTCAAACTGCGTCACGGCGAGGCGGTTGCCATCGGCATGGCGGTTGAGGCGGGGTACGCGGCACAGGTCGGGCTGGCGGCTCACGGGTTGGTCGAGGCGGTCGAAGAGTCGCTCACAGCGTGTGGATTGCCCATCCGCATCCCCGAAGAAATGTCAAAAGACGAAATCATCCGCGCAATGCGGGTGGATAAAAAGAAGAATGCGAAGTCCATCCGGTTTGCGCTGCCGGTTGAAATTGGCAGGGTGGAGTTGGCGGATGTGCGCATGGATGATTTGGAATCTGTCATTGCGAGTGGCGCTTTCAGCGCCACGAAGCAATCCCCAACACAATGATAAGATTGCTTCGTCGCTGCCGCTCCTCGCAATGACATGAAGAGAGGAACGATGAAAATTCTTGTACTGCACGGTCCCAATTTGAATCTGCTCGGCACGCGCGAGCCGGACGTGTACGGCTCGCTGACGTTGAACGATATCAACGAAAAAATGATCGCGCTGGGAAGAGAACTCGGCGCGCAAGTGACCTGCCTGCAATCGAATCACGAAGGCGCGTTGATTGACGCCCTGCACGATGCGCGCGCGTGGGCGGCGGGCGTGGTCTTCAACCCCGGCGGGTACACGCACACCTCGGTTGCATTGCGCGATGCCGTCTCCGCGATTCAAATCCCGGTGGTCGAGGTGCATTTGTCGAACGTGTATGCGCGCGAAGAGTTTCGCCGCACGTCGTTGATTTCGGCGGTGTGCAAAGGCAGGGTGACGGGCTTCGGCTGGCGTTCGTACGAACTGGGGCTGCGCGGGCTCATTGATATAATCAGGGCGTGACCCAGATCATTCCGACAACCGAACCTTTCTTTTTCCCAGGCGGGCGTACAGGCGTTTTGCTTATTCATGGTTTCACCGGCACGCCGAAGGAAATGCGCTGGATGGGGGAATATCTTCACGAGCAGGGATGTACTTGCCTGGGGATTCGACTCGCGGGACATGCCACGACTCCCGAAGATATGCTCGCCTCGCGCTGGACCGATTGGGCTGATTCCGTTGAAGACGGCTTTCACCTGCTTTCGGGCGTGACCGACCGAATCTTCCTTGCGGGGCTTTCGATGGGCGGCGCGCTGTCGTTGTTGATGTCCACCCGGCTGGACGCAGCGGGCGTGATTGCGATGTCCACGCCGTATTCGCTGCCGCGCGACCCGAGAAATTATCCCGTCTGGTTTATCCGGCTGTATGGGAGGTTTGTCCGATATGCGCCGAAATCCGCTGAGGCTCCCGGCGCTTCATGGTTTGACAAGGAAGCCTTCAAGGAGCACATTTCCTATCCACGCAATCCCGTCCGCGCGGTTGCGGAGTTGAAACTGCTGCTGGCGGAAATGCGAGCCGCCCTGCCGCTGGTGAGGAAACCCGCGCTGTTGATTCACTCCAGGAACGACACATACGTCCTGCCCGAAAACATGGAGCGGATCTATGAAGGGCTGGTCAATGCGCCGGACAGAAAAAAGGCGTATGTGGTCGAGGCAGGTCATGTCGTCACGCGCGACGCGGCTCGTCATCAAGTCTTTGAACTGGCGCGGGATTTTATAACCAATGTCATTGCGAGAAGCGGGTAAGGCGGGCGGCGAAGCAATCTTTTATCTGCGCGCTTGTGATGACATGAAATCATGAGGATACCTTGAATCGAAACCTTTTCTTTATTGCGTTTGCCTTGTTCTTTTGGGGGGTGGGTGAGGGGATGTTCTTCAACTTTGTGCCGATTCGCCTGGAGAGCGAGTTCCTGTTGAGCAAGCCGCAGGTGGGATTGGCGCTGGGCGCGTTCGGCTTTTTCATGGCGATCACGCACATCCCCGGCGGGCATCTCTCGGACCGCATCGGACGGCGTCCGCTGTTGATTGCGGCATGGCTGTTGGGCACGGTGTCGGCGTTGATGATGGGGCTTGCCAGGGATCTGCCGGTGTATCTTGCAGGCTTGTTCGGCTACGGTTTGACGGCGTTCGTGGCTTCGCCGCTCAGCAGTTATGTGACAGCGGCGCGCGGTAAATGGGAGGTGGGTACGGTGCTTTCCCTGACCTCTGCCATGTTCAACCTGGGCATGGCGCTCGGTCCCGTGAGCGGCGGCTGGATCGCGGAACGTTATGGGATGAATTCCAGTTACCTGGTTGCCTTCGTGATCTTCATCCTTTCGACCCTGTGTCTGGTTTTCATCCAGGCACAGCCGATTGACCATCACGACCCCGAAGCGCCGCCGCCGAACCTGTTCAACAACATGCGCTTCGTCAATTTTCTGGCGATCTATGCCTTCGCCATGTTTGCGTTGTATCTATCCCAGCCGCTTACGCCGAACTTTCTGAAGGGTGTGCGCGAACTGACGCTGAGCGAGACCGGGCTGGTCTTCTCCGCGGGCGCGCTGGGGAATTCCGTGCTGACATTCGTATTCAGCCGCATCAACCCGCGCCGCGGATTTTTGTTCGCGCACCTTCTGGTCATGTCCTTTGCCGCCCTGATCTGGCAGGGGTTGGGCTTGCCCATCTTCGTGCTGGGTTATTTCCTGCTCGGCGGGTTTCGCGCGGCGCGGCCGATGGCGCTGGCGCTGGCGCGCGGGCTTGTGCATGACTCGCAAATGGGGCTTTCCTACGGCGCAATGGAGACAGTCAGCGCGGTCATTTTCATCATCTCCCCGCCGATTGCAGGCTTTATCTTCGACCGCGACCCGTTCCTTATCTACCCGCTCGCCATCGGGCTGATGATCGCCTCGATCACGACCAGTTACTTCTTTGCCCCGCACGCCGCACAGCCCGTGACTCAAAACTCGTAAATCGCTGCTCGTCAATCATAAATTGAAAGGCTTGCCATGCTTGAAATCGTCACATTCACACTCGGACCCGCCTCCACCAATGCCTACCTGATTGCCGACCCTGAGACAAAGGAAGCTGCCGTCGTTGACCCATCCTGGGACGGACACGTCATCCTCAAAGCGGCGCAGGATCGCGGCTGGCGCATCGGTCACTTGTGGTACACGCACGCGCACTTCGACCACATCGGCGGCGCGGCGGCAATTGCAGATGCTCTCAACCCCTTGCCGCATGTGGCGCTGCATCCCGAAGACCATGTCCTCTGGCGCGCGGGCGGCGGCGGCTCGTTCTTCGGCTTTGACATTGACCCCGGTCCCGAACCCACGATTGACTTCGTTCACGGCATGAACCTCAAACTCGGCTCGAACGAATTTGAAGTCCGCCATACGCCGGGGCATACGAGGGGTCACTGCGTGTTGTACTGCGCCGGAGAAAGGGTCTGCTTTTGCGGCGATGTCATTTTCAGCGGGAGCGTTGGTCGCACCGACCTGCCCGGCGGCGACTGGGATACGCTCGAACACAGCATCCGCACGCAAATTTTCACTTTGCCGGATGATACCCGGCTGCTTTCGGGGCATGGTTCCGAAACGGCGGTGGGGAGGGAGAAGAGGAGCAATCCCTTTGTGGGAGAACATTCGTAACGCCGAATTTATTTCGCTCGAAATGGTGGAGGAAAAATGAAACATGCGGTCAGCATCAGCCTGGGAAGTTCAAAACGCGATAAAAAAGTCATCGTCAATCTCAACGGGGTGGAAATTCTCGTCGAGCGCATCGGCACGGATGGCGATATCGCCAAAGCCCGCCAAATGTATTTGGATCTGGATGGGAAAGTGGATGCCTTCGGCGTGGGCGGCGTGGATTTATTTCTGCGCCTCGACCAGAGGGAATATCCGCTTCACGCCGCCTTGAAGCTGGTTGCTGGCGTCAAACAGACTCCACTCTGCGACGGGCGCGGACTCAAACACACCCTCGAGCGGCGCGTCTTTGAACTGGCGAAGGAACAGATTGGAGAAGTACGCTTCAAACAGGCGTTCATCCCTGTCGCGGTGGACCGGCTTGGGCTGGCGCAGGCAGTCTCTGAGGTCAGCGAACGATGCGTGTTCGGGGATTTGATGGTCGCCCTCGGAGTGCCGCTTCCCATTTACGGGCTTCCCGCATTCAAACGCGTTGCACGGATGCTGCTGCCCATCGTCAGTCACTTCCCCATGAACATGATCTTCTACGGCAGCGACGGCGCGGAACACGAACCGAGATACGTGAAATATTTCGAGGAATCCGATTTGATCGCGGGCGACTTCCTGTTCATGCGAAAATATATGCCGAAAAACCTGAGCGGCAAGACAATAGTGACGAACACAACGACGGAAGACAACATCGCCCTGCTCAAGGAACGCGGCGTGAAGACGGTGATAACAACCACTCCGCGCTACGATGGACGCTCTTTTGGCACGAACGCCACCGAAGCCATGCTCACGGCTTATGCCGGAAAAGGCAGGAGGTTGACAGACGAGGAGTTGAATGGGCTGATTGATGAGTTGGGGGTGAAGCCGGGCATTTCGAATCTAAATTGAATTTGCTTTTCGGGGAAAGGTGTTGTAAACTCAACATTGTTTGACGGTCTTTTGATGTGAGATAGGGCAGGCAGTCATTATGGCTACTATCACAGAAAGCCAGTGGGTAAACTATTTCGGTTTTCAACGCTTTCCATTCGACCGCCCGGAAGCGGGGAATGAGGAATTTGCCCGCCCTGATTTCCTTGCATCCTGTTTTGTCGAACCGCGGGGGTTCGAGAGAGTGTTCGGTCAGGCTGATTCGCCGGTTACATCATTGCTGTTTGCGGCGCGCGGCACGGGGAAAACCGCCTGCCGCGTCATGATGGATTATTACTGTCAAAACGGGCTGGCTCGTTTGGGTTCATCGAAATCCGGCGAAACAAACCATGTGCTGAGCGTCCCCCATGTGCGGCTGGATAATGTGCGGGATATTGCCCGGCAATCCGCGAAAAGCGATCCCCCTGAAATATTGGTCGAGCACCACGTCATCGAAATCATGCGGCAGGCGATGCCCGCCTTTGTAGATTTGATCGCCAAAAACCCAATCTTCGTGGACCGCATCAGAGCCCTTTCAAAAGCGGATTTTGAGGACCTGAGTTTTTATCTTATCCTTTATTCCGCCTACCTGACCTCTCCGCAAAAGGATTTCCTGCGAAGGTTTGGGGTGGATATGCCCCCGCTGGAAAATTCAATGAAAGGGTTCGTCGGTCAGGCGGAGGCGCGCGAGCGTCCGACCTCCTGGGAGCCTGTTCTGTACCAGCAGCGGGTGGGTGCATCCCCGCTCTTTCATTTGGAACGCTGGGCAAGGCTTATGCCCGCCATCGGCATCAGAGCCGCTTATGTACTTGTGGACGGTGTGGATGAATTGATGGAATCGGCGGACGACCCCCAGTACGCCCACTACCTCATCCGCCCGCTGCTCACCCACCTGCGCCTGATGGATGAAACGCATCATCTTGCATTGAAATTCTTTCTGCCCTCGGATATGGAACAGATTGTGCTTTCCGACCCCGCCTTCAGGAAGGACAGGGGGTTTGTCATCCAAAAACTCGAATGGCAAAAAGACGATTTGATTCGCATCCTGCGCGAGCGATTAAATGCGCTTCGCCGCCCGGACTATGAGATTCGCGACCGAACCGCAGCCGGATTTGACGCCTTGTGCGTACCGGAATTAAGGGGACAGATCGAGCAGAACATCGTTGAGATCGTCAGGGGAAATCCACGCCGTCTGATGAATTTTTGCTCATTCATGGTTTCAGCGCATTGCCTGCGGGATGTTCGGAATCAGGACGATCCCTATCAACTGAACCGGCAGGATTTTGAAGCGGCAAGACAGGTCTTTGAGAACCCAGTCACCTTTGAAGACGCTTCCGAACCCAGCCAAAAGAGTAACATCCCTGCCTTGATTGCAATGGGAGAAGGCGAATTGTTGGAGTTTAAGTCCAGTATGCGCTATGATTACAAGCGCCAGGCTATCAACAAAGATGAACTTGGGCTGGCAATCGTCAAAACCATAGCCGGATTCATGAACCGTTCCGGCGGTATTTTGATCATCGGCGTGAACGATGAGGGTCAGATTCTCGGCATCGAAAAAGATATCGAAACCCTCACCAAAAAGAGCGTGGATGGCTTCCAGCTTGCGCTCAAAGACCTGTTGAGGGCACACCTGAGCGTTGAGTTTCTGGTCAATATCCGCCTGCATTTCGAGGAACTGGAAGGGCATACGGTTTGTGTGGTGTTCATTGAAAAAAGCGGGAGCCCGGTCTATGTCAGGAACGGAAACGACAGCGAGTTCTACCTTCGCACCATGAACTCCACCGCCAAACTCAGCCTGCCCGAAACCGTGAACTACATCCGGTCAAGGTGGGGGTAGGTCGTTATTACAATTCTTGTGATGTTGCTATGACTAGATCCCGCAAATTAATAGTTTTTCTCTGTTACGCTAAAGAAGACGAACTAAGAGTTCGTAAACTTTATGAGCAATTAAAAGAAGAGGTTTGGATTCGGCCTTGGTTCAACAAGGAGGACATTTTACCTGGACAGAACTGGGAGTATGAAATTGAGAAAGCACTTAAAAAGGCACATTCAATCATTGTCTTCCTCTCCAAAAAATCAACAAAAAAAGAGAGTTTCCTTCAGAAGGAGATAAAAATTGCGCTAGAAGTTGCCGATGAAAAGACGCCTGATACTATTTTTATTCTCCCTTTACGCCTAGATAATTGTGACGTGCCGCCGAACCTACGCAAATTTCAATATCACGATTATTTTGTAGATGGGGCAGAATATGAAAAAATACTTAAGGCATTAAAGGGTCGCGCAAGAAAATTACACATTAAGACTGATTTTAATAATGAAAAAGTTGATACAATGATGTCTGATGAAGGGGTGTCACTTGTTACTCGGCAAGTTGAATTAGTTTTAGGGCTTGAGTTGCAATATATTGAAAATAGCGTTCCTTTTGTGTTGTCAAAAAAGCTAAGTATAGATAAGCAGAGTGTGGTGATACAGCCAGGATGGGTAAATGAAAAAGTTATTGTAAGGTTGCCGGAAGGCGCAGCGCTTGACTTAATCCTATTATGGAAAAATGGAGACTCGGATCTTGTAGGTTTATTAAGATTGAAGGGGTGTCGCATTCTTGACGAGGCACCCCTTCCGTTTTTAGGGATGAATACAAATTTGTTGACATCTCAGGCAGGTTTATCTATACCTGAAGAGCCGATTGACACGTAAGTGAGATGTAAACCAATTTTAAGCAAGTTGATAAACACGGTATTTTCAGAAGGTTAATCATGAATCAAAGTCTTTTTGTCGGACGAGAAATAGAATTATATGAGTTGGGTAAAATATTGCTAAACCCGTATGGTGGTCGCCGTATCATTTTTATTGTAGGTGATGCGGGTGTTGGAAAGACTACATTGCTCAAGAGGATGCTTGATGAGGCAAACGCTGCTGGGTATGTTGCGAGTCGGGAACCGATAGACCTTTTCTCCACGGATTACCGCCATATTGACGGAATCCAATGGAAAATCAAGGAAGTGATCGAAACGATCACCGGGTTGAAGGATGATGCCAGTCCGTTTGCAGGCTGGGTGGAAGGCAAAACGGATACCAGCGAAAAATTCTACACCTATTTGAAAGCCTTCTGCGAGAAAACCCCGCTGGTGCTTGCCTTTGATACCTTCGAGAACCTGGATTGGGTGGCGAGCGATTGGCTGTTCAAGGGCGAGCCAGACGGGCTGCAGGCGCCGGGGTTGATTTGCATCATTGCCGGGCGGGAAAAGGAAGATATCGAGAAGTATCGAGAGAATCCATTGGTGCGGGAAATCAGGATTTCAGGGTTTACATTTGAGGAGGTAGAAGCACTTTATTGGAAAATAACAGATCAGTTTAAACTTAATTATATTGACCCGTTGGAAGATCTTCTAAGAGTAGCGGGCTTATCTGCGCCTATTTCCCATGAAAGTGAGATCGAATGGATAAGGAAGGTTACCAATGGAAATCCTCTCTGTTTGGAGATGGTGTTCCGCTGGCTGGGCACCCTCCTGGGCGGCGGCAGCTTACAGGGGTTGACCCCAGACCGGTTTGAAGAACGGTTGATGATGGAAGTGCGCGAACTTGCCGAGAGGGAACAGTTGGATGCCGGCGCCGGCAAACGGATAAGCCGCCCCGTCTATGATACGCTGCTTTGCATGGCGTATGTCACGCGGCGGTTCGACGAGGATTTCCTGCGGCACTTGATCGAGAAAAAACTGATTGGGCTGGACGACCCGGCTGTAACCCGGCAGGATATTATTTCCAACCTGGAGCGGTACTTTTTTGTCAAAGTCCGCCAGGGGAACGCAGGGCACAAAGTTCTCCAGCTGCACGATGAAATGGCGCGGCTGGTGCGGGAGTACGTCTGGCCCTACTACGATCATTCCGGGGAAAAGAAACAGGCGCTGCTGGAGGCGGTGGATGAA